>JALELN010000158.1 GCA_022771765.1 Lachnospiraceae bacterium | reverse complement strand
CAGATCCCGGTCCATCGCATCTGCCAGTGCTTCCATTAGTAACTGTTCAGTACCTTCACAGTTACGATGCAAAAATCCATGAAAATCGTCTTCGACGATGGGATTTTTGCACACCTGAATCATATTCTCACGGTCTGCGCGGTTCCGCTTCGACCTGTCCCGAACAATTAGACTCATACGTTACCTCCCTGATCCTGTGCAAGCACTTCCTTCAATTTTTTTCTCGCCCGGTAGGTTCTCACGTTTACCGTTTTTTCTGCCAGCCCAAGCACGCCCGCCGTCTCTTTTTCCGACAGTTCGTGCAGATAGCGGCACTCCAGAACCACCCGGTAGTTTTCATCCAGGCTGCGGATCGCCTCCACGAGTTGCTCGTAAGACTCTGTCTGCAAATATGTATCCAGCGTGTCATTTCTGTCCGGTTCATCACCCAGCGCCTCCTCATATTCTGTGAATTCCGCGCGCTTTTCCCTGCGCAGAAGATCGATCGCCCTGCTCTTTGCAATCGTCACCAGAAACCGCTTCGTGCGCGGACTGTCCACCTCCTCCACCTGGTCGAGATGCTTCGTCAGCGCCAGAAATGCCTCCTGCACGGCATCCTCCGCCAGATCCTTGTCCTTTAAGATATCTTTTGCCACATACCACATGAGGTAGCGGTATTTCTCGTAGAGAAGCGTGAATTTGCTTTGCTCCTCCACCGTATCCAACATTGCTAAAAATAGTAACATTTGTTTTCTCCTCTGCGCGCCCGCTGCGGTCGTCACCACAGCTTCTTTGAGGTACTTACATAAAACCAAACGTAGGTGCCTGGTAAAATACTACACGAAAATACCTTTTTTTTAAATATAATTTGAATACAGAGAATAAAATTCATCCTATCTCATATAATAAAAAGTGTACAGAATTGACATTATGTACACTTTTTATTATAATGGAGGTATCAAAGGAGATGATTGAAATGATAATGGAACAAGCTACCACTGTAAGAAAAGAATGGAGCGCTGTCTGCGACAGCGTTATCCACAACAAGCCTAAATTTATTAAACGTACGCGAGACCGCATGTGGTTTTCAAATCTCGATATCATGTCTCAAATATTGTCTGCTTATCATTTTACGGCGCAGCGTTTTGTTGAAAATGACGGCTCTGTGACACTGTCATTAAATGAGATTGATCTGGTGGAAAACGGAAAAGATGAGCAAGAAGCCCGACTGCTTCTTGGCAAGTCCATTCTGGATTACTCTGCCGATTATTATAACGATTACGAGAATATGTCCCACAGTCCAAATCGCAAACCGCATATCCCGTATATTTTCAAGGCATTGATTACAGACAACCCAGCGCAGATAGGAGACATGATAGAATGCCGCGATGGAGAGAACTAAAAAGATTTTGTGAGCGGGATGGATGGGAATTATATAAAGATACCGACCATTATTATTACCGTAAAATTGATGAAAACGGGAACATTCGTTTAACCAAAGTTTCTAAAGGCTCTGGTGAAATCCATACCCACATGTGGAGAGAAATATTAAAAAAGCAGCTGCAAGTAACCCAGGAATATTTTAACAGTAAAATATAACAGGTTCTTGCAGTCGCATTACCGTACGAGTTTAAAAAGATTCCGATCCTTGATGAAGTTGCTCATCTCATAGCACACGAGTACCTCATCCCAGCCTTCAGCTGCAAGTTCAGGTACGGATTCATTGTAATAGCGCAGATCGATCATTGTGATCTGCTCATAGTTATCCAGAAAATACGGCACCATGCTGTTGGCGTAAGAATCCTTGATGATCAGAAGCGTTCCCTTTCCTTCCGCCTGCGGATTTTTGATGGTGATCTTTCCGTAATTTCCCCCAAAATAAACTGCATATTTATCTTTCATTTCCAGCTTGGTCAGATCATAGATGCCGGTAAGTTTTGGCATCGTCTTTTTGCCGTCAACGCCCAGCGCATCCGCCGGTGCTCCGTCTGCATCAATCACGAGATGTTCCGGCAGTGCCTGGGGAAGTTCCAGTTCATCTGCACGTGCTCCGGGCAGTCCTGCCACTTTGGAGTACAGCGTACCGAAAAAATCCTCCCTCACGGTCTGCACATCAAAGTGTTTCTGTTCCGCAATCTGAATGTTCTGAGTCTCCAAATAAATCTGTGCTCCCACATAGGCACCGTTTGTCGTCCAGTGATGATCCGTGCAAAAATAGATCTGATCAAAGCTGTCCCTGGCTGCCCGCTCCAATGCATCTCTTGTCTGTACCCAACGCACACT
The DNA here is from genome assembly GCA_022771765.1 of Lachnospiraceae bacterium. Taxonomy (GTDB): domain Bacteria; phylum Bacillota; class Clostridia; order Lachnospirales; family Lachnospiraceae; genus W0P33-017. The sequence goes on along the minus strand of JALELN010000158.1, from coordinate 666 downwards.
ATCTGTCTCGCAGATCTGCTCACCCAGTTCCTCGTAAGGAGTCGGATTATAGATCACTGCCCGCGTCGGCAATTTGTCTTTCAGTACCGTACCCGGTGATGGAATGAGCATCACTGATACATCCGCCTCTGTATTTTCCTTCATGGCTGTAATGTATTTCAGATTCGTCTCGTAATTTTTCTTCGAAAGTTCACTATCTGTGGTCTTGTCGAACAGATAGTGATCCTTCCCCACATACACGCCGTTGATCTCGCGGTGGTAGAGCAGATATTGACTCGTCGTTGCGATCTGCATCCACCGGTCACGCGCCGGAAACTGGTCGCTTGCCGCCGCTGTCAGATCACGCTGCACCTCGCCGGAGAAGATTCCATCCGCTGAAATGTGCGGTCGCTTTGTAAGATAGCGATTTTCCGCTTCTGAATACGACTGCTGCGGAAGCACAAAAAGTGCCGTGCCGCCCACCGCCAGCGCGCCGATCACCAGCAGCACGTACAGCCATTCGATATGCTTTTTCTCAAATTTAACCTCTTTTTTCATGCAAAACCTCCATGAACTTCTATCCACCACTATCTCAAAACCACGCCTGCCACTCGAACATACAACCGTTCCCCGCGTGACAATGTACTACTTTACGCGGAAAACCTTGACAGAGCTTTGGCATTCGGT
>JALELN010000134.1 GCA_022771765.1 Lachnospiraceae bacterium | reverse complement strand
CGCCCGCTCCTGCGGCGTCATGGAATAAATGATCGCCTCGATGCGCGCCATCTTTTTTTCATCCATGGCATTCTCTATCTCTGCCATCTGCGCACCGCCCATGCCCGGCATCATGCCAAGCACTTTGGAGAGACCTCCCATTTTTTTCATCTGGTTCATGGACTCCAGATAATCGTCAAAGGAGAATTCTGCTTTTTTTAAGCGCTGCTCCATCTCCTTTGCCTTGTTGTCATCGAGCTGCTCCTGTGCTTTCTCGATGAGTGTGAGCACATCACCCATGCCTAAGATACGGGATGCCATACGATCGGGATAAAACTGCTCCAGATCGGAAAGCTTCTCACCCATACCGACATAGAGAATCGGTTTTCCGGTCACTGCCCGGATGGAAAGTGCCGCACCACCTCTGGTGTCACCGTCCAGCTTTGTCAGGATCACACCGTCAATACTGATCGTCTCGTCGAAGGTTTTTGCCACGTTGACCGCATCCTGACCGGTCATCGCGTCCACAACGAGAATCGTCTGTGCCACATCCACCTGCTCCTTGATGGAGACAAGCTCTGCCATCATATCCTCATCCACGTGAAGACGTCCGGCTGTATCCAGAATAACGATATTAAAATCATTTTTACGCGCGTGCTCAATCGCTGCCTTGGCAATGTCCACCGGAGAGTTTTTATCTCCCATGGAGAATACCTCCACACCCTGCTTCTCGCCGTTGATCTGCAGCTGTTCAATTGCTGCCGGACGATATACATCGCAGGCTACCAGAAGCGGCTTTTTGCCCTTCTGCTTGAACTTTCCTGCCAGCTTTGCAGTGGTCGTCGTCTTACCGGCTCCCTGAAGACCTGCCATCATGATGACTGTGATCTCCTTGCCCGGGCGAAGGGCGATCTCCGTTGTCTCGGAACCCATGAGCGCGGTCATCTCCTCGTTTACGATCTTGATGACCATCTGTCCGGGGTTCAGTCCGTTCATCACGTCAGCGCCGATTGCCCGCTCCTGCACGGTTTTTGTGAACTGCTTGACAACTTTAAAATTAACATCTGCCTCCAAAAGCGCCATCTTGACTTCCTTCAAGGCAACCTTTACGTCCTCCTCGGTCAAGCGGCCCTTGCTTCGCAGATTCTTGAAAACATTTTGAAGTTTTTCTGATAAACCGTCAAATGCCATACGCTATAATTCCTTTATAATCTCACCTGAGAGCTCTTTGATCTCCGTAAGCAAACGTTCCTCATGACTGTGCTCATAGGCTTCTGCCCTTTGGCGAATACCTACTGCCTTTTCCCGGAGCTCCAGAAAGCGTTCCATGAGATGCAATTTATTCTCATATTCCTCCAGCTTTTTCGTGGAGCGCTTGACAAGATCAAACACTGCCTGCCTGGAAATATCCTGCTCCTCGGCAATCTCACCGAGGGAGAGATCGTCAAACACAAACGCCTCGAAAATCTTTCTCTGGTGCTCGTTTAACAATTCGCCGTAAAAGTCATAGAGGTATGTCTGCCTTACTTTTGGTTCCATATCTGATGCCATAAGTTTCACACCTTTTCTCTCAAACCTTAGCTATCATACTACAAGAAAAAAGAGGTGTCAAGCATTTTTTCTTGTCACCTCTAAATATTTTATGATGCAATACATCAGGCTGCCAGATCTTTTTTCCCGTATTTCAAAAATGCTGCCACAAATGCCGCGCACAACATCCCGATACCGATTGCCATCATCACCCCGTCGATCTCGCCGTTTGTGAAAATGTCCGCGCCGTTGGAATAGTAAAAGGGTGTGAGATATTTTACATTTTCAATGGTGGGAATGATCCGGCACATCATATCTGCCGCAAACATCGCGCCGCCCAGTCCGTGCATCATTGCGATCTCAGTGGCATAAAAGCCGGTCAGCGTTGCCAGACTCATTTTATCCATGCCAAGTGCGGTAGACATGGCCCCCATATTGGCATAGACATCCGCGATCTCCTGCAGCGAATCCTCAAGGCTCGTATACAGCAGGATACATCCAAAGCACATCCCACCCACACAGAGTGTCCATATGATCAGACTTTTCAGATTCATTTTCATTTCGTGTCTATATAGCGTCATTGTTCATCCCTCCCTCGTAATAATGCATAAAGATCTCTTCCAGCTCCGGTTCCTCGATCACGATATCCTCAATATGGTGTCCCGCAAAACCGGCGAACAGCTCATCGAGATTTCCCCGGAAAACAAAGCTTTCCTCTACACCATCTTTGATCATATGGATCCGTTTTGCATTTGTTTTTGTCAGATTTTCCACGGTATCCGTACAGATCAGCCGCCCATCGCGGATGATCGCCGCGTGGTGACAATATTTCTTGATCTCTGACAATACGTGGAGGACAGAAAGCAAGTCGCGCCCTGTGTGTTATATTCCAGGATCAGGTTAAAAAACTCCGCCTGCATCAGCGGATCCAGTCCGCTGGTAGGCTCATCAAAGATAAACAGCTGCGGCTTATGCTGCATGGCACAGACGATACTGACTTTCTTGCGGTTTCCCAGAGACAGTTCATCGATTTTTTTATCTACCGGCACCTCCAGCCGCTCGCAGAGCATCCTGCGCTCTTCGGAGCATTCCTTTTTGTGCATGTCTGCCGCAAATTTTAACACATCGTCAACCTTCATGGAAGGATAAAACATTGCCTCAGACGGCATGTAACCGATCTTCTTCAATATTTCTTTGTGGTTTTCTTTCACATCCATTCCGAGGATCCGCGCACTCCCCGACTGAAAGTTGATCAATCCGAGAATACTTCGGATCGTCGTGGACTTTCCTGCGCCGTTCGGCCCTAAAAATCCGAAGATATCCCCCTTTTCCACTTGCAGCGTGAGCTCCGTGACGCCTCTTGCCTTCCCATAGGTTTTTGTCAGCTTCTGAATATCAATCGCATATTCCCTTGTCTGTCCCTGTTTCATCGTTTTTCCTCCTCATCTTTTTCTTGAAATCCTCCAGATCTTTGTTCAGCATTTTTGTGTCAATATCGCGTTTTACCTTATACAATAAAAACGCACAGACATAACAAAAGATCATATAAAATAGAAACAGAATTGTAACCCCCATTTTCCTGTCATACCAGCGGAGTACATAACTGACCGCTGTGTAGATCAGCGTGCAGCCCAGGGTAGCTACCAGCTATCCCTCCTGATATCTGCTGTAATGTCACTTTCATCTGCATTCACTCCCTGCTGTCCAGAAACGCTTACTTTCCTTCGTGCGTCCATGTTCTCTTTATAATATAACTGCGGAAAAAAACAACCGCTTTTCCGTTAAACGGCACTTTTAAGGTGGTAAGATACATGAAAGAGTCGCATGCGACTCTTTCGCGCCCGGGCGGTATACGAAGCATATACTTCATCTCCGCGAGGTGCGCATCCTTGCGGAGCATTTTGTTTCATAGGAAATTCGGAGAAATTTCCTATGAAACAGAAGAGCTCTCCATCTCATTGTGGAGAGCTCTCTACCGCATTTGCCATAAATTCCGGAATATTTTTCTTTTTGTTTTCTATGTCTCATAGTATAACAGGAGAATCTTAAGGTACAATGGGAATCACCTTAACGTAACCTTAAACAATGTTTTTTATCCTTGTAGCAACCAATCAGCTATATCGTGAACCTCAATTCCTTCATAGCTATATTTCGGATGCCTGGTTCTGGCAATGAGCATTTTGGGGTAGGCATCTCGAATTTGAAGCAGCGGAGAACATTCTCTCTCCAAGGTTTCCTGTCCCGCAATGTTATCGCTCACCTGAATGTAAATTTTCTCGCTTCCCCTCTGAGCAACAAAGTCAATTTCTTTTTGATATAGCTTTCCAACATAGACATCGTATCCACGGCGAATCAGTTCCATGCAGACCATATTCTCATAGACTCTTCCATAATCCATATTTCTGCTACCAAGTATTGCATATCGAATCCCGGTATCACACAAATAGAACTTCTCAGAACTTTCAAGATATTTCTTACCACGAATGTCATATCGTTTCATGTCATAAAACACGTAAGCATTGCACAAATACTTGATGTACTTGCCAATGGTTACATGATTGGTCGGGGTCTCATTTACTGTCAGCATCTGACTAACCTTATTGGGAGAAGTCAGATTACTAATGTTGTCCATCAGGAACTCGCTCAGACGCTGCAAGACCAAAGTATCCGGCAGAGCGTATTTCTGCACCAGATCTCTTGTGACAATCGTTTCATAGACTTCCTTGATATAGTTGATCCTGTCTTTCTCTGTTCTGTAAGCATAAGAACCTGCCAGACCGCCCTTGATAGTATAATCATCCAAGAGCTTATCCTTATCTGTGACATCATCGTAATACTGGCAATATTCCTGAAAGCTAAAAGGAAGCACATGGATTTCAATATAGCGACCAGTGAAAAGAGTTGCCAAATCCGCACTCAGCAAAAAGGCATTGGAACCGGTGACATAGATGTCGTACTTTCCTTTCGAATAAAGGCTGTTGATTGCCAACTCAAATTTCGAACACATTTGGGCTTCATCAACAAAAAGATAGTTTATTTTTCCAGGCTGATAATGTTCCTCCACATAAGCGTGCAGCGCATGATATTCCTTTATTTCCTCATACGCCAAATCCATAAAATCAATGAAGATAATGTTGATATTTTCAAAATGAACTTTCAAGTATTCGATATATGCCTGCATCAATTTTGATTTACCGGAACGACGAATACCTGTGATGATTTTTATATCAGGGGTGCCGTTCAGTTCAATGATTCTATCAAGATACTTTGCTCTCGTAATTGTTTTCATATAGTGACCTACTTTCAAAAATTGAAGTTTTTTCATTTCTTGAAACTGCTTCATTGTCCTTATTATACTCTCTGTAAATAGTATATACAAGAGATCGCTTTCAAAAACATAAATATTTTTATTTTTCGAAAGCGGAAACTATGTAAAGACTAACCGAAGTTACATATATGGAAATGTTCAGAATGAATGAGTAGATGAAAAAACACTTTTAAAAACGAAGAGCCAATTATTTCACAACCTTGATCTTGATCTTGGCAGTCTTTCCGTTAAACGTCTTCACAGTGATCGTAACCGTTCCCGTTTTCTTTCCAACTACCACACCTTTTCCGGAAACGGTGGCAATCTTCTTATTACTGCTGGTGTACGTCAGCTTATGAGATGCGCTATATTCCGGTAAAATCGCACGCAGGTAAAGTGAATTTTTAACCCTGACGGTCTTGCTGTCCGCCTGCAAGGACACCTTTTTCGGTGCATTCATCACATGCACTGAAAAACTTTTACTTAAACCATTAGAAGCAATTGCTGTGATGGTTACATCTCCATTTTTCAAAGCTTTTACTTTTCCGTTTTTATCTACACTTGCGATGGCCGGATTGCTGCTTTCAAATGTAACCTTTTTATTATAAGCAGCTTTGTCTACCGTAGCTTTACATGTAATGGTCTCACCGACACCTAAATCTTCACTCCAGCAATTCAATGTGAGTTCTGAAGGTCCCGGCTTGACATTCACCTTTACATCAGCAGTGCACCCATTCGTTGACTTTGCCTGAATCACAATCGTACCTGTTTTTTTTGCTTTGATGACTCCGCAGCCGTTCACCTCTGCAATCTCTGTATTTGTGCTGCTCCATGTAACGGCATCCGTCGTATTTGCAGGTGACATGGAAGACTTCACCTGGAACTCATCTCCCGCCTGCATGGTCACTGATGTTTGATCCAACGTCAGCTTCGTTGCCGGAACCGGATCTAACGCTACCGCGATCTTTTCATCACAATAATATTCTGCACACGGAGAATCTTTATAATAACTGAATGAGATCAAATTGGGATGAAAGGCGCTAATCCGCTGATTTTCTACACTGTTTGGAAGAACCATGTGTGACACAGTATAAGCACCGAAATCTACGCTTTGCACCGTTTTTGGAATCTCTATCTTCCATTGTGCAAGATCGGTCTCCTTCGAGCCCTTTGAAGTACAGATGGTCAATAACCCCTCATGCAAAGTCACTTTTTTCAAAGAGGGGCAATTATAAAACGTATCCAAATCCAATATGCGGACGCTGGCAGGAATATCTATGGATTCCAATGCTGTACAATCAGAGAAAATACCATAACAATTTCCGGTATTTAATTCGGTCAGTTTTTGTGGGAGACGAATCGTACGCAAAGAGGTACAGCCTTGAAATGCCTGATCACCAATATGCGTGATATTATCATCCAAAGCAACCGATGTCAGCGCAGTACAATGATTGAACATATCATCGGGAATGTCCCCACCCCGTGTGGTGACTGCCACTGATTCCAGCTGTTCGCAATCCCTAAAAATACCAGACCTCAAATTCACAAATTTCCAACAGTTCAAAGCGACTTTTTTCACTGCCGTTCCCCGAAATGCTTCTTCAGCAATCGATAACACTTCGTGCGTTCCAAAATTAACCGTTGTCAGGCTCGCACAATTTTTAAATGCCTCCTTGTCAATCGTCTGGACGGAAGTCATCTGTGCGCTCTTCAACGCCGTATTAAAAAAAGCATACGCTCCGACATGTTCTACTTTTCCCAGATTGATGGTCTTCAGATTACTACACCCGCTAAAAGCTCTGTCACCAATGGATGTGACACTACCGGGCAATGTGACCTTCACCAAATCATCATTTCCCGCAAAAGCTCCACTGCTTATTTTCGTAACCTTACCACCACCCAGCTTTGACGGAATGGTGAGTTCGGATGCCACACCATTATATTTGCTGATCACAGCAATCTTTACACCCTCATTTGTTTCTGTGTAATACTCATAAAAGCCCGATGTCTCTGCAGCATCTGCAGCACTGTGACCCATGATGACAATGAAACAAGAAAAGGCTGCAAAAAACAGTCCTTTTAACCATTTGTTTTTCCCTACTTGTTTCTTCATATGCATTTCTCCTTGCTCAAAAACGTATGATCTCCCGCCCCTTTGTTTGCAACTATTATAATGTGGTCCGCACCAGCTTCGGGCGGTAGCCCTCCTTCTCCAGCGCTCCCATGATCTGCTCCTTGTGCTCGGTTCCAAAGCACTCTAAGGTGATGCGCAGTTCCACTGCCGCGCTGCGGTTCGTGCTGACAAACTGGTTATGCTCCAGCTTGATGACGTTACCCTGTACATCCGCGATCAGTCCGGACACCTTGCACAGCTCACCCGGCTTATCGGGAAGCAGCACGGATACGGTAAAGATGCGGTCACGGAAAATCAGTCCCTGCTGAACCACAGAGGACATGGTGATCACATCCATGTTGCCTCCGCTTAAGATCGATACGACACGCTTATTTTTTGCCTTTAATTTCTTTAACGCCGCCACCGTCAGCAGTCCGGAATTTTCCACGATCATCTTGTGGTTTTCCACCATGTCAAGAAATGCCACGATCAGCTCATCATCCTCAACGGTGATGATATCGTCCAGATTTTTCTTAATGTACGGGAATATCTTCTCGCCCGGCGTCTTAACCGCCGTACCATCCGCAATCGTGTTGACCGACGGAAGTGTTGTCACCTTTCCCTCTTTAAAAGATACCTGCATACAGTTCGCGCCGGCAGGTTCCACACCGATGACCTTGATCTTAGGGTTTAACAGCTTTGCCAGCGTGGATACACCGGTCGCCAGTCCGCCTCCACCAATGGGAACGAGGATGTACTCCACCAGCGGCAGCTCTTTGAAGATCTCCATGGCAATCGTGCCCTGTCCGGTGGCCACCGCCAGATCATCAAAAGGATGAATAAACGTATAGCCGTGCTCCTTGGCCAGGTCTAATGCATGCGCGCAGGCCTCGTCATACACATCTCCGTACAGAACGACATCCGCGCCATAGCTTTTTGTGCGGTTGACTTTGATGAGCGGTGTGGTGGTCGGCATCACGATCGTCGCCTTGCAGCCATAACACTTTGCCGCGTATGCCACGCCCTGCGCGTGATTTCCGGCAGAAGCCGTGATCAGTCCCTTTGCGCGTTCCTCATCGGTGAGGGTACTGATCTTGTAATAGGCGCCGCGCACCTTGTAGGCACCTGTAAACTGCATGTTTTCCGGTTTTAAATACACTTTATTTCCGGTGAGATTGCTCAGATAATCGCTGTAAACAAGCTTTGTCTCCAGTGTAACCTCCCGCACCTTCTCACTGGCTTCCTCAAATTTATCTAATGTCAGCATCTTAATCCTCCTTATCGCCTCTGTCAAAGAGCGCGTTTACAAAATCATTGGAATCAAACTTCTGAAGGTCGTCAATGGACTCACCCACACCGATATATTTCACCGGTATGCCAAGCTCTGACTGTATCGCCACCGCGATACCGCCCTTTGCCGTGCCATCCATCTTTGTCAGAATAATACCTGTGATATCTGCCACCTCCGCAAACTGTTTTGCCTGTGACAGCGCATTTTGTCCGGTGGTGCCGTCCAAAACAACCAGAGTTTCACGAAACGCCTCCGGATACTCCCGGTCAATAATGCGGTTGATCTTTTTCAGCTCCTCCATCAGATTTTTCTTATTATGCAGGCGTCCCGCCGTATCGCACAACAGCACATCCGCGTGACGCGCCTTTGCCGCCGCCACCGCATCATAGACAACGGAAGCGGGATCTGCGCCCTCCTGTCCGCCGATCATCTCCACACCGGCGCGGTTTGCCCACTCCTCAAGCTGGCTGCCCGCAGCCGCGCGGAAGGTGTCCGCCGCCGCCAGAACGACTTTTTTGCCCTGTGCCTTGAGCTTGCCTGCCAGCTTTCCGACAGAGGTCGTCTTTCCGACACCGTTCACGCCGATCACCATGACCACAGACTGCTCGTTTTCAAAACGGTATGCCGTCTCTCCCACATCCATCTGCTTTTTGATGCTCTCGATCAAAAGCTCCTTGCAGTCCGCCGGCTCCTTGATATGCTGTTCCTTCACCTGCTGTTTCAAATTCTCAATAATACTTTCCGTGGCATGGACACCCAGATCGCCCATGACTAAGATCTCCTCAATCTCCTCGTAAAAATCATCATCAATATGGGAAAAGCCGCTGAATACGGAATCGATTCCCTTTACGATATTATCTCTGGTCTTTGTCAATCCGGCGACCAGTCTGCCAAAAAAGCCTTTTTTCTTTTCTTCCTGCTCCATCCTTCTGCCTCCATATCTAACTGTTCAACGCCACTCATAAATCTGCTGCGTCTATTCATCCAGATCTGCTTCAATCAGGTTCACGGATACGAGCGTGGAAACGCCCTTCTCCTGCATGGTGATACCGTACAGGCGGTCCGCCGCATTCATCGTACCGCGTCGATGGGTGATAACGATAAACTGTGTATTATTTGTCAGCTTATGCAGATACTTTGCAAACCGGTCCACGTTGGAATCGTCCAGCGCCGCCTCGATCTCGTCCAGCAGACAGAAGGGTGACGGCTTTAAATTCTGGATTGCAAACAACAGCGCAATCGCCGTCAGCGATTTTTCTCCTCCGGAGAGCTGCATCATATTCTGCAGTTTCTTTCCGGGTGGCTGTGCGATAATGCGGATGCCGCACTCCAGCAGATCATGCTCCTCATCCTCCAAAAGCTCCAGTGTTCCCTTTCCGCCGCCAAAAAGATCTTTAAATGCCTTATCGAACTCCCGCTGGATATCAGCAAACTTCTCGGTAAACTGCTTACGCATGCCCGCATCCAGATCTTCAATAATCTTCATCAGCGTCTGCTCCGCCTCAATCAGATCATCGTGCTGCGTCTTTAAGAAGGTATAGCGCTCATCCAGTTCCTTGAAGTCCTCAATAGCGTTGACATTAACATCGCCCAGCTTTCGAATCTCGTCTTTCACCCCGGAGATCAGTTTTTTCAATTCCGGCAGTGTATAGGTATCCTCACTGCGCAGCGCAAGCGCATTGTGATAAGTCAGTTCATACTCATTCCACATATAGGAGGTCTGATATTCCTTCGCCTCCGCGAGTTTTTCCTGCCCATTGTTCAATCGGAAAATCTCTTTTTCCAGATCACTGATCTGAGAGGACAGCTCATCATTCTTCTGATAAAAGCTCTTGTTATCCTCAGAGAGTGCCTCCTTCTTTGCCACAGCTTCCTTCAACTGCTGCTCTAAACGCGCGTAGTTGTCGTCTCCGGCAAGAATGGTCTGACGAATCTGTTCGATCTGTGCCGTCTTTTTCTCCACGTCCTCCTTGGACTGATTCAACCCCTCCGTCAGCTGCTTCGCTTCATCTGCGAGCTTTTGCAGCTCACCGTTTACACGATCGAGATTTTCCCACACAAATTCAATCTTCTGCCGGAAATTCGACTCATCAATCTGAATCGCGGAAAATTCCTTCGTCGCGCTCTCCTCCAGATAAATCTGTTCATCTAAAACAGCCTGCAGTCGTTCACTCTCCTCCTCGATCTCTTTTTCGCGCTTATCCGCATCAGAGAGTTCCCCTGCGATCTGCTCTTTGTCGAGCTCGATCTGTGCCTGTCTGGCTTCTAACTCTTTCGCCTCCATGATCAGACCGGTAAATACCTTCTCGCTCTGCTCCTTTTGCTCCTTTGCGCGGTTATAATTCAGCTTTGCGGTATTCGCTGCCAGATATCCCTGCTGCAGCTTTTCGCGTGCCTCCTCCAGATCACTCTTCAAAAGTTCCCGGGCTGTCTTTATATCCTCAATCCGGTTTTTCTTCGCCGCGATCTCCTCACGAAGCGCTCCGGTCGTTTTTTCCAGCTCCTGAAGCTCGCGGTTTCGTCCCAGCAGATTGCTGTTATTTTTAAACGCACCACCTGCCATGGAACCTCCGGGGCTTAAATACTCACCTTCCAGAGTCACAATATGTAACGAATAGTGAAATTCCTTTGCAAGAGTGATCGCATGGTCGATCGTATCCACCACGACCACCCGGCCCAACAGATATGCCATAACACCGTCGTACACGGCATCTGTCTTTACCAGCTCATTTGCCATTCCAAGCACCCCGGGTTTTCCCAGTGCTTTTGTATACTTGCTGTTGTCTCCACCTTTTACACTGGTGAGCGGCAGGAATGTTGCACGTCCGAGACGATTTTTCTTCAAATAGGAAATGAGTTTCTTCGCGGTCTCCTCATCCTCGGTAACAACGTTCTGGATGTTTCCTCCAAGTGCGGTTTCCACTGCTGTCTCATATTTTTTCTCGACCTTCATGAGATCAGCCACCACGCCATGAATACCGGAAATCTCATCCTTTTTCTCCATGACACGGCGCACGCTGCCACCGTAGCCCTCGTAACGCTCCGCGATATTCTGCAGCGATTCCAGACGCGACTGCTTTTTGTGGAAGGAAACGGTCGCCTCCTCCAGCTCACTGCGGGTGCTGCCAAGCTTTTTCTGCCATTCGCGCTCCTTCTCCTCAAGAGAGGCGATCTCCTGCTGCAGATCGGCATTCTGACCCTGAACCGTCTTTAATTCCTCCTCGCAGCGTGCCAGTTCCTGTTCAAAGCCGGATTCCTCACTCTTTCGCTGCAGGCGGCGTTTGGTCAGCTGTGCCTTCTGAATATTGATCTGCTCCAGCATGGTGTCGTATTTCTGCCCTTTGGATTTAATGTTTCCGCGATTATTGAGCAGCTCGATAATCTCATTTTTTCCCTTCTCAATGCCGGCATTACACTCACTAATCTTTGCCTGTACCTCGGCCAACCGGTCCTGTAAGGTCTGTCGTTTTTTCGTAATGGCTGAAAGCTGTTCATCAAGGCTTTTCTTTTCTTCCTCATAAGAGGTCTTCTGGCTCTCGCGCTCCGCGCGCTCCGTCTCAATGGCACTCATACGACTGCGGTAATGCTCATCGGACATCTGTGCCGTATGAATCTGCTCCTTTAAAACATTGATCTCGCCCTCCAGCTTTCCCTTCGTGACACTGGTACCTGCGATCTCATCCCGGGTGGCAGTAATCTGCTCGTCCATGGCGCGAATCGTATCCTGCAACTCATTGTAGGCAGTCTCATTCTTTACTTTCTTTTCCTTTGTATCTGCCAACTGCTCTGCCGCGATCCGGTATTTTTCCTCCAGCGACTTGGCCTGCTCTTCCATATGATCCATTTCCATCAGGAAGGAATGGACATCATAATTTTTCAGTTCTTCTTTTTTCTTTAAATAAACCCGCGCCTTTTCTGCCTGACGCTCCAACGGTCCGATCTGGCGCTCCAGCTCTGCCAGAATATCGTTAATGCGCACCAGATTTTCCCGCTCGGAATCCAGTTTCTTTTGTGTCGTTGCTTTTCTGCGCTTGAACTTTACGATACCTGCCGCCTCGTCAAACAGTTCCCGTCGCTCCTCAGGTCTTCCGCTTAAGATCTTGTCGATCTGACCCTGGCCGATAATGGAGTATCCCTCCTTACCGATTCCGGTATCGTAAAACAGCTCGTTGACATCTTTCAGACGGCACGGACTGCCGTTCAGCAGATATTCACTCTCTCCGGAACGATACACCCGCCTGGCGATCGTCACCTCATTATAGTCCACCGGAAGCTGATGATCGGAATTGTCCAGCGTGATCGCCACGTAAGCATAGCTCAATGGTTTGCGATTTTCCGTTCCCGCGAAGATGACATCCTGCATGCTGGCTCCGCGCAGCTGCTTGGCGCTCTGCTCACCCAGAACCCAGCGCACCGCATCTGCAACGTTACTTTTTCCGGAACCGTTCGGTCCCACGATACCGGTGATACCATTGTGAAAATCAAACACCAGCTTGTTGGCAAAGGATTTAAATCCATGAATCTCTATACTTTTTAAATACATGCATTCCCTCCGTTTAAACCGCGAAGCTTCAACAAAGTCTCATAGGCGGCCTGCTGCTCTGCTGCCTTTTTCGTTGGTCCTTCACCCATACCAAGCTGTTCCTCGCCCACATAGGCTGCCACAACAAAATGCTTGTTATGGTCAGGTCCTTCCTCACGCACCAGTTCATAGTGCAGGCTTCCCTTATCGCTGCCCTGCACCTCCTCCTGAAGGATAGTCTTGCTATCATAAAAGAGCTGCTTATGCTCTGTATCTGTCAGTATATACTTGGAGATAAACTCCTTTGCACTAGCAAAACCACCATCCAGATAAATGGCGCCGATCACTGCCTCCAGTGCATCGGATAAAATTGATTTTCGCTTTCGTCCTCCGGTCATATCCTCGCCCTTTCCGAGCAACAGATAATCGCCCAGATGAAGCGGCTGTGTGCAAAACGCCAGTGTCGGCTCACACACAAGACTGGCACGCAGTTTGGTCAGTTCGCCCTCCGGCAGATCCGGATACTTTTGGAACAAAAATTCACTCGATACAATCTCAAGCACCGCATCGCCCAAAAATTCCAGCCGCTCATTGTCTGATCCCTTTTTCATATGTTTTTCATTCGCGTATGAGCTATGTGTCAGTGCCTGGGTCAATAGCCCCTCCTCCTTGAACTGATAACCGATCACTGACTGTAATTCCCTTGGTCTCTTCACGTGATCCCTCCTTTTTTGATGAAAAGACGGAGGTGCTTTTCACCAGCGCCTCCGTCGTTACTGTTCACTCGCACACTCGTTCCAGTAATTAGTTCAATGCGTTCTTGATCTGCTCAACTGCATCGCCTACTGTGCTGATCTTTTCTGCTTCCTCGGTAGGAATCTCAATATCGAACTCTTCTTCGATTCCCATGATAATCTGGAAGATATCCAGAGAATCTGCTCCGAGATCATCGATGAAAGTTGTTTCCTCTGAGATCTCATCCTCGTCTACATTCAACACTTCCACAATAATTTTCTTCAGCTTTTCCAGTTCCATTTGCTCGTCCTTCCCTTTCTGCTTATAATAATGATTCCTTATTTTCTTTCCCGCTGTTTGACGCGAGAATATTCTCTTTAATTTTTTCGTTAATTGCCTGCTGTTTAAAGGTCACACACTGAATAATCGAATTTTTTACCTCGATCGCCTTCGCGCTGCCGTGAGTCTTTACGACCAGTCCCTTACAGCCCAAAAGCGGTGCACCGCCGTATGCAGTGGCGTCAAAGCTCTTCAATGTCTTTTTGAGTGCAGGCTTTGCAAGGGCAGCACCAATCGTGCTCGTCACAGTACTCGTGAGTCCCTTTTTAATCACATCGATCAGTGTACCGGCCAGTCCCTCGTACAATTTTAAAATCACGTTTCCGACAAAAGCCTCACAGACGATCACATCCGCCGCTCCATGCGGAATCTCGCGAGCCTCAATGCTTCCGACAAAATTGATGCCGGAACATTCCTTCAGCAGAGGAAATGTTTCCTTGACAAGTGCATTTCCCTTTTCTTCCTCAGCGCCGATATTTACAATCGCCACCCGCGGGTTTTTGACTCCAACGACATGCTCCATGTAGATAGCACCCATCTGCGCAAACTGCACGAGATGCGATGCTCTGGCATCCACGTTCGCTCCACAGTCAATCAGCAGCGATACACCCTTTTCCGTAGGAATCAGCGGCGCTAAAGGCGGGCGTTCAATGCCCCGTATTCTGCCGACGATCAGTTGCCCGCCCGCGAGTACCGCTCCGGTACTTCCGGCTGACACAAATGCATCTGCTTCGTCGTGCTTTACCATATTGAGACCGACCACAATCGAAGAATCCTTTTTCTTGCGAATCGCTGCTACCGGCGGCTCTGCCATCGCAATCATCTCAGTCGCATTCCTGGTCTCAATCTGATCTTTCGGATAGTCATACTGCGCCAGCTCTTTAGCCACCACATTCTCCTGGCCGACCAGTGTCACTTTGATATCGGAGCGTTCTTTCACGGCATCGACCGCACCTTTTACGATTTCACCAGGCGCATTATCTCCACCCATGGCATCTACTGCCACATGAACTTTTTCTGACATATCATTCCTCCTCATGCGCTAAGGTCAGCGCGTCTAAAAGGACTATACTATAACTCATTCTAAAAAGCAACAGAAAATCCCGGTAATTTCCTATGAAACAAAAAAAGAGCCGCAAGCGACTCTTTTTTCAGCCTTATTAGTCCTGAGGAATGATCTCTTTCTTATTGTATGTTCCACAGTTCTTGCATACTCTGTGAGGCATCATCAGCGCGCCACACTTGCTGCACTTTACTAAGGTAGGAGCAGTCATTTTCCAGTTTGCTCTTCTTCTATCACGTCTACCTTTTGAAGACTTGTTCTTGGGACAGATTGACATTCGGTTACACCTCCTTAAACTTATTAAACACATCCTGAAACTGTGCCATGCGCGGATCTAACTCGCCCTGTTCACAGTCACAGGTCGCTAAATTCAAATTCGTGCCGCATTTCGGGCAAATCCCTTTGCAGTCAGACTTGCACAAAACCTTTGCCGGCCAGTTCACCAAAATCTCATTGAAGATCAGCCGATCCACATCCAGTACACGCTCCTCATCAATATAAGAAGCCGCCTCATCGCTGTCGTCCTCCGTCTCATCAGACGCATCCTGCATCCGTATGACCTTCTCAATCACAACATGAAAAGGTACATCTACCTCCTGCAAACAGCGATCACATGGAATCTGAACCGTCACATCTCCTTCGCCCGAAAGTCGCAGCCGCTTGCCTTCCTCGTTGGCGATTGTCAAATCGAATGGTTCACCTGCCTGAATAGGAAAGGTTCCCTGACGGGACTTAAATTCTGCCATGTCTACATGGACTTTTCTGGTTATTTCCTTATTATCTAAGGAATATACATCGGAAATATCTATTTTCATGGTCAGTCTCCTATCCACACTTTTCCTATTATATCTATCGCGAAAAAGTTTGTCAACAATATTTTTACTTATTTTTATGTTACTTCAATAATGCAACAGTCTCACGGGCAATCGCAAGCTCCTCGTTGGTGGGTACAACCCATACCGGAACCTTGGAATCAGCGGTTGAGATCTCTACTTCTTTTCCTCTGTTTGCATTATTTACCTCATCATTCAGCTTGATTCCCAGGTAACCGAGGCGGCTGACGATCTTGCGGCGAACGATCTCATCGTTCTCGCCCAGCCCTGCGGTAAACACAATAGCATCCACACCGTTCATGGCTGCCACATAGGCACCAATATATTTCAGCACGCGGTAGCAGAATACATCAACTGCCATCGCGCAACGCTCGTTTCCTTCTGCCGCACCGGCCTGCAGATCACGGAAATCAGAAGACACGCCAGACAAGCCCTGTACACCGGACTTCTTATTTAACACCTCCATAATGCCATCGATATCCAGATTTTCTTTCTTGCAGATAAACTCCATTGCGGAGGGATCAATATCACCGGAACGTGTTCCCATGATCAGACCCTCTAAGGGAGAAAGACCCATAGATGTATCTACGGACTTGCCGCCTTTAACTGCACATACAGAAGCGCCGCCGCCAAGGTGGCAGACAATAATCTTTAAATCCTCAACCGGCTTGCCGAGAATCTCTGCCATACGTTTAGACACAAAGCTGTGGCTGGTGCCGTGGAAACCATATTTACGCACCTTATACTTCTCATAATACTCATAGGGAAGACCGTACATATATGCCTCCATGGGCATCGTCTGATGGAATGCAGTGTCAAACACACCAACCATCGGCGTACCGGGCATCAGTTCCTGACATGCGCGCACACCGATCAGGTTTGCGGGGTTATGAAGCGGAGCCAAGTCGCTTACCTCCTCTACTGCCTTGATGACATCATCATCGATCACAGTGGAGCTTGCGAACTTCTCACCGCCGTGCACGAGACGGTGTCCGACTGCGCCAATCTCGTCCAGACTCTTGATGACACCGGTTTTCTCATTGGTCAGTGCGTCAATGACATACTGAACTGCCTGCTTATGCGTCGGCATATCCAGATCACTGACTTCCTTCTCGCCGCCGGCGGGTGTGTACACCAGTCTTCCGTCAATACCGATACGCTCACACAATCCCTTCGCCAGCACCTGCTCTGACTCTGAATCGATAACCTGATATTTTAGTGATGAACTTCCACAGTTGATAACTAATACGTTCATTTTCTATATCTCCTTTAAATTTTTTAATGATCTGTTACTATCATACGCCTTTTATTTCAAGTGGACAAGTGCCAAATTGGATGGTATCATGTTTTGTACAAAATAAAATGCACAGCATTTTATTCGTGATCAAGAAGGAGATTTCTCATGAAGGTTTGCGGCATTATCGCAGAATACAATCCATTTCACAGCGGACATGCCTATCAAATAGATCAGGCTCGCAAACAGAGCGGCAGTGACTTTATCATCGCAGTTATGAGCGGCGATTTTGTGCAACGCGGAGCGCCTGCCATAATGGACAAATACACGCGGGCACGCATGGCTCTTGCCTGCGGCGCTGATCTGGTGCTGATGCTTCCGGTATACGGCTCCACGGCAAGCGCTGAAGGCTTTGCGCGTGCCGGCATCGCTGCCCTGCT
Source organism: Lachnospiraceae bacterium (assembly GCA_022771765.1). GTDB lineage: Bacteria > Bacillota > Clostridia > Lachnospirales > Lachnospiraceae > W0P33-017. The sequence continues at coordinate 15,431 of JALELN010000134.1, read as the reverse complement.
CTCGACCGGCATCATCGACACCATCAGTTTCGGATGCGAAGACACATCTGTCTGCTCCGACAATTATCGCCGTCTGGCAAGAACACTGGCACATGAGCATGCGGATTTTCAAACCGCACTGGCAGAACATCTCGCAGCAGGAATTCCCTACGCACAGGCACGGGTGGAGGCGGTCAGATCATGCTATGGCAAAGATTTTGATCTTTCGTTACTTGAGACACCTAACAATCTGCTGGCATTTGAATATATGCGCGCACTGGAACGCTTTTGCGCAGACGTGGAACTGATCCCCATCAAACGTCTGGGTCGCTATCACGACACGAATGTTCCACAGACGGACAGCACTTCTGATAACAGCAATGACACCGCCTGCACTTCCGGCTCGAAAGACGCGTCCCCGGCCGACGGGACATTTGCCTCCGCCTCCGCCTGCAGAAAATCCCTTTTGGAAGATCCCATACGAGAATTGCCGGCACTGGAACAAGCCCGCCAGATTCCCGCGGAAGTATGCCGGCTTTTATCAGACTATGCCAGAAACTATTGTTTTTTGCAGGAGGATGACTTATCTCTGCCGCTGCACTATGCGCTGCTGACGCAGAAGAGCAGTGGCTTTGAACATTTTCTGGACTGCGGCAGTGATCTGTCTGCACGGATCGTCAATCAAATGGATGTATATGAAAGCTTTTCCCGGTTCTGTGATCTGCTGAAAAACAAGAGTGTCACCCGTGCGCGCATCGCCCGTACCCTGACACATATCCTGTTGCAGCTTCCCGCCCGGATGCCCGCACCGCTTATTTCTGTGGAAGGTACACTGCCCTATCTTCGGATACTGGGTTTTCGTCAGTCAGCCGCTCCGCTCTTACATGAGATCAAGCTGAGCGCACAGTCGCCTCTTATTACCCGCGTTTCTGAAGCAGAACATCTGCTATCTGCAGAAGCTCTCCTATATTTCAAGCAGGATCTGTTTGCCGGAGAGATCTACCGAAGCATCCTTTTGAACAAATGCGGAAGCTGTTACCCGGACGATTACCGCAGAAAGATTGAAATTATTTGAAAGATCCATTATACTTGAACGAGCATAAATTTTTGATTGAAAATCAGCAGGTGCTTTTGTTGCGCCGGCTGCAAACAGCATGCAGGAGGTATGACATGGCAGGTTCCACATACGGAAGATTATTTACAATCACAACATGGGGAGAATCCCACGGCAAGGGCATCGGAGTCGTCATCGACGGCTGTCCTGCCGGACTCCCTTTAAACGAAGAAGATATCCAAAGCTATCTGGACCGGCGTAAGCCCGGTCAGTCCAGATTCACCACACAAAGAAATGAGGCAGATGCAGTACAGATCCTCTCCGGTGTCTTCGAAGGAAAAACGACAGGCACTCCGATCTCTCTGGTCGTCTTTAACACGGACCAGCGGTCCCGTGACTATGGCGATATCGCAACCTACTACCGTCCGGGACACGCAGACTATACTTTTGATGAAAAATACGGTTTTCGTGATTACCGGGGCGGCGGGCGCTCCTCCGGCCGGGAGACCATCGGACGGGTGGCTGCCGGTGCCATTGCCGCCAAGTTGTTAAAAGAGCTCGGTATTGATGTACACGCCTATGCGACAGCCATCGGTCCTGTACAGATTGACCGCTCCGCGTTTAATCTGGAGCAGTCCCTGTCAAATCCGGTCGGCATGCCTGACGCGGCTGCTGCCGAAGCAGCGCAGGCCTATCTGAATGAATGCATGAAAAACCAGGATTCCTGCGGCGGTGTGATCGAGTGCAGAATCACCGGAATGCCCGCCGGAATCGGCGATCCGGTATTTGAGAAACTGGATGCAAATCTCGCCAAAGCCATGCTCTCCATCGGAAGTATCAAGGGTTTTGAGATCGGTGACGGCTTCGCCGCTGCCTCATCCAACGGCAGCACGAACAATGACGCCTTTACCATGACCGACGGAGAGGTGACAAAGGCGACGAACCATGCCGGCGGTACGCTCGGCGGCATCAGTGACGGCTCTCCCGTCATTTTCCGGGTAGCGGTCAAGCCAACTCCTTCGATCAGTCAGACGCAGCACACCGTCAACCAGTCTGGTGAAGAGATCGACATCTCCATCAAGGGACGCCACGACCCGATCATCGTACCCCGCGCCATTGTCGTCGTAGAAGCCATGGCAGCCCTCACCGTGCTGGATCTGCTGCTCACGAATATGAGCGCGAAGGTAGAAAATATTAAAAAAATATACCCGGAAAAGTAAATGCGCCCGGCAAAGCAAATTTGCAGACCATGTTTGCGCCTTTGCCCTCGGAAGCGCGATGCGAAAAGAAAACTTATATCAGAAGGAAACTGAAAACGCTTGCTATGTGAGCATAGGTCACATCGAGCAAGCGTTGAAGGGACAGCGAGACGCCCGAGGACAACGAAGCAAAAATGGTTTGCAAATTGCCACCCGGGCGTTTTTTTGTCTTTTTCCACTATGTTACAGGACACATACTGGCATAAATGGCTGTATATGTGAATTTCTTTGGCTCTGAATCGTTACAGCTTATGGATCGCCACGCAGTTGGGCTTGTCGACCGTGAGAGGCCTGCCCTGCATCAGGAAATAGTGCTCTTCGTAGTTCATCTTGAAAATACAAATCTCATTATTCTCATGGTTTAACGTCATGAAATGCTCGTTGTCCGGGAATACACGAACTGCCTTCGGGAATTCGCCGCTGATCTTGCTGTTGCAGTTCAAGGTCAGCATACCGGTCTCAGGATCAATATCGTAGATAACCGCTGAATTCACACCGGCATTCACCACATACAGATGCTTCCCATCCGGCGTGATCGTCATTGCAGTCGCGCTGCAGATATCATCATCTTTGGGATCTGTTGTTGTGATTTCCTGCAAAAATTCAAACTCTGGCTCGCCATTTTTCTCTTCATAGCGATATACGTTCACGCAATTTAAAAGTTCGCAAAGCACATAGGCAAAGCGTCCGTCATCAGAAAATCTCATACTCTTGGGCGCAGAATCGATCTGACAACGCAGAATGTCCGTATTGTGAATTCTGCCTGTCTCATGCTCCATATGGTACAGCTTCACCTGATCCAGTCCGCCGTCCACAGCACATACATATTTCTGATCGGGTGTCAGGCGCACACAGTTTACATGCGGACGGGAACTCCGCTCCGCGATACAGCGTCCCATTCCTTTATGGAATACACCATCCGCAATCCCTGTAATGGATCCGTCTTCCGGGTTCAAATTCATGACAGTCACACGTCCATCATGATAACCAGCGACAAACAAAAATCGATCATCTTTGGAAACATCCACAAAACAGCCTCGCATGCCGCCGATCCATGCCTTATTGATCGGCTCGAGATCGCCGTCCTCCAGAATGCGGAAGGACTGCACACCCTCATCCGCGATGGAATACAAATATTTCCCACTGTTGGCAACGACCAGATAAGAAGCATTGTTGATGGGTATTACCTTTCGCTCCACCATCGTTCCTTTTCCTTCATCCAGATCATACAGATGAATACCTATACTGTTCTCGTGGGTATATGTTCCCACATACGCTACATATTTGTCCTTACTCATGACTCCTCATCTTCCTTTCTGCGTAAAATGTCATATGTGTCAAGCGGGCAGCCAAGATCGATCCAGAGCTTTTGCTTCGGATGAGGCGCACTCGTCTGATCTTCTCCATTCTCGTTTACAATTCGTTTTACAACAACCTCTATATTTGCCCCGTCAGGCTTCATCACCTCGATCGTCTCTCCGACGGAAAATTTATTGCGCTGTTCGATTTCATAGAGTCCCTGCTCATTCGCGGCACCTACAATACCAAGATATGTGTATTCCTTTACATAGGTGTTGCTGTCGTAGATCTGTGCCTCTTCCGACGGCTTTCCAAAGAAAAATCCGGTGGTGAACTGACGGTATGTGCAGTTCGAGATCTGGTCCAGATACCACGGCATGTTTTTCTCATACAACTCAGGCGACTCCAGATAGTCATCAATCGCGCGGCGATAAGTGCGCGCAACCGTCGCAACATACAGTGCTGTTTTCATTCTACCCTCTATTTTGAAACTGTCAATACCTGCATCCATCAATTCCGGAATATGTTCAATCATACACAGATCCTTGGAATTAAAAATATAGGTTCCACGCTCGTTCTCGTAGACCGGCAGATACTCACCGGGGCGGGTTTCCTCCACCACCGCGTACTTCCAGCGGCACGGATGCGTGCACGCGCCCTGATTGGCATCTCTGCCCGTAAAATAATTGGACAACAGGCAACGCCCGGAATAAGAAATGCACATTGCTCCGTGAATAAAGGTCTCAATCTCCAGATCATCTGGTATATTTTCCCGGATCTCCTTTATCTCCGCCAGCGACAGCTCTCTAGCTGAAACAACACGCTTAGCGCCCTGACTGTACCAGAACTGATACGTACCATAATTAGTATTATTGGCCTGAGTGCTGATATGCAATTCCATGTCAGACAACACCTCTCTGGCGATCATAAATACACCGGGATCAGAAATGATAAGCGCGTCCGGTCCGACACTTTTCAATTCTTCAAAATATTCGCGTACCCCTGCCAGATCTGCGTTATGTGCCAGAATATTTGCCGTCACATAGACCTTCACTCCACGCGCATGGGCAAATTCCACGCCCTCACGCATCTCTTCCAGAGAAAAATTTTTTGCCTTTGCGCGCAGACCAAATGCTTCGCCTCCGATATAAACGGCATCCGCGCCAAAAACAACTGCTATTTTTAATACTTCCAGACTGCTCGCCGGAACGAGAAGTTCAGGTACTCTCATGTTATAATTCTCCCTCGATGATTTTTGTATAGCTTCAGACTCCATCTTCATCCTGCTCTGAAAAGTAACATTTTTTCACACTGACCGCCGCTCCATCGCCCACCGGAAGCACGGTGGTCGTGAGCTGCTCATGATGCGTCAACGTATATAAATAATCCCGCATGCGTTTATGAATCGTGCGGTTGCGTCTGGTCACCACATAGCGGGACTCAATAATCTCTCCGTCAAACAGCACGTTATCACTCACCAGCACGCCATCATCTGCCAGCAGCCCCACTACCGCCGGAAGCAGCACCGGATACTGTCCCTTTGCCGCATCCATAAAAATCCAGTCATATTGCTTTCCCTCAGAGAGCAGCTGCGGCAAAATCTCACCGGCATCTCCCTCAAGAAGCGTAATTTGTCTCTCTCTTCCGGCACGCCGGAAATTTTCACGAGCCACCGGTATCCGGGGCTCCCAGTTCTCGATCGTCGTGATGGCGCAATCCACAGGATTTGCCTGCGCCATCAGAAGTGCCGAAAAACCGACTGCACAGCCCACCTCCAGAATCCGTCCCGGCTTTTTTACTGCCAGCAGAAATTTCAGAAAGCTCTGCATATCCTTTCGAACAATCGGTACCTCATCCGCAAGCGCCTCTTTTTCGATCTGATCCAGCAGTTCTCCATTTCCACTGTCCAATGAATTCAGATAGGTCAAAAGTCTCTCATCAAGAATCATTCTTCCGCCTCTTCTTCCGTCACGGGTGTCATCGCTGCCATCAGCTCCCGGGCAGTCATGGAAGTGCTGACCTTGTACACACCGGGGATAAGATCAAATCCGGAAAGTTTGGCCTGAACATAAAACAGTCTGTCATCGCGTACAAGTCCTTTTTCCTCCAACAGCTCTGCCAGATCTTTTGTTCCCATATCCTCCGTGATCTGTACGATCTGCTCCGTCCCTTTGTCCTGCGAAACCGCCGGCTCCGTGTAAACACGGTAACCAAAATCATAGCAGCTTAGACCGATCTGATAAAGTCCGCAGACCACCAGCACACCAAGCAGTACCGTAATACTGATACTGAGCACACGCATTACAATCTTGGTCATAACAACCTCCTGTTACTTACCCTGCAGAAAACCTGTATCAAAATCCAGATTCTGCATGATCGTCCAGTTTACCTGCTGGAACATACGGCATAGCGCCAGCTCTGCCGAGAGAAATTCCTGCACGTAAGGATTTTCGCGAAAGTCTGTATAGGTTTCCTCCACCTGATCGATCTTCTCAAACAGATCCGGTGAACCACTGCTCTGCAATGCGTACCAACTGCTGCGAAACTCATCAATCCGCTGCTGAAGTCCGGAAAATTCTGCCACCTTCGCCTCGGCCCGCTTAAATCGGACATACTCCTCACTATTTTTCATTGCCATCACAAGCTGCTCCAACGCAGCCTGTATATCTGATCTTTTGTTTTGTTCATCCATAGCTGTGTGTTTATACTTCCATTATAATTGGTATAATCATTGGCCGGCGTTTCGTCTCCTTCCAGACAAAGCTGCCAAGCGAATCCTTGATATCCTGCTTGATTCTTCCCCAGTCAGTGACACCCTTGTCCATTAAATGATCCATGGTCGTATTCAATACCGTCTGAGCATCATCCATCAAATCGCCCGCATCACGTACATACACAAATCCCCGGGATACGATATCGGGGCCCGCCAGTACCTGTCCGGATTCTCCATCCAGCGTCAGAACCACGATAATGATTCCTTCCTCTGCCAGAATATGACGGTCGCGGAGCACGATATTTCCGACATCGCCAACACCCAGACCATCTACCATGACATCGCCCACATGAACCTTTCCGTTCACACGCGCGCCATTCTCATCCAGTTCTAACACATCACCTGAATTGATCAGGAAAATATTGTCCTTGTCAATACCCAGCTCCTGCGCGATTTTCGCCTGCGCCTTGCGGTGCTTATACTCGCCGTGGATCGGAATCGCGTATTTCGGGCGCACCAGAGAATAAATCAGCTTGATGTCCTCCTGACAGGCATGTCCGGAGACATGCACATCCTGGAAAATAACCTCCGCACCCTTGCGGGAGAGATCATTGATAACCTTTGAAACTGCTTTTTCGTTGCCCGGAATCGGATTGGAGCTGAATACGATCGTATCGTTCGGTCGGATGCTGACCTTGCGATGCGTGCCGTTCGCCATGCGTGACAGCGCAGCCATGGACTCTCCCTGACTTCCGGTTGTGATCAACACCGTTTTCTCCGGCGGATAATTTTTCAGATGTTCAATATCAATGAGCGTATTGTCGGGAATACTGATATAACCAAGCTCTGTGGCAGTGGATATAATATTCACCATACTCCGGCCTTCCACAACGACTTTTCTTCCGTTTTTGTATGCCTGATTGATGATCTGCTGCACACGGTCCACGTTAGAAGCGAAGGTCGCCACAATGATACGGCTGTTCTGATGCTCCTCAAAAATGCTTTCCAACACCTTGCCCACGCTTTTCTCCGACATGGTAAAGCCGGGACGCTCTGCATTGGTACTGTCACACATCAATGCCAGCACGCCTTTCTTTCCGATCTCGCCAAACCGCTGCAGATCAATGGCATCACCGAATACCGGCGTGTAATCCACCTTGAAATCGCCGGTGTGCACCACGATGCCTGCCGGCGAATAAATCGCCAGTGCCGCCGCATCCTGGATACTGTGGTTTGTCCTGATAAACTCTACACGGAAGCACCCTGCGTTAATATGCTGTCCGTATTTTACTATTTTCTTTTTCACCTTGCGGAGCAGGTCATGCTCCTCCAGCTTGTGATCAATAATTCCCATCGTCAGCTTGGTCGCATAGATCGGAACATTTACTTCACGCAAAATATACGGAAGCGCGCCGATATGATCCTCGTGTCCGTGCGTGATAAAAAAACCCTTGACCTTATCCAGATTATCCTTCAGATAAGTCACATCGGGAATGACAAGATCGATTCCGAACATGTCATCCTCCGGGAAAGACAGTCCGCAATCCACAACAATAATACTGTCCTCATATTCGAAGGCAGTAATATTCATTCCTATCTGCTCTAAACCGCCTAAAGGAATGATCTTCAACTTATTATTCTGTTTTTCTTTCTTCAAATGAAACCTCCTCATATTCTCGGATACAAGACTCACAGAAGTCTCTGCTAAATAATTTCCACATCGTCCATCATCTCAGCAAATACTTTTGCAAGTACATTTAATTCCGTGTCATCCTCTACCATGTCGTAGGTAGATTCACCGTCCGATTCGATCGTCTCCTTCATGATATAGCAATCACAGTCGCCATCCTCGTCCTCTGTCACTAAAATATAATTATATCCGTTGATTTTTGTTTGTTCTAACACGTAAAATTCTACTGTTTCCCCGTCGACCGGGTCTGTAAATCCAACTTTTTCCATCGCGTCCTCCGCCGGGCAGAACCACTTTATTTTTAAAGTTCTGCTGCAAATATCCATTTCAGCACGTACTCTCTCCTGTTTTTATTGCTTTTGCAGCCATGTATCCCTGCAAAATGAAAACAGCAGCAATCTCGTCCACATACTCCTTGCGCTCATAACGTCCCAGACCTGCCTCCATCATAGACCGGTCTGCCGCAACCGTTGTCAGGCGTTCATCCCACAACGCTACCGGAAGTCCTGTCCGCTTTTCTAACAGTTCCTTAAATTCTCTGGTCTTTTCACAGCGCTCGCCTTCTGTACCGTTCATGTTTTTCGGATAGCCGAGCACCAGCTCCTCCACACCGTATTCTCTGACCAGCTCATCGATGCGTGCCAACGTCTGCCGCAGCTTATTCGGTGACTTACGACGCACAATCTCTACGCCCTGTGCCGTAATACCCAGGGGATCGCTGACTGCTACTCCTACGGTTTTTGAGCCGAAATCCAATCCCATGATCCGCATGACTTCCACCTACTTCTGAAAATTCTTCCTGATGTAGTCGGCAAGCAGTTCCTCTACAAGCTCGTCACGCTCCACCTTCATGATGAGACTGCGGGCATTATTGTGACTGGTAATATAGGTCGGATCACCGGACATGATATAGCCCACGATCTGATTGAGCGGGTTATAGCCTTTCTCTGAGAGGGAGCGGTAAACGATCTCCAATACATCCTTCACCTGGATCTCCGGTTCCTTTTCCACTTTAAAAAATTGTGTCTGATTCTTATCTTGCATAATTTCACGTCCTCATATGTGCTCTCTTTTGTATTTAAAGCTGTTCAAGCACGATTCGTAACTGTTCAGTACCTTCACAGTTCCGATGCGAAAATCCATAAAAAATCGTCTTCGACGATGGGATTTCCGCACTCCTGAATCATATTCTCACGGGTGCTAGACATCCAGTGGATGTCTGCTTAGCACCGACCGGAACGAAGTGGAGACCTACGCGGTTCCGCTCCGACCTGTTCCGAACAATTACCATCATTCTTTTCTATTTTAATATAGTTGTCCCAAAAATTCAACCTTTAATCGTGCGCAAACAGGTACAGATCCTCCGTGAGCGGCTCTCCAACGATCCCGGAACAGAGGCGGTTCGCATAATCATCTGCATTGGCATTCGGCGCAAGTTCCATCGCAAGGCGTACATACTCCGGTGTAAAGCCGACCATATAACGCTTTTCCCCGATCTGTATCGGTTCTTCAAAGAGTACGGTCTGCGATCTTCCTACATAAAAATCCCGAAACGCCTGTGACTGTTCCTTTTCCAAAGCAAGCAGTTCTGCGCTTCGCTCCTTTTTGACCGGCTCCGGCACCTGATCCGGCATGCGCTCCGCCCGCGTACCGTGGCGCTTGGAATACTGAAAAACATGCATTTCGTAGAAGCCGATGCCCTCTAAAAAGCGCTTTGTCTGCTCAAATTCCCCCTGGGTCTCACCCGGGAAGCCCACGATCACATCCGTGGTGATGGCAGGGCGATCATAGGCATCGCGCAAAAGTGCGCAGCTGTGCGCATACTCCTCCGTCGTATATTTCCGGTTCATCCGGGCAAGGGTCTCATCGCAGCCGCTCTGCAGGGAGAGATGAAAATGCGGACAAACCTTCGGCATTTGTCTTAATTGTCTCACAAATTCCTCCGTGATGATGCGCGGCTCCAGCGAACCCAGCCGGATGCGCTCGACCCCAGGTATCTCATGAACCATCCGGATCAGCTCCACCAGTCCGAAGTCCTCCCCCGCGCCATAGGAGCTTAGATGAATTCCTGTCAGCACGATCTCCCGATAGCCGTTTTCCGCCAGTGCACGTGCCTCCTCATAGACGCTCTTCGGATCACGGCTGCGCACCCTGCCGCGGGCATAGGGGATGATACAATAACTGCAAAACTGATTGCAGCCATCCTGTACTTTCATGAATGCACGGGTATGCTCACCCGTTTTTGCCAGCTGCAACTCCTCATAAGGCTGAACGCCATCATTGATGTCGATCACATCCACAGCATGCGCATGATCTTCAAAGTACTGATCCAGAAGTTCCACCAGCTCCGTTTTTTTATTATTTCCAATCAGGATGTCGATAGACAGATCCTTCTTGATCTCCTCGCCGGCGGTCTGTACGTAACAGCCGGTGGCTACAATCACCGCGTCCGCATTTTTCCCTCTGGCGCGATGAATCATCTGACGGGATTTCCGGTCTGCCATATTGGTCACGGAGCAGGTATTGATCACATACACATCCGCCTTCTGCGCGAAATCTACGATCTCGTAACCTGCCGCCTCCAGCATCTGCTGCATGGACTCTGTCTCATATGCATTTACTTTACAGCCCAGATTGTGAAGGGCTGCTGTTCGTTTTTTGTTTTCTCTTTTCACTGTTATTTTATTCCTCTAATGAGTTGACTTTTCCATGGAAAAACGGTACTATGAGAATAGATGAAAACGTATTCCAAGGAGGTTTTTATATGAAAACAGTACAGATTTCTCTGAATTCCATTGATAAGGTAAAATCCTTTGTGAATTCAATCACTCAGTTTGATTTTGACTTTGATTTAATTTCCGGAAGATATGTCATTGATGCCAAATCCATCATGGGTATCTTCAGTCTGGATCTCTCCAAGCCGATCGAACTGGCCATCCATTCCGAGGCAAATCTCGAAGAAATCATGGAGGTCATCAAACCGTATTTAGTTGAGTAGTCACAGTATGGATACTTATCAAAGCCGTCACCGAAAGGTGACGGTTTTTTTTGCCTAATTGTCAGGGCTCCACATAAATCACTTCTGTCGTGTCGATAGCGGTCTGCATCATCTCATCAATTTTTTCCAGCAGATGTGTCTCTGATTTTTTGATGGATTTCAAGTTCGGCTTTGTCACCGGATGCTTTGCCACAAAGATTGTACAGCAGTCCTCAAAAGGCAGGATTGACGTATCATAGGCATCAATCTTATATGAAATATCCACAATTTCCTGTTTATCGAAGCCGATCAGCGGCCGGTATACAGGCAGTGTGCACACTTCATTTGTGACGGCCAGTGACGGCATCGTCTGGCTCGCCACCTGTCCGATACTCTCTCCAGTGATCAGCCCAAGACATCCGGATTCCTTAGCAAAATGCTCCGCGATCATCATCATGTAGCGCCGCATGATGATGGTGAGCTGGTCATGGGGACACTTCTCGTAGATGTAGAGCTGTATCTCTGTAAAATTCACAACATTCAGCTTAATCGGGCCGCTGTAACGCGCCACGATCTTTGCCAGATCGATCACTTTCTGCTTTGCCCGTTCTGAAGTATACGGCGGCGCATGAAAATAGGTTGCCTCCAGTCTGACACCACGCTTTGCGATCATATAGCCCGCCACCGGACTGTCAATTCCTCCGGAAAGCAGAAGCATCGCCTTTCCTGCTGTGCCCACCGGCATACCGCCGGGTCCCGGAATTTCCGTCGAATACACGTTGATATGGCTTCGAATCTCCACATTGATACAGACATCCGGTTTGTGTACATCCACACGCACCTCAGGAAACGCGTCCAAAATCTTCTCGCCAAGTGCTGCCGCCAGTTCCATAGAGGTCATCGGATAATTTTTACGCGCTCTGCGGGCATTCACCTTGAACGTAAAATTTTTCACATCGTAGGCCTCATCCACATACGAGACTACAGCCTCTGCCAGTTTGTCAAATCCTTCGTCCTCTAAACGCACCATCGGGCAGATGCCGACCACTCCAAACACCTTCGTCAGTGCGCCCATCAGTTCCTCGTAATCATAATCACTGAGCGCTTCTACGTACATACGTCCGTTTTCCTTGCTCACATGAAATTCACCCTCCACACGGCGGAGTGCATTCTGGATCTGTGAGAGCAGTGTATCCTCAAAAATATGCCGGTTTTTTCCCTTCACGGCGATCTCGCCGTATTTAATTAAAAATGCCTGATAATTCATTTATTCTCCTTTTCATGAAATGCCTAATTGGTAATTGCGAAACTATTTCCGTTACATTTTTGGGTCATGTGAGCACATGTATGAGTTTCGCAATCATCTAAAATGCCTAATGTCTTCGGAATCTGCGCAGTATCGGCAAAAGCTCTGCCAGCTGCTCTAATACATAATCTGCTTCAGTGCGTGTACTCTCCACGGAAAGTGAAAAACGCACCGTGGAATCAAGCAGCTCGGGCTTGACACCGATGGCCTTGAGCGTACCGGAGATCGCCGGGTGGTTGGATGAACATGCCGAGCCTGTGGACACATAAATCCCCCGTTCCTCCAGCGCGTGCAGCAACACCTCCGCGCGGATTCCTGCAAAACTGACGCTGACGATATGGGGTGCAGAGTTTCGACCCTTTGCTCCGTTGACGGTTGTCCCCTCCAGTGCCTGCATCCCTGCTGCCAAATACTCCCGTAACTCATACAGCCGCTCAATCTTTTCATCAAAATTATCATACAGTTCTTCCACCGCAACACCAAGTCCTGCGATTCCGGCAACGTTTTCTGTACCGGAGCGCATATTTTTCTGTTGCCCGCCTCCGTGGATGATCGGCTTAATCTTCGTCTTATCCTTTACATACAAAAATCCGACACCCTTCGGTCCGTGGATCTTGTGTCCACTTACAGACAGCAAATCGATTCCCATTCGTTTCGGATAGATGCGCAGCTTACCGAAAGACTGGATCGCATCCACATGAACGAGTGTCTTTGGATTTTTTTCATGAATCAGCTTTGCGGCTTCCTCAATCGGCTCGATCGTACCGATCTCATTGTTTACATGCATCATGGATACGAGAATCGTATCCTCCCGCAAGGCCTCTGCCAGCGCTTCCAGCGAAACGACACCTTTCGCATCCACCGGGAGATACGTCACCTCAAAACCCTGCTCCTCCAGAAAAATCAGGGGATTGTAGACAGACGCATGCTCGATCGCGGTCGTGATGATATGCTTTCCCGCCCGCTGATTTGCCAGTGCCACACCGATCAGCGCCAGATTGTTGCTCTCCGTGCCTCCCGAAGTGAAAACAATCTCCTTCTCCGCAACCTTGAGCGTACGCGCGATCTGCTCTGTGGCAGCCTTAATATATTTTTCTGCGACAACACCTTTCATATGCAGGGAAGACGGATTGCCATAATCCTCCAGCAAAACCTTCTGCATGAGAGCAACCGCTGCATCCGAGCAGCGTGTCGTCGCCGAATTGTCAAAATATGCTTCCATTGGTTAAACTCCTCTCCAGCTCTATCATGAGCATGGACATCATCGTGATAGATGCCGTATCCGTGCGCAGGATGCGCCTGCCCAGCGATATCACCTGGAAATCCGCGCGCAAGGCATTGATCTCCTCCCCCGCAAATCCTCCCTCCGGGCCGATAAACACGCTGATGGAACCGACACCCGCCAGCCCCTCAAAGGCACGCGCTGTCGCCGCCATCCCTTCCTCGTTCTCGTAGGGCACCAGCCGCCTGTCGCACTCTTTGGCATACGCTGCCGCCTCTTGAAAGCTCATGAGCGGATGGATCTTTGGTATGATACTTCGCTTAGACTGTTTTGCCGCGCTGCGGGCGATCTCCTGCCAGCGCGCCACCTTTTTTTCAGCCTTTTTCTCATCCAGCTTTACCACGCAGTATTTCATTGCCACCGGAATGATCTCGTACACGCCCAGCTCTACCGCCTTTTCAATGACCGTCTCCATGCGTTCGCCTTTTGGAATTCCCTGAAACAAATAAATCTTTGCCGGAAGCTCCGTTCCCGGAATATCCTTTTTTTCGATATGCAGTATTACCTCATCGTCGTGAAGTGCCTCCACACTGCACAGAAAATCCCTACCGTTCTGATTGCTGATGCGCACCCGCTCTCCGGGCTTCATGCGCAGCACATTTTTCATATGGTTAACATCGGAACCGATCACCCGGATCGTGTCTTCCCCGATCTGATCGTCCTCTACAAAAAACTGATACATGTGATTCCTCCGGCTGCGCTTTTTTCATGTCGCGCAACCCGTTTTCTAGTTCTTTCGGGCAGTGATGTTGACCCACTCACCCTGATGATTGATCTCCACAATGGTAAGCCCCGCTGCCTCAATGGCGGCCGCCACCTCTTTTTCCTTGAAATCGATGATTCCGGATGTGATAAACATACCGCCGGATTTCATACGCGCCGGGATCACAGGTGCCATCGGAATGATCACATCCGCCAGAATATTCGCCACCACAATATCATAATCTCCGCCAACCGTCTCCTGAAGGGCAGTATCATCGATCAGATTGCCACAGTAAAAAGTCCCCAGCTCCTTTGCCAGATGATTGACCTCAAAATTTTCATAGGTAGAAGTCAGACATGCCTCGTCGATGTCTGTACCCACCACGCTGCCCGCGCCCAGCTTTAACGCTACAATTGACAAAATACCGCTGCCACATCCCACATCAAGCACCCGGTCACCATCCTTCATATATTTGCGCAGCTGGCGAATGCAAAGCTGGGTGGTCTCGTGCTTTCCGGTTCCAAAGGAAATGCCGGGATCAATCTCAATCATGACTTTTCCCTCATCCTCCGGTTTTAATTCCTCCCACGTGGGCTTGATCAGAATATCATCTAAATAAAAGGAGCTGAAAAATTTTTTCCAGTTGTTGATCCAGTCAATGTCTTCTGTCTGACCGGCAGTGATCGTCGCAGGACCGATATCCGCATACTGCTTTTGTTCTTCGAGAGCCAGCATGACCTTTTTCAAAAGGGCCTCCCGCTCCTCTGTCGTGGACTCATCAGCATCCAGATAAAAAGTAACCTTACTGCTGCCGTCATCCTCACCAAGTTCAGGTGGGAAATCAATAAACATCTCGCCGATCTCTTCTTTGGTCAGCGGCACATGATTTTCGATCATTGCCCCCTCAATGCCCAATTCATCCAGCATCGCTACAATCAGATCCTCCGCTGCTGTCGTTGTCTCTATCGTATAACTGTTCCATTTCATGAATCCGTCTCTCCTCCTGCTTCATTAGATCTATCATCGTTCCCTACAGGAAACATTACTCCATCTGCCTGCTCCCCGGAAGGGAAAACAGCCGCGTCATAAATTCTGTAACCGTTCTTTCCGTTCTTTTTTGCCCGGTACATTGCCTCATCCGCATGACCAACCAGCGTCTTTTCATCCAT
>JALELN010000130.1 GCA_022771765.1 Lachnospiraceae bacterium | reverse complement strand
TTCTCTGCGACAACTTCCTTCATCGCCTGAATTTCGTAAGGTATCAGACCCATCATGGTCTTTGCTCCTGCCGCAAGACCTTCTTCGATTCCTGCCTTTCCGGCTTTATCTATATCCGTAAAAATATTTACTTTACAGATACCCTTCTGAACCGCGGTCTGAAAATCACTATCTGCAAGTCCGCTGCCTCCATGAAGAACCAACGGA
This sequence comes from Lachnospiraceae bacterium, assembly GCA_022771765.1. Taxonomy (GTDB): domain Bacteria; phylum Bacillota; class Clostridia; order Lachnospirales; family Lachnospiraceae; genus W0P33-017. The sequence goes on along the minus strand of JALELN010000130.1, from coordinate 8,357 downwards.
AGATTGGTAGTCTCAGCAATCTTTTCGATTCTTTCAAAATCCAGTTGCGGAGGAAACTTATAATCGCCATGGGCATTTCCTACCGCCACTGCCAGAGCATCTACTCCGGTACGTACCACATAATCCCTGGCAACTTCCGGGTCAGTATAATAATCACTAGGATTTTCCAGCTTTCCGGCGCCATCATTGTCTCCTACATGTCCCAGTTCGCCTTCTACCGTCACCCCGACCGCATGGCATATTTTTACCATTTCCGCTACTCTTTCTATGTTTTCTTCGTAGCTTAAGGTAGAACAATCATACATGATAGAAGTAAAACCAAGCTGGATTGCCTCCATACATCTTTCAAATGTCAGTCCATGGTCGTAGTGTACGCACACAGGTACCGAAGCTTCCTTCGCAAGTGGTATCAGGTAATCCGCAACCCGTTTGAGTTCCATTGCAGGGAGCAAAACCTCTGCCGTACCTACAATTACAGGCGCACGAAGCTCTTCCGCTGTCTCGATCACAGCTCTCGCCATCTCCACATTTACGGCATTAAAAAATCCAACGCCATAGCTGTTTTCCTTTGCAGGTCCCAATATTTCATTCATTGAAACTAACATAATCTCACCTCCGTTTCCTACTCATCATATTTTTTCCATCCTGCCGCAATTTTCTGACGCAGTTCATCCAACTTTTTAATTCCACCCAACGCATCGAAGGCAGCCACACAGGACGCTCCTTCTGCTGTAGCAAGATGCATCGCCTCCTCTATCGGACATCCCTCCAGCATTGCTGCTAAAAATGCGGCTATGCTGGTGTCTCCTGCACCGGTTCCTGATAAGATCCGGTCCGGAACATAGCTCTTTTCAAACCCCTCTTTTCCTACCCATAGCTCCGGCTCCAACCCGGCTCCCGCTCCAACTGTTTTGAGCAATTCCAGATTCCCGGTACGATAATACATTCCCGATGCACCGCATTTGATCAAAAGGATTTTTGCACCATACGACATACAGATATCCGCAAGCGGTTTCACATCCTTCTCAATATCAAGTATTTCTGTGATATCTCTTCCGTTTGCTCTGTCGCACCAATCTTTGAACCGTTCCTTATCCAGCATGAAACATAGTTCTTCTACACTTGGAACAAAGAAATCCACATACGGCATCACATTTTGAAGGATCTGATTCCAATCCGCCTTGCCTGCTGCCGCATTTTCATCCACCGCAGCCAGATCCAATGATGTAGCAACGCCTTCCTTCTTCGCCTTTTTCATGAGGCAGACCAATTCTCTTCCATCATCCTCATACATAGCTGCCATTAATGGCGGATAGCCAAAATGAAGAAGTGCAGTGCCTTTTAATTTTTCCTCGGAAATATCCGCTGCACAAAACGTATGATTTGCTCCCGGATGATGAAGAAAGATGCGGTCAATACCCGGCATTGCCAGAACTACCGAATAGGAAGTAGACTCGTTTTCAGCCACGAGCATCCCAGTCTTTGCATCGTATTTGTCCAATATGCTCAAAACCATCTCGCCAAATGCGTCATTTCCCACTTTTCCCATGAGAGACACATCTGCACCCAGAATCTTCATGGCAAGTCCTGTATTTGCCACAGCACCGCCGGTATGTACATCTACGCCTCCCATTTCGATTAATTTCCCCGGAAGCATGATATCTGCTACCTTTTCGATCTTTTCAGACGGAAACAATGGTGTTATGTCCAAACAAATATGTCCTGCTACAATAACCTTTTTTTTCACTTTGCCTCCTTTTACTCTGCACTTGTATTGATAAAAAGGGAGATAACTCTTCTCCCTTTTATGACTACTCAATCCCCATTAAAAGGTTCATCACATACATTTCCAGACCTTCAAAGTCTCTGTTTTCTACACACTTTTTCTGGAAATCATAATCAAATTTCTCCACCTTTTTCTCCAGCGCCTTAAAAATCTTTAAGCTGTTTTCAAGATGTTTATAGCTGTCTTCATCCTTTGTGGTTCGCATCGCCTTTACGTCCAGGCCTACAAATTCTCCCTTTGCGCCGTAATTGTTCTCCTTGAGCACCTTTACCTGGTTAAATGCTGAGCGGAGATTTTCAACACCAAAAGACTTATCCTGATCGTATTTGATGCCATTCTGGTCATTCAGATGAACGGTCATCAGCTTGCCCATTGCCATTGCAAATCCGATTTCATGTGCCGGATCCAGACCTGCCAGAATCGCATGTGCACTTTCTAAGTTTCCACCAACTCTGGACGGATCGATCGTTGCTGCTGAAATAGCCATCACATGTCCCATTGTTCCGCAGATACTCCTGTCAATGGGCTCATTGGGCTTCGGCTCAATGCAGACACGAATCTTAGGGTCATACTCAAGCATCTTGTTAATTGCCTCGATCAACATCTGAGTTGCCCATACCGGAGATTTACTTTCCGCGCAGAGTGTGCCTTCTCTTGCCAGCCATAATACAATCATATCGCAACCCAACTCGTTTGCTATGTCGATAGACCGGTAAGCTCTCCACATTGCGTAATCACGATCCTCTTTCGAGGTGCTCATGAATCCTCCATCTGCTGTATGTCCATCCATCCAGAGACGAGGTGCAACAAATTCAGCAACCAATCCATACTTGTCCAGCTTTTTCTTCAGCTCTCTTGCTTTTTCTTTGATCTCTTCCTCTGTGTAGTCATTGATGTTCGGAACCGCGTCATCATCATGTAACTGAATCGCAGAAAAGCCCATTTCTGCAAACTTTGCGAGCTTTTCATCAAAGTCAATTTCCTTTCTTGTCGCCGGTCCATAAGAATCTGCTCCCGGATGAACATTCCACGGTCCTACTGAAAACTTGAACTCTGCCATCTCTTTTCTCCTTTTTTACTTGTTGTGTCACGTTTTTCTGTGATAAACTGATAGTAACATTTATAAGCATTGCTTTCTCTGACAAATTGTACTTTCAAAACCGTACAAATTTGCTATTTTATCATTGATGAGGTATATAAAATGCGCGAAGAATATGAAGTTATTTCTCACAACAACGCCAACTTTCATCTGTTCCTTGTAAAAATATTTTACCGTTCTCCTCATATCCACAGAGATTATGAGATCTGTCTTATTATGGACGGTGAAGTCTGCCTGATAACGCAGGATAAAAGTGTTTCGCTCCAAAAAAATGATATTTTCATTATCAACCCTTTTGAGAGTCATGAAATAAAAGCGGGAAGTCCCGCCCTGATACTCTCTCTGCAGGTCTCCCCTTCTTTCTTTGCAGCTTTTTATCCTCAGATTAAATATATTTATCTTGACCGGACGCACCTTTGCAGTGCAGACAGTCCTTCCGAATGCCGGTATATCCATAACTATGTGATCGAACTTGCATACTCCTTTTTTAAAAGGGAACCCTTATATGAACTAAAATGTGCTTCTCTCGTGAATCAACTGTTTTTTTATATCTTGAGGCATCTGCCCTTTCATGAAATCTCTGACAAGGAACGGATTTCATCCAAGACGCGTGGAAAACGAATGCAGAATATCACCCAATACATCGATGAACATTATTCTGAAAAACTGTTATTATCTGACATTGCCGAACGCGAAGATATGGATCTTTACTATCTGTCACATTTTTTCAAAGACAATTTCGGCATGTCCTTTCAGAATTATCTATTAAAGATCCGTTGTGAGAGAGCCAGACGTCTTCTCCTTTTAACCGACTATTCGCTCTTGGATATTAGCGTTTCCTGCGGCTTTTCCGACCCGAAATATTTCAACAAAGGCTTTCAGCAGCAATATGGATATACTCCGAAGGAATACCGAAAAAATTTCAAAAAAGAAGACTTCCCAATCCAGCAAAATCATCTATTGTCCACACAGGAATTTTTGTCGAATTCCTCAAGTTTGATTACATTAGATCGTTATTACACATAATCGGTATTGCATAATACCTGTTCCCGCAGGTAACTTCTGCCTGAACCGCATATCATGACAAAGGGCGCTCGTGGCATCAAAACCGTCCCTTCGGCATATAATGGTGAAAAAGCCTTCAGGAGCACCAAGCCTATGAACGAGCACTATCCTTTTATCAACCCGCCTTTGCCTTATGAATATGATGCGATAGAACCGTATATCGACACACAGACCATGCGGCTTCATCATAACAGACACCTTCAGACATATATTGACCGGTTGAACAGTATCCTGAAAGACCATCCGGAATACCAGACGCTTTCTTTAGAACAATTACTGATGAGCACAGATTCTATGCCTGCCGAGACCCGAACTGATATAAAAAACAATGCCGGCGGCGTATACAATCACATTTTCTATTTCATGAATTTGCAAAATCCCGCTCCCAAAACGCCTCCGGCTCCTCTTTTGCCCTTTCTTGAATCAAAGTATAAAAGCCTGGATGTATTTGAGGAGATACTGACCAAGGCAGCTCTGTCCGTATTTGGATCCGGATACGCATGGCTGGTGATCAACGCCTTCGGGAATCCTGACATTATCACAACTGCAAATCAGGATACCCCTTTGACCATGAATATGTATCCCCTCCTGAATGTTGACGTGTGGGAGCATGCCTATTATCTGAAGCATTACAACAAACGCGCTGATTATGTCCAAGACTGGTTGCAGGTCATTAACTGGAATCGGGTAAATCAGAATTATCTGAATTATACAAAACGGTATCTGTTTTAGTGCATAGATTTCCACTTTACATCCGCTCAAACACCGGAATATATTCCAGGGGAGCCGCTGCAGTAATCCACTTGCCGCCCTGAATAACATTAGCGGCATCATTGACATCTCTCCACTCGCCCTCCGGCAGATACACCTGACGCTCCCTCATTCCTAATTCCAGAACAGGCGCTACCAGATATTTATCGCCAAACATATATTGATCTTCCAGCTTCCAGCAAACGGAATCCTCCGGAAACTCATAGAACATCGTTCTTAACAGCGGAGCTCCTGTTTCGGAAGCTTCTTTCATCAGCGCTTCCAGATAGGGTTTCATCTCCCATCTTCTCTCCAGATGTTTTTTCAGAACCGCAAATACCTCTTCTCCGTAGCTCCACAGCTCATTGGATTGACCGGTATAAAGATAACCGCCACCCCATTCCAGATCTGACAATGGCTCAATATTGTGAGGACCGCGATCTCCGTGCATGCGAAGAATCGGTGTATAAATGCCGTATTCGAACCAGCGCACCAAAAGCTCATGAAATGCGGGATCATCCACATCCTCCGTCATAAAGCCTCCGATATCCGTATTCCACCAGGGAATACCGGCCAGACCCATATTCAGGCCTGCTGCCACCTGATCCCTCAGAGACTCGAAGGTACTGTTCACATCGCCGGACCACAAGAGGGCGCCGTATTTCTGGCTTCCTGCCCATCCGCAGCGCACAAGATTGCAGACTTCCTTCCCCATCGCCTTTTGTCCCTCAAAAAAGGTCTTGGTCATCATCTTGGGGTAAAGATTGCTGACCTCCAGACCGGTACCGATGCTATAGCGATAATTACGGTAATCATATACACCGAAATCAGGCTCACAGTTGTCCAGCCAGAACATATCAATACCTAAATCCGCATAATTTTTCTTGCATGTCTCCCATAAGAACTTCTGCGCCTCGGGATTTGTCACATCAATAGAGATGCAGTCTCCCTGAAAATCATAGGTCTGCATACTTCCCTGCTCAGTCCGAATCAAAAGACCTCTGTCAAATAATTCCTGAAAATTCTCGCTTTTACGATCCACATTCGGCCATACGGAAACTACTACCTTCGTGCCCATCCCATGAAGCTCCTCACACATTGCCTTGGGATCCGGCCAGTAGACAGGATCAAAATGCCAGTCGCCCTGTCTTGTCCAGTGGAAGAAATCGATAATAATGACATCCAGTTTGATGCCAAGGCGCTGATATTCCCGCGCGACAGAGAGTACTTCCTCCTGTGTACGGTATCTGAGTTTACATTGCCATAATCCCAGCAGTCCTTCCGGCAGCATCGGTGCGCGGCCCACAACCTCTGTATAATTTTTCACGATGTTTGCGGGCTGGTCATCCACTGTAATCCAGTAATCCATTTCCCGCGTAGTGTCTGCTTTCCACTCCGTATAATTTTTTCCAAATGTCGCAGTTCCAACGCCCGGATGATTCCACAGGAAACCATATCCCAGACTGGATACAGCAAATGGAATCGAAGCTTGTGAATTTCTCTGTGCCAGCTCTAAAGTACAGCCTTTCAGATCCAGATATGACTGCTGATACTGACCCATACCAAAAAACTGTTCGCCGTCATTGCTCTCAAATTTCACAGTCAGCGCATAGTGACCACCGACAATCGGCTGATACTGTCTTCCGACAAATTTCAGACAAATGCTTTCTTTGGAAACCGTCGGATCATAATTGCGGTGATATTCCTGCAAGAACTGTTTGTCATCTTTAAAAAAGCGCAGTACACCACTCTGATTCACCGTGATTTTCAAACGGCCATTTGTAATCTGCGCCGTATCCCCTGTCTCTGAAATGACGATCTGTGCCTGCTTTCCGGATTCGCTTACTTCTTCTTCCAACGCCCAGTTATTTCCGGTAAAATCCTGATATCTGGTCGCGCGGACGCGCATTGCGTTTTTCCCCCAGGGCTCAATCAATAAACGCTCCCCCTGATAGTTCATAAGTAATCCGTTACCTTCTTTTCTAAACTGCATGTGAACCCCTCCCGTATCAATCTTGATTTTTAAGTTAGTTGTATTATAATATCATCAGGCAGGCAATTACTTGAACATTTTTCACATATACTAACACAATATTCACATCATAAAGGAGATCTTGTATGGAGCGTTATCCGATTTTATTAGAAGAACAGACCAAGCACGGACATTCACTGTTTCCATGCGCGATCTATAACGTCGAGGCAGACAGGAACAACAGTGAAAAAATCTACTATCACTGGCACAAAGAAATCGAACTGTTATATGTCCAAAAAGGCCAGGCAACCCTTTCCATAGACCGGAAGGTTTCCGTGATCAGTGCCGGAGATTTTGCCTTTATTCCATCGAACACTGTTCACATGGCATACGGCGAGACGGATGCTGAATTTCAGTTTATTGCCATTGTCTTTCACCCGAATCTGATCCGAAGCTTCGGCAACGATTCTGTTCAGGAAAAATATCTGACCCCTTTATGCGAATGGCAGTTTGATTGCCCCTATATTATAAAAAATGATCCGTTTTATCAAAATCTCGTATTAGATCTTGTTCGGCACTATCAGGAAAAAGAAGCGGGGTATGAACTATCTGTCAAGATTCATTTACTGGAACTGTGTCTTTCTCTTTACCATTACACACAACCGTTCCGACACCAGAAACGGGAGACGGGGGATTATCGTATTGCCTTAATCAAAGAGATGATGCTCTACTTACAGGATCAATATACAGAAACCATCTCCTTGTCTGAGATGGCCGACCGTTTTCATGTCAGCAAAGGACATTTATGCCGTTTTTTCAAAGAGATGACCAATACGACTCCGATGAATTATCTGAACTATTACAGAATCAATAAAAGCGCCCAGCTGCTCCGGGATACTGCTCTCGAAATCAGCGATATCGCCGGGCAGACGGGCTTCAACAATATCAGTTATTATAACCGGACATTCCGCAAATATATGCATATGACACCGGGTGATTACAGATCCAACGCCATCCCATTCTCCCAGTCATGACAGTAACGCAGATATTCCGCTTCCGTGTTCAGAAAATTCTCTGCATTCTTGGGAAGCACGATCGGCTCAATCGTATCAGTCTCATAATTGCAGACATAGATCGTCTTTACACAGTTCAAAAATACCCGGTCAAAGCGCTTTTGTTTTTTCTCCTGTGTGAAGCGCATATACTCAAACAAGGCACCCGCGTCAATATCATTTTCATCTGTGGGATGCAAAAATAAGTACAATCCGTTCAGACGTTTCTGTACATAATTGGTATTCAGCTTTTCCAGTTTTCGGTCAAAACGGTATTTTGCCTTGGACAGATAATCCTGCTGAACCGCGCGATCCGGCAAAATCGCCCAGAACCTTCCGTTATAAAAATTCAGCCGGTTCCCGTATTTGTCGAAGGCCTGCGGCGGCAGTTCCTCCTGCAGGCATCCGAGATACTGCTCGATAAAGCTCTCCTCCTGACCGTCATCCGGGAGAAGCGCCTGACTGACCTCCAGACCAAAATCCATCGTCTCATTGATCCAGTCCGGAGATTCACTCTTGATAAAGCATGGCTTGTATTCTTTCCACAGATACTTTAGAGATACCGCCGCATAGATCTCATTTAAAAGTTTTTCATAAGCCACGATACACACCCCTTGTCTTCTCTAATACACT
>JALELN010000219.1 GCA_022771765.1 Lachnospiraceae bacterium | reverse complement strand
TCGGCATTTCAGGCAAAGGATCTGATCAATCAGATGAGGTAACTGGTCCCTTTACACGAGGTGCATATTTAATTCTCAACAATAATTGAACAAGAGTTGATAATGAATTGATGAAATAAATATAGATAGTTTATTGCATTGCCAATAAGTTGACAACTGCTGCGAACACGATCGTATTACAATTCACGGCACCGATTTTTGCAATCTTTTTTATGTGGATATTTTTCAAGGAACGACCCAAAAAGGTGGACATGATTACGTGTATCGCTGTGTTTGCAGGCATCTTATGCTTCTTTGTGGATGGATTGGCAGCCGGAAATATGTTAGGAAATGGCATTGCTGTTTTGTCCGGTGTCTGTTATGCCGGTGTCTTTCTGATGAACAGTTTTGAAAAGTCAGATTCACTGTCTTCTATTTTTATCGGACAGGCAATGTCCGCCGCGACATGTATCTGGTTTGTCTTTGGCGAGAGCGATTTTGGTGCCACTGCCATGGGCGGCATCCTGGCTTTGGGAATCTTTCAGCTGGCATTCGCCTATATTTTTATGGCAAAAGGTCTGGATGAGGTTCCGGCTGTGACTGCAAGTCTGACAACTGCGATCGAACCGGTTTTAAATCCGATATTGGTAGCCGTGTTTTATCATGAAATGATCAGTCCACTATCTTTTGTGGGTGCAGTCATCGTGGTTGTCTCAGTCGTGATCTATAATGTGTGGAAGGCGAAAGCGTGACAACGGGTGGACAGTTGATGCCAACCCCCTTTTTTTCGCTGGGGTATTGACCTTTTGACGATACAAAAATATAATGGTATCTGTTCAGAGATGAGGAGAATGGATCTGAACAGTTACACACGATACAGGAGGAAAAACATGGCATTAGCAAAAAAGCCGGTTAACGGCATGAAAGATATTTTGCCGGAGGAGATGCAGATCCGGGATTACGTGCAGGGTGTGATCAAGGACACCTACCGCAGCTTCGGATTTACACCGATCGAGACTCCGTGCATGGAGAATATCGGAAATCTCTCCAGCAAGCAGGGCGGCGAAAATGAAAAACTGATCTTCAAGATCTTGAAGCGTGGCGAGAAATTAAAGCTGGCGGAGGCAAAGGAGGAAGCGGATGTCGTTGATTTCGGTATGCGCTATGACCTGACCGTGCCTCTGGCACGATTTTACGCAAACAATGCAAATAATCTGCCTGCTCCGTTCAAGGCGCTGCAGATGGGCAACGTATGGCGTGCGGACAGACCGCAGCGCGGCAGATACCGTCAGTTTATGCAGTGTGATATCGATATTCTGGGTGAGCCCAGCAATCTCGCTGAGATCGAGCTGATCTTAGCGACCACTACCACCATCGGACGGATCGGCTTTGAGAATTTTGAGATTCACATCAACGAGCGACGGATCTTAAAGGCGATGGCACTCTACAGCGGTTTCCCGGAGGATGCCTTCGATACGGTCTGCATCATTCTGGATAAGATGGACAAGATCGGCAAGGATGGCGTGGCAGAGGAATTGGAAAAAGAGGGCTTTGCAAAGGAGTCTATCGAGAAATATTTAAGTCTGTTTGACGGTGTGGAGAGCGCGGACAACGGGCTCAAATATCTGGCAGATACATTGGCTGATTATCTGGAGGACGGTGTTTACGAGAACCTTCAGGAGATCATTGACGCGGTGGAGGCGACGAAAACCGCGAAATTTGATCTGGTATTTGATCCCACACTGGTGCGCGGTATGGGTTACTATACCGGAACGATCTTTGAGATCGTGATGCCGGAGCTGGGCGCAGCCTGTGGCGGCGGCGGACGCTATGACAAGATGATCGGGCGCTTTACCGGAAACGATGTGCCGGCGTGCGGTTTTTCCATCGGCTTTGAGCGTATCGTGCTACTACTCATGGAGAGCAACTTCAAGATCCCGACGCAGCCCGCGAAAAAGGCCTATCTGATCGAGAAGGGATACCCGTCAGACAAGCTGGTGGAGGTCATCGGCAAGGCGCAGGCAGAGCGCGCAGAGGGCAAACAGGTGCTTGTGGTGCGCATGAATAAAAACAAGAAATTCCAGAAGGAAAAACTGACCTCAGAGGGCTACGAGGAATTCGAGGAATTTTTCAACAGATAGGATCACGGACAGGAAGAACTGTCTGCTGAGCAGATAAATCAGGAGGACGATTATGAGTGAATCAATGCAGGGTCTGCACAGGACCCACAGATGTACGGAGGTTTCAAATGCCAACATCGGCGAGACCGTCACTGTCATGGGCTGGGTGCAGAAACGTAGAAATTTGGGAAGTCTGATTTTCATTGACTTGAGAGACAGAAGCGGGCTGTTACAGCTCGTGTTCGATGAGCCGCAGATCGGCGCGGAGGGCTTTGCGAAGGCGGAGAGCCTGCGCAGTGAGTATGTCATCGCCGTTGTCGGAACCGTGCAGAAGCGTACCGCAGCCGTCAACGAGAATTTAAAGACCGGAGATATCGAGATTATCGCGAAGGAGCTGCGTATTTTGTCCGAGTCTGAGACACCGCCGTTCCAGATCGAGGAGAACAGCAAGACGAATGAGGAGACGAGATTGAAATACCGTTATCTGGATTTGCGTCGTCCCGATATTCAGCGCAATCTGATGCTTCGCAGCCGCGTGCTCATGCTGATGCGGGAGTTTATGGCAAAGGAGGGCTTCCTGGAGATTGAGACACCGATCCTGTGTAAGTCTACCCCCGAGGGTGCAAGAGACTATCTCGTTCCCTCACGTATCCATCAGGGACATTTTTACGCATTGCCCCAGTCTCCGCAGCTGTTCAAGCAGCTGTTGATGGCCAGCGGTTATGACCGTTATTTCCAGATCGCAAAGTGCTTCCGTGACGAGGATCTGCGTGCGGACCGTCAGCCGGAGTTCACCCAGGCGGACATGGAGTTGTCTTTCGTAGATATTGATGACGTTCTGGATGTCAATGAGCGTCTGTTACAGTATGTATTTAAGGAGGCCATCGGTGTTGACATTCAGCTTCCGCTGCCCCGCATGCCCTGGCAGGAGGCAATGGACCGTTTCGGAAGCGACAAGCCGGACACTCGTTTTGGCATGGAATTGTGTGATGTGTCGGATGTGGTGAAAAACTGTGGCTTTGGTGTGTTTACCGGCGCATTGGAGGCAGGCGGCAGCGTCCGTGGTATTAACGTAGAAGGTCAGGGTGCAATGCCCAGAAAGAAGATCGACAAGCTCGTCGAATTTGCAAAGGGCTGTGGCGCAAAGGGTCTGGCTTATCTGTGCATCAATGAGGACGGAACTTATAAGTCTTCCTTCGCAAAGTTCATGACTGAGGAGGAACTGGCTGCGCTGGTAGCGAAGATGAACGGAAAACCCGGAGATCTGCTCCTTTTTGCGGCAGATAAAAATAAGATTGTCTGGAACGTGCTGGGTGCGCTTCGCTTGCAGCTGGGCGAGGAGCTGGGTCTGATGGACGAAAATCAGTACAATTTCCTCTGGGTGACAGAGTTCCCGCTGCTGGAGTGGTCTGACGAGGAAAACCGTTTTATGGCGATGCACCATCCGTTTACGATGCCGATGGAAGAGGATTGGGCAAATATCGATTCCGATCCCGGCAGTGTGCGCGCAAAGGCGTATGATATCGTGCTTAACGGTACCGAGCTGGGCGGCGGTTCTGTCCGTATCCATCAAAGTGACATTCAGGAGAAGATGTTTGAGGTGCTGGGCTTCACAAAGGAGCGAGCCCACGAGCAGTTTGGCTTCCTCTTGGACGCATTTTCTTACGGTGTGCCGCCTCACGCAGGACTTGCCTACGGCGTTGACCGTATGATCATGCACATGGTACACGCGGATTCCATCCGTGACGTGATGGCATT
>JALELN010000107.1 GCA_022771765.1 Lachnospiraceae bacterium | reverse complement strand
TTGATCGTGCAGATATCTTCGAAAAACGTATAGCACTCCTCTCTGTTCTGTAGGCACAATACCGCGTCAAACAAATGATTGACCGCTTCTGTATGAATATCTTTACTCATCGCTTCACACCTCTTTTCTGCGACTGTTTTGTATCTTTTGCCTTTCATTCAGTCACTTTTCAATCTATGCGGCATGTTCCGCACACTTTCTGATTTTACCACACGAAAGTGTGAAAGTAAACCATTTTCCAGTCAACGGTTATAATAATTTAAATAAGGCTTTACTTTTTCCAGGTCCGTATTGATGACCAGGTGCTCCGGAAACTGAGCCAGTTCCAGAATCTCTGCCACATATCCATGATTTCCGACATCCACATCCACATGGGCGTCACTGCCCATAACAATCGGCTGATCATACGCTTTGCACAAATCCAGAAACTCCAGATAGCCTTCTGTAGTTGCTTTTCGAAAACTCGTTGGTGCCAGTGAAGAATTGTTCATCTCAAGCAGCACATGATTTTCCTTTGCAGCTTCCACAACCGCGCGCAGATCAATCGGGTAGCGGGGATCATCCGGATGTCCAATGATGTTCACATAGGGATTTTTCATCGCATTGATGTAAGCTCTCGTATTTTCTTCCCGACTCATTGGCGGCAGACAGGGAATATGCAGACTTGCAACACATACGTCCATCGCCGGTAACAATTCCTCCGGAAGATCCACGCGTCCGTCTTCATCCAGAATATTGAGTTCCACACCAAAAAGTGTTGTCACACCGAAACGCTCCCGCGGAAGGACCTTCACATTCTGAAAATAAATCGTCTGACAGCTTCCCTTCATGGCGGGTCCGTGCTCGGTGATGCCGAGCAGCTCCAGTCCTTTCTCACGGGCAGCCTGTGACATCTCCAGAATCGTATTATAAGCATGCCCGCTGGCTATTGTATGTGTGTGCAGATCCATGATATCTCTCATCATTTGCCTAACCTCGATTTCTTTTACATCTACAGATATCTCTGTCAGATACATCTTTGATCACACCGGATACCCAGGAGTATCTCCCGGTGCTCATACTGTTTATACCACAAATGCATCACGACGGCAACGCAAAAAACACGGTTCTCACGACCTCATATCCTGCATATTTTTTTGTACAGGCAGGATTGTCCGGCATAATTCTGAAAAAAGCAGAGTGTTCGTCGTATTGTTTTACAACTCACACCCTGCCTGCTTCATATCTGATATCTTGGTTTTACATTACGTAAACCAAATATTTATTTTGCATACTCTGTTGTTACGAGTTTCTCATACTCCGGACGGGCACTGAGCTGTCCTGCCTCATCCAGAATGTCTAACAACAGCTCATACGCGTCTTTCTCAAACACAAGATCCTTTTTCCAGGTGTCCTGATCTGCGTAACGTTTAATAATAATCGCCATAGTCTCCTTGTCAGTATCTTTGAACTGCGGTGCGATCACATCAGCGATTTCCTCCGGCGTGTGGCTGTACACATAATCCATGCCCTTCTTCAGTGCAGCTACAACCCCCTTGATCACCTCAGGGTGCTCTTTCATATAGCTGTCTTTCGCAGAAAACGCGGTGTACGGAACATATCCGCTGTCCACACCCAGTGACGCTACCACGTAGCCATCGCCTTCCTTCTCCAATGCAGTCGCGCCCGGTTCGAATTCGACGCTGTAGTCTCCCTGTCCGCCTGAGAATGCTGCTGCCGTAGAACCGAAATCAATGCTCTTGTCAATATTCAAATCTGCCGCGGGATCAATGCCGTTCTTCTTTAAAATATACTCAAATACCATTTCCGGCATACCGCCGTCACGACCACCAAGCACATCCTTGCCCTCCAGTTTCTCCCAGCTGAAAGCATTGTCAGCTTCTCTTCCCACAAGGAAATTGCCGGCGCGCTGGGTCAGCTGCGCAAAGTTTACCACCAGATCAGATGCGCCCTCATTGCAGGTGTATACCGTTGTCTCCGGTCCCATAAAACCAATGTCTGCCTCACCGGAAAGTACGGCGGTCATCGTCTTATCCGCGCCAAAACCGGTCACCAGCTCCAGATCGATTCCTTCCTCCTTGAAGTAACCGTTTTCAATGGCAACATACATCGGTGCATAGAAAAGAGAGTGCGCCACCTCATTGAGTACAACCTTTGTCGTCTCACCGGTGGTTACTCCCCCTTCCTCATCAGTTGCTGTGCTGCATCCGCAGCCTGAAAGTACCGGCACCAGCATTGCCGCGGACATGAGTACAGCGATCAACTTCTTTTTCATCAATTTCATAAAAATCCTCTCTGCATTTTTCTGTTATCTTATGCAGAGAGGATCATTGTGTTCCTGTTATTTATTTTACGGCACCGATCAGTTCCGTGATATCATCCACGTCCTGTTCTGCCATATATTCTTTGATTCCCTCGACGATCTCCTCCGTAATATGTGGATTTGTAAAGTTGGCCGTGCCGACAGATACGGCTGTCGCACCTGCCAGCATGAGCTCAATCGCATCCTCCGCGCTCATCACACCACCCATGCCGATAATCGGAATGCTGACTGCCTGCGCAACCTGATAAACCATACGAACCGCAATCGGATGGACAGCCGGGCCGGACAATCCTCCGGTTTTGTTTGCAAGGGCAAACTGACGCTTATTCACGTCAATCTTCATTCCGGTCAGCGTATTGATGAGAGAAACCGCATCTGCGCCGGCCGCCTCTACCGCCTGCGCCATGTATGCGATATCCGTCACATTAGGGCTGAGCTTCATCACAACCGGCTGCTTTGCCACTGCTTTCACAGCCTTTGTAATCGCAGCTGCCGCCTTCGCGTCCTGTCCGAAAGCGATACCGCCCTCCTTGACATTCGGGCAGGAGATATTGATCTCAAGTAAATCAACCGGCTGATCCGCGAGGCGCTCCACGACCTCTACATAATCCGCCTCACTTCTGCCGCACACATTCACAACGATCTTTGTGTCATATTTTGCCAAAAACGGAAGATCCCGCTCCACAAATACATCAATACCCGGATTCTGCAGACCGATCGCATTGAGCATGCCGCCGTATACCTCAGCCACACGCGGCGTGGGATTGCCCTCCCACGGAACATTCGCGACACCCTTCGTCACAACGCCGCCCAGCTTATTGAGATCCACAAACTGCGCATATTCCTGACCGGATCCGAATGTTCCGGAAGCCGTGAGAATCGGATTTTTTAACGTAACACCTGCAAGCTTTACACTTGTGTTCATCAGATATCCACCTCCTCTGCACGGAATACCGGACCTTCGGTACAAATCCGTTTATTATGAACGTGCGTATGTGCATCCTTCTTCGTACTCCTGCACACACATCCCAGACATGCGCCAATTCCGCACGCCATGCGCTCCTCCAGAGAAATCCAGCACTCCATTCCCCGCTCTGCAGCAAATGCCTTTACCGCGCGCAGCATCGGCATCGGACCGCAGGCATAAATGATCTCGCCATCCAGTCCGTTTTCCCGGATCGCATCCAGAACATTTCCCTGCGTGCCAAAGCTTCCATCCTCCGTCGCTATGTACACCTTGCCCTGCGCGCGAAACTCTTCTTCCAGAAAACGCTCATCCCGATAACCCAGTACCATCGTCTTTTCAGAGTCCAGCTCCTTCGCAAGCTGTAAAATCGGTGGAATACCGATACCGCCGCCCAGCAGCAACGCGCGCTTACTCTTTTTGGGATATCCGTTTCCGAGTGGGCCCACCACGCGAAGCTGTGCGCCGGTATGATAGGCGGAAAACTCCTCAGTTCCCTTTCCCACCACACGATAAACAAGACGAATAGAATGATCTTTTCGATCGATCTCGCAAATACTGATCGGACGCGGGAGCAATCTGCTTCCGTCCGTACAATAAAGCGCTACAAACTGTCCGGGCTTTGCCAGATCCGCGATCTGCTCCGTCCGCAACCACATACTGTAAACATCTGTCGCGATCTCCTCCTGCCGGATGATAATCGCATTGTCCAAAACTTTATCTGTCATTTGAGACTCCTGTCCGTAACTGTTCCGTACCTTCACAATTACTCCTGCCTTATTTATTTGCCAATGCTCCCGCTATGTCAGCAATCATGTCCTCAACTGCCAGACGGGATGCATCCGCATAATTTTCCGGTGTAATTCCCTGATCTTTATATTT
>JALELN010000095.1 GCA_022771765.1 Lachnospiraceae bacterium | reverse complement strand
CGCGACCGCGTGGCGTTCATGCGTATCGTGTCCGGCAAATTCAATGCCGGCATGGAGGTGTACCATGTGCAGGGCGGCAAGCAGATCAAGCTGTCACAGCCGCAGCAGATGATGGCTCAGGAGCGCAAGATCGTGGATGAGGCATATGCGGGCGATATCATCGGTCTGTTTGATCCCGGCATTTTTTCCATTGGTGATACACTGACTACTGCAAAAGAGAAATTCGAGTTTGAGGGAATTCCGACATTTGCGCCGGAGCATTTCGCGCGGGTGCGCCTCATAGATTCCATGAAGCGCAAGCAGTTTGTAAAGGGTGTCAACCAGATCGCGCAGGAGGGAGCCATCCAGATCTTTCAGGAGTATAAGGGCGGTATGGAGGAGATCATCGTCGGCGTTGTGGGCGTGCTGCAGTTTGATGTATTGAAATTCCGTCTGGAGAATGAGTATAATGTAGACATTCGTCTGGAGAATCTGCCCTATGAGCATATTCGCTGGATTGAAAATAAAGAGGAAGTTGACATGGACAGGCTGACCGGAACCTCGGATATGAAAAAGATCATGGATCTGAAAGGCAATCCGCTGCTTTTGTTTGTCAATGCATGGAGTGTGGGCATGACGCTGGATCGAAACGAGGGATTAAAGCTCTCCGAGTTCGGCCGCAATTAACAACTGTTTAGGGAATTTGTTTTGACGCATGATATTGGATAAAAAGGAGGTTTTATTATGGCAGTGATTCAGGTAACAGAGGACAATTTTGATGAGGTAGTCATGAAGAGTGAAAAGCCGGTACTGCTTGACTTTTATGCAGACTGGTGCGGACCCTGCAAGATGATGAGCCCTGTCGTGGAGCAGATTGCGGAGAAATACGCGGACTCGTATGTGGTCGGAAAGGTCAATGTGGATGAACAGCCGGGACTGGCGCTGCGCTATCAGGTCATGAGCATTCCGATGCTGGTGACGATGAATCTGGGCATGTTTGCCGGAAAGAGTGTTGGCGTGATCAGTGAAGCGGAGGTTCTGGAGCTTCTGAAAAAAGCATCCGCGCTGCGGGATCAAAAGATCGAGTCTTGACGCGATATATGTAAAACGCTATAATAAGAACACCCATTTCGGGTGTTCTTTTTTTAAAATCCCTGTTGACATTTATGACAATGTGTATTACTATAATTACAGAAACGAACAAATGTTCGCGAACATTTGAGCGAAGATAGTGACGGAAAAATGTAACATAAAATGTTTCGCAATTTCCTATAAAATCAGAAAAAGGAGAAAATCATGGCAGACGAGAATAAATTAAAAGCACTGGACGCAGCGATTGCGCAGATTGAGAAGCAGTACGGAAAGGGATCCGTGATGAAGCTGGGTGATCCCTCAGCAGCGATGAATGTAGAGACAGTTCCCACCGGTTCCCTGAGTCTGGATCTGGCGCTGGGACTTGGCGGACTCCCTAAGGGGCGTATCATTGAGATTTATGGTCCTGAGTCCAGTGGTAAGACCACCGTGGCGCTCCATTGTGTGGCAGAGGTACAGAAGGCGGGAGGCATCGCGGGTTTTATAGATGCTGAGCATGCGCTTGACCCGGTGTACGCGAAAAATATTGGCGTAGATATTGATAATTTATATATTTCACAGCCGGATAACGGTGAGCAGGCACTGGAGATCACGGAGACGATGGTGCGCAGCGGAGCGGTGGACATCGTGATCGTGGATTCCGTGGCAGCGCTTGTGCCCAAGGCGGAGATTGACGGTGATATGGGAGATTCCCATGTGGGTCTGCAGGCGCGTCTGATGTCACAGGCACTGCGTAAGCTCACTGCGGTCATCAGCAAGTCTAACTGTATCGTTATTTTTATTAATCAGCTGCGTGAGAAGGTTGGTGTGATGTTTGGTAATCCGGAGACGACCACCGGTGGACGTGCGCTCAAGTTCTATTCGTCCGTGCGTCTGGACGTGCGCCGCGTGGAGGCACTCAAGCAGGCGGGTGAGGTGATCGGTAACCATACCCGTGTCAAGGTTGTGAAAAATAAGGTGGCACCGCCCTTCCGTGAGGCTGAGTTTGATATTATGTTCGGCAAGGGTATCTCAAAAGAGGGAGATATTCTTGATCTTGCGGCGAACATTGATGTCGTAAATAAATCCGGCGCGTGGTACGCTTACGAGGGCGAAAAGATCGGTCAGGGACGTGAGAACGCGAAGCAGTTTCTGGTGGAGCATCCGGAAATTTGCGCGGAGATTGAGGCAAAGGTACGCAGTCACTATGGTATCGGAGCGGATGCCGCAGATGGCGGGAACGAAACAGCCGGAAAAGCGTCGACAGATGCTGAGGAATAACCGGCAATGGAAGGTGTGGTAGTCGGAACTGTCGAACAGCTGTCAAAGGGAAAGAGGAGACTGCATCTGGACAATGGCGAGATATGGATCCTGTATGCAGGAGAGCTCCGGTCTTTGGATCTTGCGGAGGGTACACAGCTGTCTCAGGCACAGTATGAACAGATCAGATGCGATATTATAGGCAAACGTGCAAAAAAGCGGGCGATGCATCTGCTGGAACGGATGGATCGGACAGAACAGGAACTCCGAAAGAAGCTTGCAGAAAACGAGTATCCGGAGGATTTGATTGAGGATGCTATCACCTATGTGAAGCATTATCACTACGTGGATGACGCACGTTACGCAGACTGCTATGTGCGGCTGCGCGGAGCAGATAAGAGTCGCGGAAAGCTCTTGGCAGAACTGCAGCGGAAGGGCGTTGACAGGGAGCTGGCGAGTCAGGTGCTGGCAGAGTACGAGGAGGAACGGGATGAGCCGCAGATGATTTGTGAGCTTATGAAAAAGCGCCACTATGATCCGGAGACTGCATCCTTGCAGGAACAGCGAAGGATGTACGGATATCTGATGCGCAGAGGATTTCAGAGTACCGACATCTGTCGTGCGATCAGCAGATCATAAATACATATTATCCACTTGACATCATGCACAATAAAGGATAAAATTTATATGTTGTAGTTATGACAGATGTACGATTTTT
>JALELN010000065.1 GCA_022771765.1 Lachnospiraceae bacterium | reverse complement strand
CATTCCATGTATGGTGATGCGCTTCGTATCCGTCAGATTATCATCAATCTCGTGAACAATGCCATTAAGTTTACGGATGAAGGTTTTGTGTGTCTGAAAATTGCTGTTGGCGAGGTGACGGACAGTGATATCGAGCTGCTGATCTCTGTGAAGGATAGTGGTCAGGGAATCAAAGAGGAGGATCTCGGCAAGCTGTTTGCGTCCTTCTCGCAGGTGGACAGCAAGAAAAATCATAATAAGGAGGGTACCGGACTGGGACTTTCCATTTCCAAACAGCTGGTGGAGATGATGGGAGGCAGCATCGGTGTGCGCAGTGTCTACGGTGAGGGCAGCGAGTTTTACTTTAATATTCATCAGGGACATGCACAGGATCTTCCGGCTGCGCAGCTGCGGGATAAGACGAAACGCGCCATCCGTGTCGGCGGACATTTCGGGGCATATGTATGGACGGAGCAGTTAAAGCGGCTCTGCGGGCAGTTTCATATCGTGTATGTGGAAAACGCGGTCAGCAATCTGCCGGAAGAGCCGGTGGACTTCTTCTTTACGGATGCAGCAGGCGAGGAGGTTCTGGATGGCATCTCTGCGGAGCGTAAGGCAGCACTCGGCGAGATCTGCGTGCTTTTAAATCCGTTGCTGGAGGAATGTATACAAAACGCGGGAAAGAAGGTCAATAAGCCTTTATATACACTGAATTTCTGCCAGATTATAAATCACGAGCAGATGGAGAGCGGCTGTGAAACTGAGGAATATGCGAATTTCACGGCACCGGAGGCAAAGATACTCATTGTGGATGACAATGAGATGAACCTGAAGGTGGCAGTGGGACTGCTGGAGCCGCTGCAGATGCAGATTGACACGGTGGACAGCGGTAAGCGCGCGCTGCAGATGGTGAGCAAAAAGCAGTATCACATCATCTTTATGGATCACATGATGCCTGTGATGGATGGAATTGAGACGACAGAACGCATACGTGCCATGGATGGAGAATATTATGCAAATGTGCCGATCATTGCGCTCACTGCGAATGCGCTGATGGATGCCAGAGAAAAATTCAAGGCAGCGGGTATGGATGACTTTGTAGCGAAGCCGATCGAGATGAAGGAGATCTGTAGCAAGATCAAGCACTGGCTGCCCAGGGCACTGGTGCTCCATGGAGGCGCACAGCGTGTGTGTACGTCGGGAGATTCCGGCGATTCTGACGTACAGCTGACGGATGAAAAGGTGCAGACGGTGGAAGAAAATCTTGGAAACATTGACAGAGAGGCGGGTATCCGCTGCTGCGGAACCGAAAAGCTGTGGCGTGAACTGCTGGGAGATTTTTACAAGCTGATTGATACGAAAGCAAACAAGATCGAGCAGTGTGTGGCGGACGGACTGATCCGCGACTATACGATAGAGGTGCATGCGCTGAAAAATACGGCACGCATGATCGGTGACCAGAAGCTGTCTGAATGGTTTCACCGCATGGAGGATTGCGGAAACGCAGGCGATGTGGAGACGATTCGTGAACAGACGCCCGGGCTGCTGGAGGCATATCGTAGCTATAAGCCGGTCTTAGAGCCTTTTGCCAGAGTGGCGAATGAAAAGCTCAGGGAGTGCTCAACGGAAGAATTGTGTGAGATCGTGAAGGCGATTCATGACGCAGCGGATACCTTTGATCTGGACGGCGCGGATGCCGCAATGAAGGAGCTGGACGGATGCCGGATACCGGATGCTTGTCGTGAAAAGGTGGAAGCGCTTCGGGTGTATCTGGCTGATGTGGCAATGATGGAGGTTATGGATCTGACGGATGAACTTTGCGAGATGCTGAAGAAGGAGGGATCGCAATGTTAAAAAAAATACTGATTATATCTGAGACACAGGGGTATTTGATGCTTAGCCTGAAGGAAAAGTTTGAGGAGGCAGGTTATTTTGTTACGAGTGTGAAGGCTGATATTGACGAGATCAGTAAAACGGAGGCGGATATCTGCTCGATTCTGATTTACGGCGATGAACAGCTCATTGAAAAGAAGTCGACACTGATTTTTGTGAAGGACTGGGCATCGGAGCATGAGGTTTCCGTATTTGCTACGGGAAGCACGGATGAACTGGAGGAAATTGAGTCGATGGTTGGTTCTCATATCATACGGGAGAAGTTTACCCGCCCGCTGAATGTGAATCACATGGTGGATGCCATTGATCACTATGTCAGTAAATTTGGCTTTCAGACGAAAAAGAAGATTCTTGTTGTGGATGATTCCGGTGCGATGCTGCGCAATGTCAAGGGATGGCTGGAGGATCATTATCAAGTGATCCTTGCGAATTCCGGTGCCATGGCGATCAAATATTTGGCAACGGACCGCCCGGATCTGGTGCTTCTTGATTATGAGATGCCGATTGTGGACGGACGGCAGGTACTGGGGATGATCCGCGCGGAGAAGGAATTCGCAGATATGCCGGTCATCTTTCTTACGAGTAAGGATGACAAGGAGAGTGTGATGCAGGTCATGTCGTTAAAGCCTGACGGTTATCTTTTGAAGACGCTGGAACCTGCGAAAATCATTCAGGCGGTGGACGATTTTTTTGAGAAGCAAAAGGGAAAAAACAATGCATAAAAGGGTGGGAGTTCTTGCTTTTAGCGGGCAGGGAATCCGGACAGGTGAACAGGTAGCTGCGGCGATGGAGACGCTGGGTGCAGAGATAGAAAAGCGTGTGCCCATGCGCCTTGCCACAGGGGGCTGGGAGAGCTTTTCCAACTTAACAGAGGAGGTGGAAAAGCTCGTTTTACTTGTGGATGCGCTCGTATTTGTGGGTGCGGCAGGTATTGCTGTGCGCGCGGTTGCTCCGTATGTGTGTGATAAGCTGAAAGATCCCGCCGTGCTTGTGGTTGATGAACGGGGAACATTTGTGATCCCTCTGCTCGGCGGCCATGCGGGAGGTGCCAATGAGCTGGCGCGCCTGTTGGGCAAAGCACTTTGCGCTATGCCGGTCATCACAACGGCGACAGATATCAATGATGTGTTTTCAGTGGATACATTCGCCAGACAGCAGCATCTGGCAATCGCGGAAAAGGATGAGATCAAGCATCTTTCCGGTGCTCTTTTAGAGGGAAAGCCGATCGGGGCGCTCACGCCGGAGTGTGGTTTTGTGATTGCGGGAAAGCCCGTGGGGCAACCGTTTACACACACATTACATCTCGTACCGCAGGATCTGGTGATAGGTGTGGGGTGCCGGAAGGATACACCGGTAGAGGGTTTGTATCGTTTTGTGAAGAATATCTTTGATGCGCGGGGATGGTCAATGTATCGCATCCGTGCGGTGGCATCCATCGATGTGAAACGGAAGGAACCGGGGTTAGTCGAACTGGCAGCGAAGCTTGGCGTGCCGTTTTTGGTGTACAGCGCCGGACAGCTCGCAGCACAGGGAGGAGATTTTCAGTCTTCCGGATTCGTGAGAGAGACGGTCGGTGTGGATAATGTGTGTGAGAGGAGTGCGCTCTGTGCAGCGGTCAGTGAGGGATGGCTGCCGGCGGGCAGCCAATTTGAGGATTTTTGTCTGTTGCCAAAGCAACTAGGAAATGGCATGACGCTTGCGGTACTCATTTTATGGAAAAAATTGTAACCCGAATCAAGATTTGGTGTCTGTATAGATAAAGGCATCCGGAGAGAAGCAGCTATATGGGCGCTTCGTGTAAGGAGAAAGAGGTAAGAATATGAGTGAAGAAAAGAAGGAAGTTGGAACAGGAACTGTGAAGGAATCTGCAAAGGAGCGCTCTGAGAAGAAGGAAGCGGGCGCGGGAAAAAAGAGCAAAAAAAGGGTGGCTCATGTTGCCGCTGGCGTGATGGCAGCGCTGGTTGTGGCCGGCGTCGGTACTTCGGTTGGCATGAATGCAGTGTTCATGAACCGGATGAACGCACAGAACGCGAAGGTGAGTCAGTTCATCGACGATGAGCGTGCCAGACAGGCGAAGGAAGCGGAGCAGGAGAACACCTATCAGGAAGATGGTTACAAGGTCATGGACCAGTATGAGATCCGCAGCACGGCTGACATCTCCGATGCCTATTTGAAAAATGATCCGTCCGGACTTAGTGATGAGGATCAGGAGACCTATGACATGGCAAAGTCTGTGCTGGATAAAATCATCAGGGATGGAATGACAGACTATGACAAGGAACTGGCAATCTACGACTGGATGGTGACAAATATCGGTCAAGGAAGTGGACATACGATTTCTATGCCCGGACAGAACAGTCAGGCGTTCACACCGCATGATGTGCTGGAGAGTAAAAGTGCGGTATGTGTCGGCTATGCGACAACGTTTCGCCTGTTTGCAAATATGGTAGGTCTGGAGGTGCATATCGTACATAATGATTATCACTCATGGGATATGGTAAAGCTGGATGACGGCGAGTGGTATCAGCTGGATATTTACACAGATGCGACTGGAGCAAAATACCGGAACTTTAATATGACGGATGAGATGACGCGCACAAACGGTCATGAGTGGGATGGATCCGCGCTGCCTGAGGCAAAGGGCACCAAGTATTCTTATGCGGTTCAGAATGCGAAAGAGGTCAAGGACCTGTTTGAAGTTCCCGCTAAGGTTCGACCGGTGCTTAACGAGAAAAAGGGTGGCAGTCTTTACTTTAAGTTCCCGAAGAAGCCGAATGACAAGGAGCTTGCACTGGCGGATCAGATGGTGAGCCTCATGCAGCAGGCGATATCTTTCGTTCCCGGTGGGGAATCGAAGGATCTGAGTGCAGCATGGATCCCTGATGGTGAGGATAATTACGTTCTGGCGATTTACATCAATGACTATTCACAGTCAGGGTCAACACTTGCAGATGCAGTACCCGAGCAGGTGACACAGATGACGAATAAGATCAATGAGCTGTTCGGCAGCCAGGTGATGGATCCGAATGAGGGTGGTGTTGTGGCTGAACCGATGCCTGTAGAGGATGCGGTGACAGATACGGCTGTTATCGGTGGTGCTGACGGACCCACAGCGAGCTTTGCCATGACTGAAAACGATGTAATGGAGCAGGCTGTCAATGAGGCGATGACGGAACAATAGTGGTTGAAAGAGCAGAATGATTGGGAAATACAGGAGATAGAGGAAATGAAGAAGATTGATGGGAAATGGGCAGTTTTTTGCTGCATACTGTTACTGGCAGCCGCTATTTGTGGATGCGGTGCAAAGGAGACAGTACAGGAGAAAGGTGTTGCCGTAGATATGCAGGCCTTGCAGAAGTCGATGCTTGCAGCAGATACGACACTGCCGGAAATGAAGGTGGCAACGAGCGATGATGAACAGGCAGAACTGAATTTTACGGCATTTTCAGACTTTGATTATGACCGGGTCCAGAGTTATTTCTATGCCTACGCGGCAGACGGCGGTTCGCAGGAGGTTGCCGTGGTGGAACTAAAAGAAGCAGGGGATGCAGCCGTGCTCATGAATACGATGCAGGATCACCTGGAAGACCGGCGCGGAGCCCTGACCGCTTATGCGCCGGATCAGCTGCCCCTTGTGGATCATGCGGTCATCAAGCAGAAGGGGCAGCTCGTGGCGATGATTATTTCGGAAAAAAGTGGTCTCATCCAGCAGGCGTTTGAGGCAGAGTAGAGTGAGAATGAGGTAGAGACAATGGTATTCAGCAGTATGATTTTTATATGTGTCTTTTTGCCGGTTATATTGGTCATATATTTTGCATTGCCAAAGCAGTCACGGAATCTGTGGCTGCTTCTGGCAAGTCTTTTTTTCTATGCATGGGGAGAACCGCGTTATATTCTCATCATGCTTTTTTCGACAG
>JALELN010000060.1 GCA_022771765.1 Lachnospiraceae bacterium | reverse complement strand
CTAAGATTTGGCAGTAGTCCGACCGGACGCACCTACACGACCGGACCCGGGCTTCATCCATGTAGGAAACGACAGTTGCAAAGCTTTGAGCATCTGGGCGTATCATGAAGCTACCAAAACCATCAGGGTGTCTGTTCCCGGATGGCGGAGGGAATCTTAAAAAACAGACTACACTCGTAGAAGTACAGGGAATAGGTCTTTGGACACGGGTTCGACTCCCGTCTGGTCCACTACTTGTCATGAGGAGGGGCCCACCGAAGGTGGGAAGAGTCCTGATGACCTGCGCAGAGCCCATTCGGACGAAGTTCGGATTTTGATGGCTCTGCTATTTTTATCCAATGCATAGGGAGGGAAGCGATGTTTCAATTTACAGAGGACTGCAGGATAGGTATTCCGCAGATTGACAGCGAACACGAGTTTTTGTTCAGTATTATGAACCGGATCACGGAGACGTTGCAGAAGGGGTTGGATGTTGATGGTGAGAGGCATGAGCTGGAACAATATCTGGAGCAGTTGAAAGAGTACGGGGCCAATCATTTTGCCCATGAAGAGGCCTATATGCAGGAACACGATGATCCGGAGCTGGAACGGCAGAAAAAGGCGCATGCATTTTTTGTGAAAAAGGTGAATAACATAGATTTACAGGACCTGAATTCACAGGAAAAGCGAAAGATTCTGGAGGATATGATTTTATTTTTGACGAAGTGGCTGTACAATCACATCCTGGGCAGCGATACTCTGATCGGACATGTGTGGAACACTGTGGATAAGGAAGCGGAGGAGATTGATGATATCTGCGCGTTTACCGAAATTTACTGGACGCATATTCCACTGGTAGACAAGGAACATGCCAGATTGTTCGAGATCATCGGGCGTGCGTATCATCTGGTAGAGCACTCGGGAGATAATCTGGATTATGACAGTGTCATGAGTGTGCTGGATGAATTGGAGGATTATACGCACTATCATTTTTCACACGAAGAAGAGTACATGGAGTCTATTGCGTATACCGGTCTGGAGGCACAGCGCCGCGCACATGCCGTGTTCCTTGCCAGGCTCGCGGATAAGGACGAGGCGGAGCATATTGAAGACCGCAGGGAATATGTGGAGGATATGCTGGACTTTTTATTTGCGTGGCTCAACCGCCATATTCTCAAGATGGATAAGCTGATCCCGGCACCAAAAGCATAAATAACGGGGGAAAAAGCCGTATAATCATACATATTTTATGAAATGGAGGAAAAGGTATGAAGGGTAATGTAATCGTCGGACAATCGGGGGGACCGACCGCAGCAATCAACTCAAGCCTTGCCGGTGTATACCGCACAGCGATTGATCGCGGGGCCAAAAAGGTGTACGGTATGTTGAATGGCATTCAGGGGTTATTGGAGGAAAAGTATATTGACCTCTCAACCCGCATTACGAATGAACTGGACGCAGAACTGTTAAAGCGAACACCGTCTGCTTATCTGGGGTCCTGCCGTTATAAGCTGCCGGGCATTCATGAGGACATGGCGGTGTATGAGAAGATTTTCGCGTTTTTGGAGAAAATGGAGATCGAGGCATTTATCTATATCGGTGGCAATGATTCGATGGATACGATCAAAAAGCTGTCAGACTATGCAATTATTACCGGCAGCGAGATCCGGTTTATCGGCTGTCCAAAGACGATCGACAATGATCTTGCCCTGACGGATCACACGCCCGGCTATGGCAGTGCGGCCAAATATATCGGCACTTCAGTTAAAGAGATCATTCGTGACAGCTTTTGTCTGCGCTATGACAAGGGTGTGGTAACGATCGTGGAGATTATGGGAAGAAATGCAGGCTGGCTGACCGGTGCTGCAGCGCTGGCAAAGGGTGAGGACTGTTCCGGCCCGGATATGATTTATCTTCCTGAAATCCCCTTTGATTTCCAGAGCTTTAGGGATAAAGTGGCGAAGCGATTGGAAAAGAAGAGTTCTGTTGTGGTGGCAGTATCAGAAGGTATTCATACGGCAGACGGTAAATATGTCTGCGAGTATGGCTCCAGTATAGATTTTGTTGATGCGTTTGGACATAAGCAGTTGTCAGGAACAGCCAGTTATCTGGCAAGCTTCATTGCAGGTGAGCTTGGCTGCAAGACGCGTGCGATCGAGCTGAGTACGCTTCAGCGGGCGGCTTCACATTTGTCATCACGTGTGGATATTTTAGAGGCATATCAGGTAGGAGGTGCCGCGGTCAAGGCAGCGGATGAGGGCGATTCAGGTAAGATGGTTGTGCTTGTGCGCAAGTCGGATGATCCGTATCAGAGCACCACGGAGGTCAAGGATGTGCATAAGATCGCAAATGATGAGAAACTTGTGCCCAGAGAGTGGATGAACAAGGAAGGAGATTATGTGACGGAGGAATTTATAAATTACGTGCGCCCGCTCATTCAGGGCGACGTATCGCCGATTATGGTGGACGGTATTCCGCGTCATCTGTATAAACCAGAGGAGTAAAAAGAAACATTATGGCAAAGGAAGCATCGAACTTTAAACTGATTGCAAATAATAAAAAAGCACGGCATGACTACTTTTTGGAGGAAACCTTTGAAGCAGGTGTGGAACTGCACGGGACGGAGGTTAAATCCCTGCGTCAGGGTAATTGCAGCATAAAGGAAGCGTTTGTGCATATCGAGAATGGAGAAGTGATTATTTACGGTATGCATATTAGTCCTTATGAGAAAGGAAATATATTTAATAAGGATCCTATGCGCCCGAAGCGGCTTTTGATGCACAAAAAGGAGATTTCACGATTATTGGGTAAAATCAAGGAAAAAGGTTATACGCTTGTGCCGGTGCAGGTATATTTTAAGGGCAGTCTGGTGAAGGTGGAGATCGCGCTGGCACGCGGTAAAAAGCTCTATGACAAGCGGCAGGATATTGCCAAAAAGGATGCGCGACGGGAGGCAGAGCGGGATTTCAAGGTGCGAAATCTGGGATAGCCATATGTGATGACATCAAATCATATAAAAACAGTCAGGTGACTGTGCGGGCAGGTGCGCCGGTGAAAGGTTTTTGGATCGGGAATTTTTAGATCAAAAGCGACGGGCACCTGCTTTTTTTCTGCTTTTAAATATGAAATAATATGAAATAGAAATACTTAGAATGAAAATTATTGTAAAAAGAACAAAATAAATGTAAAATAATATAAATAAGTTAATAAAAATGTAAAAGAATAAACTTAAGTGAAAATAAGAGCATAATAGATAAATAACATGTAAAAAAAATAAAATAAATGTAAAAAAAGGTTTACAAATGAAATATAATGAAATATAATAGTCTTCAAGGAGGCATCGGGATGCTGGATGAAAAATTATATACAGTAGCGGATGTCGCCCAGGTAACCGGTATGACGAGCCGAACCATCCGTAACTATTTGAAAGATGGGACGCTTACGGGACAGAAGATTGGTGTCCAGTGGCGGTTTACCGAAGAAGAGATAAAAAAGTTGTTTTCCAGACAGACGCCGGGACAGAGCTCGCCATCACAGATTGTGCGAGGCTTCCTCGGAGAGCAGGAGCGTTCAAGTGCCGCTTTTTGTGCACTGCTTGATTTCCCGGGAGTCACGGAAACAGACGGGATGGAATTGTACCGCAGACTGCAGCAGGAGCGCGGTGAGGGGATCAGTTCCATGTCCTATGAATATCACGACGAGGGACAACTGTTGCGTATTGCGGTCAGTGGTGATACGGGAGCGGTCATGGACTTGTTGGAACAGATGAAGGCAGGGATGAAGAATGCTTGAGCAGAGTGCAGTCCATATGACCGAGGAGGAGATTGACGCATATTATAGGCAGCAGCAGGAGGAAAATCTGAAACGCTATTATGCGATTCAGGCAAACCGGGCGATTCAGGAGGATCGTGGCCGGCTGATTCGGCTGGTGATTGTTACGGTTGCGGCACTCGTTGTATGTACAATATTTTTAAAATTGAATTTTCAGGTGCAGCAGCAGACCTATCGCGTTGCCGTGCTGCAAAAAGAGATAGATGCGTTGCGTCTTACAAATGAGGACGCGCAGAAGCGCTTAGAGGATACTGTAGATTTGTTTTCGGTTCAAAAAAAAGCGGAAGCACTTGGAATGGGGTATCCTAAGGAGGAAAATGTGGTTTACTACTCGGTGGATGAGACAGATTATATGTTTCAGACCGGAGAGATTCCTCCGTCGTAGTTGCTGTAGAGCAGCGACTCTAATTTTATATCGCCTTCCTATGAATTCTTTCAAACGAACGGGCAGATACGTTTTTGGTATCTGCCCGTTTGAAATTTTCGGTTTGAAATTGATTTTCTGGTGCTTTACATCGTGTCCGAAAGAGGATAAAATAGAATTAAATATATGAAATGGTTGAGGGGAGAGTGCCATGAATGTTATCTATATGATTGTCCGGACAATTCAGTTTTTGTTGTTTCTGTTATCATTCGGACTGGTTTACCATATTTATACTGAAAAAAACACCACGAAACAGAGGATATTGTTGCTGGCATCGATCTGCGCAACACTGAACATGTACGGTTATCTGGAAGCGCTCTCGACACTTTCGGAGCAGAGCAGCAAGTGGGCGGTACGTTCCCAGTATGTGTCGGCGCTTTTGTTTATGGTTGCCATGCTGCATCTGGTTGCGATGTTCTGTGAATTTCATATAAAAAAATGGCAAACCGTTACTTTGTGGACGATTAATGCGATTTTTGTGACGATGCTTTTTGTAGATGAGACGGTCAATATCCTGTTTCATAATTATACATTTACAGGTAAGCTGCTGGCGGTTCAGATCCGGTTTGAATTGTTGCCGCTAGGGTATGTATATATGGCTTATATGGCGCTGGTGGCTATGGCAGTACTCTATGTGGGCACTGTGATCCGACAGAGCATGAAACAGGATCCGGTCATAACGGTTATCGCATTTTCGGCAGTATTTCCCTGTGTGGCGTATGTACTGAATCTTGCAGGGCTTACGGGAGGCTTTGATTTCGGCCCGACACTGATGATGTTTTCATGCTGGCTGACATATCACCTGAATAAAAGCTATTATTTTTTGGATGATGGTCAGATTGCCCGTGAGACGATTCTGGATGAGCTGGGTGAGGGCTATATCATTCTTGACAGTGAACGAGGTGTAAAATCATTTAATTCGATTGCTGCGATGCTTTATCCGGAACTGGAACAGCCGGGCGAAAGCGAAGTGATTGTGGAACTGATTTATTTACATAATCATGATATGCTGGAGCACAACGGAAAGATATGTAATATTGTGGTTTCTGAATTAAAAGAAGGAGGCGCACTTACCGGATATGTAATGTGGCTGTATGATTGTACCGATGAATATTATTATATGAAAGATCTTGAACAGATTCAGAAACAGGCATCTGCTTCTGATAGGACGAGAGATCTGTTTTTGCATCACATGACACACGGCTTTGGCTCTCCGCTGCATATTATCAAAAACCGCTCGGATGTGATCTATCAGGATGAACGGGCGTCAGAGGACGTGCGGGAGATGTCGTTGGAAATTCTTG
Organism: Lachnospiraceae bacterium; assembly: GCA_022771765.1. GTDB lineage: Bacteria > Bacillota > Clostridia > Lachnospirales > Lachnospiraceae > W0P33-017. Next base: position 11,003 of record JALELN010000060.1, on the reverse strand, counting down.
AGGCGGGTCAGAAGCTGGAAGATATGGTGTCTGTGATGATGGAGTATTCCCAGGGCGAGCATTGTACGTCATCGAAAGAGACGGAATATATGACAAGGGATCTGGTGGAATCATTGCGTGGGATGATGGAGGAACGCAGATGGGGCAGATGTCAGAGCGTAAAACTCATTGCTAACCCGCAACTGCCGGTCAACTGGTATGGGGCTCGGGAGGATATCGAGAATGTGATACGCGGCATCTTGCGATGCGCGGGAATGTCGTCGAAGATCTCCGGAATAGAACTGGATATTACATCAGAAATGAGGTATGCGGATGCGCTGCTGATTCTCACACTTTATCTGGATGATAAAGGAATGACGGCAGCAGAGTTGAACCGTCTGTCAGAAATGGCCCAGAAGGCAGGAAAGAAGACGGAACTGGATGTTAATTATATTCCGTATTCGCTTTTTAGACGCATCTTGCTGGAACTCAAGGGAACAATGGAGTGCGGCAGTGACAGAAACCGCTCAAGGATCTGCCTGATGTTTCCGCAACGGATCATTGATAATACACCATTCGGATTGGATTCGGATGAGGAAAGAAAAGATACCGATATACAGACGCAGGAACTGGAGCCGGAGACGATGGCGCAACCGGACAGACAACCGACAGTTATGGTTGTGGATGACAATCTGCTTTACTTAAAAGAAATGGATTCCTGGCTGCGAAAGCTGAATCTGAAGACGATTATGGCTAAGAGTGGAGCAGAATGCTTAAGGATTCTCGAACGTAAGCGTGTGGATATGGTTTTTATGGATCAGATGATGCCGGGTATGGATGGAACACAGGCACTGACCGGGATTCGCAACATGGAGACAGAGAAGGGGGTCAAGAAACCGGTTCCGGTTGTGCTGCTGACGGCAGATGATACTGCGGGAGCGCGAGAACGCTATCTGGAATACGGATTTGATGATTATCTCGCAAAGCCGATTGAACCCAGTCAGATTCGTGAGCAGGTAGAACGATATTTACATATATGACGGATAAAAAGGGCTGTGAAAAATGATTTCTCATTTTTCACAGCCCTTTCTTTTTGAATGGTTTTTATAAGTTTGTGAAACGGTCTGCTTCCTGCTTCAGCTGCAGGCTGATCTGCTGGTTGGTTCCCATTTCCTGATTTACAATCTCGATGTTGCTTACGAGAGTAGAGGTGTTCTCTGTCGCGTTGGTAACGCCTAATGCGCTTTCCTCAATAGCAGTAGCGATACCGTTGACGGCCTCTGAAATTTCCTGCATGATCTGCATGAGGTGATTTGTGCGATCCTCAAATACATTCATGGTATTGTTCACATAGCTTGCATCATCGCGGTACTGTCTGCCGGTATCTACGAACTTCTCGTAATCCGGAAGAATGGTTTCGTTTACATAGCTTACGATCGCGTTTGCATTTTCCACCAGTGCATCTACTGCGCGTACAACCATAAGGTTAATTTCCTGAATGTTTCCGGCGGTCTGTCTGGTAGAATCAGCCAGTGTACGAATCTCGTCTGCGACGACTGCAAAGCCCTTGCCGGCTTCTCCGGCTCTTGCTGCTTCAATGGAAGCGTTGAGTGCCAACAGATTGGTCTGGCTGGAAACATTTAAGATCTCGTCGGTCAGGTCATTAACCTTGGAAACACTCTTGCTTTCTTCAATTGCTTCCTCCAGAGAAGTGATGATGCCGCCAATGATCTCACTGGTACTCTCTTTGTTGCGCTGTGCTGCAACCTCCAGATCTCTTGCGCGGGCCTCCATCTCGCCGGCGTAGCTGTTCATCTTGACGGTATCCTGTGCAATATTGGATACCTGCGTGCCGATGTTTGCAACCTCGTCATTGACGCTGGTTGTTGTGGAGGAAATCTCCTCCATTGTAGCGGACAACTCTTCCAGAAGGGAAGAAATATCGGAGGCATTTCCGCTGGCGTTATTTACGCTTCCGGATACAGTATTTACAACACTGCCAAGATGATCTGCATTGCAGACAATCTGAGACATGATATTCTGCAGGGTTTCAAGGAAAATATTGATACCCTTGGCAAGACGGCCGAGCTCGTCGGTAGATTTTAAATTGATACGTGCAGTCAGATCACCGTGACCGGCCTGAATGTCGGCAACAATCCGATCCAGACTCTGAGTGGTTTTCTTGATCGGACGAATGACACTGCGGTTGACCAGCGCAAATGCCAGAATCGCAATGATAATGCCGATTGCGGTAGCAATGACAGTGGTGATGAGTGCCTGCGTATAGCTGGCACGCTGCATTTTTACTTCCTCATCGATGGTCTTTTGGATGTTGGCCTTCATGGTCAGAAGCTCCTGCTGCATGGTGTCAGCACTGGTCTGCATCAGGTTAGGCACATAAGACTGTGCAAGTTTTTTCATCATATCGTAGCTGAGCTGTTCGGCAATGTCATAAGTGTATACATATAGATCATAGTTCTCGCGAAACTCTGCGATCAGAGCGAGATCTTCTTCGGAGCTGACACCTGCTTCGTAAGAGGCCAGCGCGGATTCAATCTCTGCAAACAGCGCATCGGAAGTCGCCTGATATTCCTCCATCTGAGCAGCATCCTCGGAGAGGGTGTGTGCATAGATCAAACGCTGCAGATCACTGAAGTCGGCGATCGCCGTGTCCAGAGCTGTCAGTGTGGGCAGGCTCTTGTCAGAGAGCATCGTACTGCCTTCCTGCATGCGGTTCATGCTTGTGACGTTTAACAAACCGGATGCCAGAATCATAAAAGTCAGCGCAATGATCGGAATCAAAATCTTGGTCTTAATGCTGGATGACTTGCCATGGGTCTTCCCGCGCTTGGCAGGCTTGGCTTTTGCCGTTTTTGAAGCTTTGGGAGCTCTCGGTTTCTTTGGAGCTTTGGATGCCTTCAGCGGCTTTACGGCAGTTTTTTTCTTTTGCGTGTCTATCGCTTTCTTACTCATAGCGAACCTCCTGATTGTAACAAAATTATATGTTTTACACGTTCTTTACATATTTGCATTTATTATAACATACAAGGGAAAAAAAGGAAGCAAAAAATTTGCGATATTTTGCAAAATATGTAGATAATGTGAAAACTGAACTTTTTGCTTGCAATTGCAATGAAATGTACGATAATAAAAAATAGTGGAACAAAAAATTGACAGACAGATATCATAGAGTGAGATGATTATGGATAACAACAATATACTTGTCGTGGATGGTTTTTCTTTTGACGACGAGGATTTATTTAAGGAAGCAAAAAAAGAAGCGGAGGGAGTCCGTTATATGAAAGCGAGGGTGAATCTGCAGTATCCGGATCGTGTGCTCCAGATTTACCGGCGCATGATTGAGCAGAAGATGTTTCAGACGCAGGTAGGGTATGCGTATCTGCGGGAACTGCAGGATTATCTGCAGACGATGCCGCAGGTTTCAAATGATGCGATTTTGCCGATTCCGGTGTGCGCAACGGTGAAGGTTTCGGATGCTGCCGGAACAACAGAGACACTGCGAGAAGAAGTTAGAAAGAGCAGACGGGCATTCCGCTGGTCGGTAGTCATTCATTTTTTTGAGGCTGCCGTAATTGTTGTGATGTTTGCGATTGCTATGAGCAGCAGCAGTCCGACGGTGCTTAATTATGAAAATAAGCTGCAGAATAAATACGCTGCGTGGGAGCAACAGCTTGAGGAACGTGAGGCCGCTGTTTTGCAGAAAGAGAGGATGTTATATGGAGACGACGATTAAGATACTTGTGGTGGATGACGAGAGCCGGATGCGTAAGCTGGTGCGGGATTTTCTCGTGAAAAAAGGATATGAAGTGCTGGAAGCGGCGGACGGTGAGGAAGCATTGGATCTGTTTTATGCAGATAAGGATATTTCGCTCATTATTCTGGATGTGATGATGCCGAAGATGAATGGCTTTGAGGTGTGCAAGGAGATCCGCGAACATTCAAAGGTTCCGATTATCATGCTGACGGCAAAGAGTGCCGAGAGTGATGAACTGAATGGATTTGAACTGGGTGTGGACGAATATATTTCCAAACCATTCAGTCCGAAGATTCTTGTGGCGCGCGTGGAAGCGATTCTGCGCCGTACGAATCAGCTGGAGGAAAACCAGATCCTAACTGCCGGTGCGATACAGGTTGACCGTGCCGCCCATATTGTCACAATCGACGGAGAACGGGTCGAACTTAGTTACAAGGAATTTGAGCTGCTTACCTATTTCATGGAAAATGCAGGGCTTGCGCTTTCGCGGGAAAAAATACTCAACAGCGTATGGAATTATGATTACTTCGGCGACGCGCGAACGATTGATACCCATGTAAAAAAACTCAGAAGCAAGATGGGAAAGCATGGTGACTGCATCAAGACAATCTGGGGTATGGGCTACAAGTTTGAGGTGGATGATCCGGAGAAAAAGGGGACGGATGAGCAGAAATGAAGAAAAAGGGCATGAAGCATGCGCATCAGCGCTCCATTACAACACAGATCTGCATGGTGATTATCGGACTTGTGACCGGTACGGTTTTGCTGTGCTGGTTTTTGAATACGACGTTTCTGGAGCAGTATTACAGTAAAATGAAAACGGATCAGCTCGTGAGCGGGTATGATACGGTCAACAGGGCGGCAAAGAAGGGGAATCTTTCGGACGATGAACTGGATGTGCAGCTTGACCGTTTGTGTGACAATGGTAATATCGAACTTTTGATTATCTCCTCCGACGGAACCGTTATCCGTTCTACGTCAAATGACAGCCTGAATATGATCAACCGGTTTATGGACGTGCTGTTTGGCGCAGCTAGCGATAAGGGACGCAGAGAGGTCGTGAGCACGGACAGCTATTCCGTGCTGAAGGTGACGGATCACCGCATGTCCTCCGAGTATCTGGTTCTATGGGGAACGCTGGACGATGGTAATCTGGTTATGATGCGCACGGCTCTGGAGAGCATTCGTGAGAGCGTGAATATTGCGAACCGTTTTCTTGCTTATATTGGAATCTGTGGTATTCTTCTGAGTACGGTGATTGTCGTTCTGGTGACGCAGCGGATTACACGCCCGATCCGACAGCTGACTGATATTTCACACCAGATGACAGAACTGGATTTTACGGCAAAATATGAGGAGGGCGGCAGCATTAAGGAAATCGAACAGCTGGGACAGTATATGAACCAGTTGTCGGAGACGCTGGAGCGGGCGATCGGTGAGCTGAAGACTGCCAATAATGAGCTGAAAAGTGACATCGAGAAAAAAGAGCAGATCGATGAAATGCGAAAGGAATTTTTATCGAACGTATCGCATGAATTGAAAACACCGCTTGCGCTGATTCAGGGATATGCGGAAGGCTTGCAGGAGTGTATCAACGATGATGCGGAGAGTCGCAGCTTCTACTGCGAGGTGATCATGGATGAGGCCGGAAAAATGAATCAGATGGTTCAGAAACTGCTCACGCTGAACCATCTGGAATTCGGCAATGATGCAGTGACGATTGACCGGTTTGATATTACGGAACTGATTCGCGGGGTGATCGAGAATTCTTCGTTGCTTTTGCAGCAGAATGAAATCGAACTGGTATTTGATGAGGCACAGGCATTTGTGTGGGGAGATGAGTTTCAGATCGAGGAGGTCATCACCAACTATCTGAGCAATGCGATTCACTATGCGGCCGGTGAAAAACAGATCCGGATCTTCTATACTTATAGAGAAGAAGTATTGAGGGTCAGCGTTTTTAATACCGGAAGCTGTATTCCGCAGGAGGATATCGACAAAATCTGGGAGAAGTTTTACAAGGTAGATAAGGCGCGCACGCGGGAATACGGCGGCAGCGGCATCGGTCTTTCTATCGTAAAGGCCATTATGGAGTCGCATCATCGGGATTGCGGTGTGTGCAATCATCCGGATGGCGTGGAGTTCTGGATGGAACTGGATCAAAACAACTACACGAAACAGGCGGAAGCATTTGCTGACGTAAAAAACACAGTTGCGCGAATAGAGAAAAAATGATAACATGAAATTAAATATGAGGTGTGGAAGGAGTCTTTTATGATAAAGAAAGAAAAGAGAAAAAGTCTCCTGAGTGTCTTGCTCCTTGCAGGTGCGCTGGTGCTGACCGGATGCGGGGAAGAACCATATGAACTGCAGGACAATGAGCGTGAGATCATTGTAAATTATGCCGCGCATATTGCCGCAAAATATAATGTGAAGCAACCGGAGGGCTATCGCTATGTATACCTGCAGCCGGAGGACGGGGTCGCAGCAGAGGAGCCGGAGGAATCACAGACAGAGGAAGCGCAACAGCCACAGACAGATGGCAACGCGGATGACCGGACGCAGGAGGACATGCCTGCAGATGGCGGAGAGATCTCAGGCGGCGGGGAAGAAGCGTCGGTGACGCTGAGTGAAGCGCTGGGGCTTAAAGGCATACAGGCTGTCTACACGGGGGCGGAGCTTACGGGTCAGTATGATTCGATTATTCCGAATTCGGGGAAAAAACTGCTGATTCTGCATGTGACATTGCAGAACCGGACGAAAAAGGCAAAGAAGTGCGACATCTTATCCTTGCTTCCGGTTTTTCAGGCAAAGATAAACGGTACGCAGGAGGCTACGGCGGAATTGACGATCCTGCCGGAAAATTTAAGCACCTGGGAAGATAACATTGCGGGGGGAGGATCGGCAGATACGATCATTCTGTTTCAGGTGAATGAGGACGAAGTCACCTCTGTAGAGCAGCTGGAACTCAAGGTGACAGCAGGAGGTAAGACTTCGAGGGTTGTATTTTTATAAAAATCATAAAAATGTGCTAAAAAAATATGCAATTTCAGAATGATATATGTTATAATATGACTAATTACACTGAATTGCTTCGGGAGGAGATATTTATATGGATACTAATATTCTGTTAGAGAATGGAACAAATGAGCTGGAAGTGCTGGAATTTACTCTGAATAACAATCATTACGGTATCAACGTAGCAAAGATTCGTGAGATTTTAGCTTATCAGCCGGTGACGCCCATTCCGAATGCGCAGCCCAGCGTGGAGGGTATTTTCATGCCGCGTGATGCGATGATTACTGTGATCAATCTGAAACAGTGTCTGTCACTTCCTGTAGAGGGAGAGCAAAAGGGCTTATTTATCATTACAAACTTTAACAAGCTGGATCTTGCATTCCATGTGGATGAGGTGATCGGAATCCACAGAGTCTCCTGGGCAGATATTATTGAGCCGGATTCTACGATCAATGCCGGAGAGAGCGGTGTATCTACCGGTGTGATCAAGCTGGATGGAAAGCTCGTTATTATTCTTGACTTTGAGAAGATTGTTACGGATATCAGTCCGGACACCGGTCTGAAGGTGAGCGATATCGATGATCGCGGAGAACGTCAGAGATGCGATTATCCGATTATGATGGCGGAGGATTCGCCGCTACTCAGCAAGCTGATTACGGACTGTCTGAAAAAGTCCGGTTATACGCATCTGGATGTCAACAGCAATGGTAAGGAAGCGTGGGATAAGCTGCAGGAATACAAGAAAGAAGGCACGGTTCACGACAAGGTACACTGTATTATTACTGATATTGAGATGCCGATTATGGATGGTCACCGTCTCACAAAGCTGGTGAAGTCCGACAGTGAGCTGAAGGATATTCCACTTATTATTTTCTCGTCTCTGGTGAACGAGGAGATGCGCCGTAAGGGCGAGTCGCTAGGCGCGGATGCACAGCTGACCAAACCGGAGATCGGACAGCTGGTAGATACCGTGGACAAGCTGATTGGACATAAGCAAGGCTAATCACAGTATTTGGATGAAAAGCGAGTGAGAGCGTTCTGGAGCGCGGGTGCGTTTCGGACACTCTCACTTTTCGTCGCCATGCGTTCGTAAGAATCTGCCTGTGGCAGGTTCTGTAGGTGATGAAAGGAGGGAGATTTTGTGCGTAATAATGAGGACTATCTGGATAACCTGCTGAACAATGTGACAAAAAAACTTAGTGAATTTGACGAGGACTTCGAACAGAAAAAGCAGACATCCGATGCCTACATGACAAAGAAAAATTTGCCGCCAAAGACAATGAAAGCGTTGGAGACTGTGAGAGAGAACCAGTTTTTGCGCGAGTTTGAAGATGAGTTGAAGCATGATGACGCAGATAGCTTTCTGGCTGAATTCGAGGCGGAGCTGGAGGGGGAGGCGCTGGAATTTGAGCGGACAAAAGAGAATCTGACCGCGAATGATGACGAAGCATACATGGATCAGATCGAGCAGCTCGTGAATGAGTCTCAGGCAGAACCGCAGGCCGATGAGACAGGGCTGTATGAGGAAGATGCATTTTCGCAGTCGATGAGTGCTGATGCACTGGGAGAAGAAGATCCTTTTCTTCATTTGCAGGACGAATTACCGGAGGATACGCTGACCGGTTCGGATGCTTTCGCGGATCTGCCTTTGGAGGATGAGAAAAAGGCAGATGAACGGATGGATGATATGGAGAATCCACCGGAGGGAATGGAGGCACTTGAGAGTCTGTTTGATGATCCTGATCCAACACTGACAGGCGAGCTGATTTCCGAAGACGCACAGAAGATCGAAGCCGATGAGGAGACGATTCTGCCGGAAGACGAGATGCTGGATGATGAGGGCATCATGAATCTTTTGAATGGAATATCAGAGGATGAGGCACTTTCGGATATCGGTAAAATGCTGGAGGCTGATGAACAATCCATTTCACTGGAGGATTTGAGTGCAGAGCCGGAGAATCTGACCCATGCAGCGGATCTTGCAGAGAGTAAGCAGGCGTCAAAGGGTGCAAAGAAAGAGAAGAAAAAAGGATTTTTTGCGAAGGTGATGGATCTTTTGTTCGGCGAGGACGAAGATGATGAGGATACCCAGCAGAATATAGAGGAGTTGGAAGATCTGGACAATATTTCCGATGAAAATCTGGAAATTTTGCGGGCAATGAACGGTGATATGTCAGAAGCGCCGGCGGACAAGTCATCGAAAAAGGGCAAAAAAGAGAAGAAGAAAAAAGCGCCGAAGGAAAAGAAGAAAAAGGAACCAAAGGAAAAAAAGAAAAAAGAACCAAAGGAAAAGAAACCGAAAAAGGAGAAACAACCGAAGGAAAAAGACCCCCGGGAGAAACCGCTGCCGAGAGGACCGGTGATTTTGATCTGGATTCTGGCACTGTCGATCTTTGCCTTTGTGTTTTTGGGCAATAACGTGCTCAGCCGCAGCAATGCGATGCTCACGGCGCAGAGATATTTTGATCAGGGAGACTATGTCAAGAGTTATGGTGAGCTTGCCGGTGTAAAGATCGGTGAGAGTGAGCAGGAATTGTATGAGCGCGCCAAAGTGCTTGCCGGAGTGCAGTCGGAGCTGAATGCGTACTACTCTTTGATGGAAGTGCGTAAGTTTGATCTGGCGCTGGACGCTCTCGTGCGCGCCCTCGGACGATCTGATTTACATATGGCAGAAGCTGAGGAATGGGGTGTTACGACCCAGATGGATGCCATCGTGTCGGAGACAACGATGCAGCTGCAGGATCAATTTAACGTTACGGCGGAACAGGCGAGAGAACTGTACGCAATAGAAGACCGCGATGAGTATTCGGTCGCATTGGATGAGATACTGAAGGGGCTTGGATTGAAGTAACAGGCATAGACAGAAAGGAAAGACCGGTTCACATATGATAGCAATTATTGATTACGATTGCCATTATGTCGAAAAAACTACTGTAAATAGAGTATTATACAATACATAAATATAATAATATTCTGATTGTACTAATTATTTACTAATTAGAATGTCTTGAATGTGTACAAAAAATAACAATAGAATATTGAATATTTGGACACATGCATAAGTCCATAATCAGTTATAGCAATATGATTGATTGTGGGCTTATTTTAGTGCCTAAATTTATCTACCCACACAAACTTACACCCACAACATTAAAATGCCTATATGAGCCTCACACGCGGTCACAGGGGCATCGTATAGGCACATCTTATATTAGAAATAAAAAACGGATTTCATCGACAAAAAAGGAGGAACAATCATAATGGGAAAATATGGTCTAACAACAAATACTATGACGGATCGCGTCTACAACAGAATAGATAACGAGATGTTCAAATGGTCATACATCCGAAAAATATTACAAGCATACCATGAGGAACTACAAAAGGCATTATTACGGGGTGAGAGGGTACTGATTCCCGGAGTAGGCACACTAATACCGGAAATCAAGACGAAGGAAAAATTTAATATGCCATGCTGCAATAAGGAAGAAGGAAACTTACCATATATGGATATCAGATTGTCGCGGAATACAAAGTTTCGTGCAAGCATGACGCGAAGATTATTAGAAAATATCAAGAATGGTATTTATGGACTGGAAAAGTTGCCACTAAAAGAAGAACAACTGGATTATCTGAAAGAAAAAGGATTTGTGCCTAAAAATGCAAAGCTACCGGATGAGGAGGAATAAAAACAGCAATGAACAAGGAACGATTTATCAAAAAGATGTCTGAAATTGGCGGCATTACACAAGTTGAAGCATGTAGAGAAACCAATCTATTTATTGATACGCTCACAGAATGTCTGAAAGAAGATGACAAGGTTACATTTCAAGGATTCGGTAAATTCGAGAAAAGAATCATCAAGGAAAAGATGGGCAGAAATCCTAAGAATGGCAAATTATATCCAGTGCCTGAGCATAATGTTGTGAGATTCAAGGCAGGAAAATCCATTACAAGGGAAGTGAACTAGATGTTAATAATGGATGAAGCCGTATTGACGGAAGAACAAAAGCGAATCTATGAAAGAATAATTAAAGAAGGAAAATTTTGGGATAATAGTATTCAAATAAGTAATATCCCTGTGGGGAGGGCGAAGGGTAATGAATAAAGTTTTACATATTCAAGATGCATATTTCAAGTTGCCAGAGAATTTTAATGGTACTTGTGGCAATGCTTTAATGTTACTAGGATTGTATAGATTAGAGCAAGAAAAACAACAGTCAATTACAAA
>JALELN010000057.1 GCA_022771765.1 Lachnospiraceae bacterium | reverse complement strand
GTGCTTTTCGAGAGAGCTGAATACATTAAGCGTCCTCGGACCCAACACGATCAAGGTGAGGGAATATTTGCAGATGGCGCGCACTTATTATCCGAACTGGGACAGAGAAATGGAACAGCGTCTCGTGGCGCAGTTTGAGCTGAATACAAAAAAGAAGATTTCCAAGCTTTCAAAAGGTATGCTTTCCATGGTGACGATCATCGTGGCGCTGGCCAGCAAGGCGGACATCACGATCTTAGATGAGCCGGTGGCAGGACTGGATGTGGTGGCGAGAGATGATTTTTACCGTCTGCTCTTAGAAGAGCATGAGGCAACCGGAAGAACCTTCATCGTTTCTACGCATATCATCGAGGAGGCAGCGAATGTGTTCGAGCAGGTGATTTTCCTGAAGGATGGAGAGATCCTGTTAAAGGAAGATACCCAGGAGCTTTTAGACCGGGCGGTACATGTGAGCGGGCTTGCCGAGGACGTGGACAATGCCTGCGCAGGTCTGGAGATCCACCACGTAGAACAGATGGGACGCAGCAAGGGCGTGACGGTTTTGCTTGCGACCGGCGAGCAGATTGCGGAAGGCTATGATGTGACGGTACAGCCGGTGTCACTGCAGAATCTGTTTGTGGCATTGTGCGGAAGGGAGGCATAAGATGAGCGGATTGACTCGTTCTTTAAAATACGCGACATTTCGGGCAGCACGTGTCGTTGGTATCTGCCTGCTGATGGCGGTTGGCTTTGTATTTTATTTTGCGCTTCTTGATGGAGCGCAGTTCACCTTGCAGAATCTGCTGCCGCGTTTCCCGTTTATGCTGCTGTTCATCGGCAATCTGATGCTTATGATCTACGGCATGCTGGATGTCGCGACCTACACGCAGCTGACGCTGACTTATGGATGTACGAGAAAAAACGCGGCAATCAGCACTGTTTATATGCATTTATTGCAGATGCTTGCGTTCGAAGTGATCATGGTGGTTTCCTGTGCGCTTCTGCCGGAGCAGTGGCAGATGATCGACGCAAAGACGCTGGGTCTGCTGGCATTGGCGATCTTCTTTATCGGCAGCGGGCTGGCTCTGGTCACCGGAATATTGATCCATCGCTTCGGAAAGGTGGCATATACCGTGGTTGTGATCTTTGCGTCCATGGGTGGAGGTATTGTCGGCGGACTGGTCGGTTTTCACGGTGGAACGACGGTGGTCCTGGATCTGGTGCTGAAATTATTAAATCTTCCGGTAATGATTATGGCGGGCATGATCTGGTATGCGGCAGCGGCAGTGATCTACTGGTTCAGTATCCGTAAAATTGAGGTTCGTGTATAGGAGTAAGGTAACTATGATTCATTTCGAAGGAGGAAGTCAAATGAAAACGTTATGGAATCAGATCAAATTTCAAAAAGATCTCTATCTGACCGGCGGATTGGTCATGTTAGGCATGTATGTGTTCGGTATGATCCTGCATGATTTTCTCGTGCTCGGAGATGATGAGGTGACAGGTGTTCTTTGTATAGGAAGTATGATGGCGATGATCGCGTTTGGCATGATGATGTTTTTCTTTGCGGGCATTCACATGGTACAGACGTTCAATTATGCGGTGGCGATGGGACAGACGAGAAAACGGATGTTCCCGATGTATACGGCAGCGACCTTAGTCACATTTTTAGTACTCGGAATTTTTATGAAGGTTTTGAATGTTTTGGAGGAACTGCGTTTGCGTCTTATGTTTCCGGGACTTGAGATAGAGAACTTTATGGAACCGGTGCTTCGTGTGCCGTATCTGCTGGCCTTTGCACTGGTGGGAACAGCGTTTGGCATGCTGCTGGGCGCCAGTATCAGCCGATTCGGAAAAACAGCATTCTGGGTATGGTGGGTGGTATTTATGGTCATCTGTATCGGCGGACCGAGGCTGTTTCACTATCTGACAGATTACTACGCGGACAGCCGGATGACTGCGTTTGTGGTGCGTGTGATTGAAATGGCTGTGGAACATGCACATGCGTTCTCGGCGGTTCTGGTGATTGCGGTAACAATCATTTTTACCGGTGTGGCGTATCTGATGGTGCGCAGGCAGCAGGTAAATGTGTAAAGGGTTCAGAGCGGAAAATTGGTGTAAAAAGGAACAAAGAAGGAACGAAAAATGAATAAAATACAGGAATTTGCAAAGAAATATACAATCATTTACTGCATTCTTGCAGAGGTCGTAGTGCTGGGTGGAATGATACTGGCTGGAATGTTGATGGGAATGCTGCTTGGAGGAAGCGGAGTGGACGGATATGTCTTGCAGGCACTGCAGGAGCTTATCGGGGCGCTGCTTGCTTTTGCCGCGCTCAAGGTGAGCGGCTGTGCGGATATTTTGACAAAGCGCGGGATCGGATTTTGGAAAGGACTGGCCGTGGGAGGTTATTTTCTGGTCATGGGAGTCTATTCGGCGGTAGTATTTACGGTGATTTATGAAGGAGACCGCACCCTTCGCCCGTGGTATCTGATCGCTGTATTTGTGATTTGTATGGTGCTCGTCGGTATCACAGAGGAGTTTTTGTGCCGCGGTGTGCTGGCAGAGCTGCTGCTCCATCATTACGGCGCAACGAAGCAGGGTGTGTGGAAGGCAGTCATCATTTCCGGTGTATTGTTCGGGCTGGCACATCTGAGTAATCTGCTGGGCGCGGAGCCGGTGGGGGTGCTTGTACAGTGTGTGATCGCCGCAATGATGGGAATGGCATTTGCTGCGATCTATTTTCGCACCGGCTGCATCTGGGTGACGGTATTTCTGCACGCATTTGTTGATATCTGTGCGGGTATCACGAGCGGACTGTACACGGGAGAACTTGTCGAGACGATCTCGGGCTACCAGCCGATCCAGCTCATCAGTGTGATCCCTTATGTGATCCTGCTGGCTGTGCTGTTGCGCAAAAAGAAAATGGATCAAATTATCGCTCGTATAGATGGTTGATGAAAATTGCCTTGACTCTGAATAGTTAATGAATAGTTAACATATATTTCCTCTCATATTTTAAATGCGAACGGAAACACTAGCATTGTAGAGTAAATGATCACTAATTACTCGACAAAGCAAACGTATATGGAGGAAACAACCATGGCAAGTAACAATTCAAACACCGGCAGCAACCGGATGGAAGTACCCGAGGCAAAGGACGCAATGAAGCGTTTTAAGGAAGAGGTAGCCAGTGAGTTAGGCGTACAGTTAAAGGACGGCTACAATGGTGACCTTTCTTCCCGCGAGGCAGGTTCCATCGGTGGCGAGATGGTGAGAAAGATGATCAAAAAGCAGGAGGAGCAGATGAAATAAACATATTTCACAGCTCCAAATAGCGTCTGAGCATATGCTTGGACGCTATTTTTTTATGATTTTTTAAAAAATTACTGGTATTTCATAAATTCCTATGTTATAATGCATAAATGACTGCATAGGCGTTGCTATGCCCTTTTGCAGCAACGCTTTTCATATATAAATATGACAATATTTAAGGAGGAAACAGTTACAATGAATGTACAGGTTGAGGATTTAGGAAAGAATATGGTGAAGCTCACTGTTGAGGTGGAGACCGAGGCAGTTGACGCAGCGATCAAGTCCGCATACAACAAGCAGAAAAATAAAATTGCTATCCCGGGCTTCCGCAAGGGAAAGGTGCCTCAGGCAATGATCGAGAAGATGTATGGCCCGGAGGTGTTTTATGAGGATGCTGCAAATACCATGCTGCAGGCACAGTATCCCGCGGCGGTTGAGCAGAGCGGAGTAGACGTTGTTTCACGTCCGACTGTTGAGGTAACACAGATCGAGAAGGGCAAGCCTTTTATCTTTACTGCCGAGGTGGCAAAGAGACCTGAGGTAACATTAGGAAAATACAACGGCGTGACCGTTACCAAGATCGATACCAGCGTATCTGACGAGGAAGTGGATGCTGAGATTGAGAATCAGAGAAATACCAATGCCAGAACCGTGACCGTTACTGACCGCGCAGTTCAGGAAGGCGATACCGCAGTGATTGATTTTGAGGGATTCGTAGACGGTGTTGCATTTGAGGGCGGCAAGGGTGAGAATCATCCGTTAGAGATCGGATCTCATTCTTTTATTGATACCTTTGAGGATCAGTTAGTAGGAAAGAATGCCGGTGATGAGGTGGAGGTCAATGTGACATTCCCCGAGCAGTATCAGGCAGAAGAGTTAGCAGGCAAGCCCGCTACTTTCAAGGTAAAGATCAATGAGATCCGTGCAAAGGAACTGCCGGAGCTGAACGATGAGTTTGTACAGGATATCTCTGAGTTCGATACATTAGCTGAGTACCGTGAGGACACCAAGAAGAAGCTGCAGGAGCGCAAGGAGAACGCTGCAAAGGGAACCAAGGAGGACGAGGCGATCCAGAAGATCATCGACAAGTCCAAGATGGAGATCCCCGAGGCAATGATCGACATGCAGGCAGAGAACATGATTGAAGAGTTTGCACAGCGAATCGCAGCGCAGGGCATGTCCTTTGAGCAGTACATGCAGTTCTCAGGCATGACGATCGACAAGATGAAGGAGCAGGTTCGCCCGGAGGCGTTACAGCGCATTCAGAGCAGCCTTGTATTAGAGCAGATCGCTAAGGAAGAGAATATCGTAGCATCCGATGAAGATGTAGATGCAGAGCTTGAGAAGATGGCCGGAATGTATGGCATGAAGGTAGAAGACCTGAAGACATACATGGGTGATTCTGAGAGAGAATCTATGAAGAGAGATATTGCTGTAAAGAAGGCAGTAGAGTTCGTAATGGCGAATGTAAAGGAAAGAGCAAAAGCAAAATCCAAGACCGCAGAAGCAGACGCTGAATAAGACGAAAGATAAGCAGGCTGACCTTATGCCGGGTCAGTCTGTTTCTGATTTTACAGGCAGATTTAAAGGAGGTTTTTTTTATGAGTTTAGTACCTTATGTCGTAGAGCAGACAAGCAGGGGTGAGCGCTCCTATGATATTTATTCCAGATTGTTAAAAGAGCGTATCATTTTTCTGGGCGAGGAGGTCAATGAGACGACCGCCAGCCTTACCGTAGCACAGATGCTTTTCTTAGAGTCAGAGGATCCGGGAAAGGATATTCATTTATATATTAATTCTCCGGGAGGTATGGTGACTGCCGGTATGGCAATTTATGATACGATGCAGTATATTAAGTGTGATGTCTCAACGATCTGTATTGGTATGGCTGCCAGCATGGGTGCATTTCTTCTGGCGGGAGGTGCAAAGGGTAAGCGTTTTGCA
>JALELN010000039.1 GCA_022771765.1 Lachnospiraceae bacterium | reverse complement strand
TCAAACAGTTCCCGGATCTCCTCGTCCAAAAGACCGCATCTGCGTCCTTTCTCAAGTGCGGACTCCAGATCCTGCTCCACCTCTTTTTTCTGTTCTTCCTTCAAAAACTGCTGATTGGCGGCTGATACAAATGTGCCTTTTCCGTGCACAGTGACCGTAAAGCCCTCTGCTTCCAGATTGTCATAGGCTTTTTTTACAGTCAGCGCACTGATCTTCAGCTCTGCTGACAGTGCGCGCACAGAGGGAAGACACGTATCTGCCGTCAACTCACCATGTACGATCAACGTCTTGATCTGATCCATGATCTGCTCATAAATGGGTGTCATGGATGAATGATTGATGATTATATGCATATGTTGTTCCTCCATCTGTTTAACAGTATATAACAGTTTATAACTGTTGTCAACTGTTTTATACTGTTATATTCAAAATTAAAAAAAGAAGAATTTGCAACTTTGTTGCAAATTCTTCTTTTTTTATCTTTCCTCTACAGGCACATAATCTCTGTGCTCGCCAACATAACGGTAGGCGGGACGAATGATCTTTCCTTTATTTACCAGTTCCTCCAGACGATGCGCGCTCCAGCCGGAGATACGCGCGATCGCAAAGATCGGCGTGAACAGTTCTGTTGGGATTCCCAGCATCGTGTAGACAAATCCGCTGTAGAAATCCACGTTCGCGCAGATCGGTTTGAACAGATGTCTGCGCTGTGCGATGAGCTTTGCGGAAATGCGCTCCACTGTATCATACAGTTCAAATTCCTGCTCCATTCCCTTCGCCTGCGACAGAAGCTTTGCATATTTTTTCAGCATGACCTCTCTGGGATCGGAATCGGTGTAGACCGCGTGTCCCATACCATAGATCAGACCTGCGCCATCAAAGGCTTTTTTGTCCAGAATTGCGGTCAGATATTCGGTCAATGAATCCTCATCAGAAGTATTGCAATTTGCGCGCAAATCCTCGAACATCTGCATAACCTTCAGATTCGCGCCACCATGTCTGGGACCTTTCAGAGAAGACATGGACGCGGCCACTGCGGAATAAGTATCCGTTCCGGAAGATGTAACTACATGATTTGTGAATGTCGAGTTGTTACCACCGCCGTGCTCTGCATGCAATACCAGTGCCACATCGAGTACCCTCGCCTCCAGATCCGTAAAATTCCCATCCTTTCGCAGCATGTATAAAATATTTTCTGCCGTTGAGAGTTCCTTTTTCGGTGGGCGTACAAGTAACGTTTTATTCAATCGAAAATGACGGTACGCATAGTAGGAATAGACAGCCATCAGCGGCATCTTTGCGATCAGCTGCAATGACTGGCGCAACACATTATCCACCGCGATATTATCCGGGTCAGAATCATACGAATAGAGCAGGACAATACACTTCTGTAACGCATTCATCAGGTTTGCCGGCGGTGCTTTCATGATCACATCCCGCACAAACTCACTGGACAGCTCGCGCAGGCTGGCAAGAATCTGAATAAAGCTCTCCAGCTCGTCCTCCTTCGGCAGCTTGCCAAAGAGCAACAAATAGGTCGCCTCCTCGAACATAAACCGCTTTTTTGCATTGCCCCCGATCAGATCCACAACGTTAACTCCCTGAAAATACAGTTCACCATCAATCGGATAGCTGGCGCCGTTCTCATCCCGACGCACCGCCAGCACATCGGAGATCTCGGTAAGACCGGTCAGCACACCTTTTCCGTTGGAATCACGCAGCCCTCGTTTTACATCATATTTCTGATATAAACCCTGATCTATCGCGCCGGAGATCATACAGTTCTTTACCAGTTCATCAAACTGCTGATCCAGTTCGTCACCCAGTTCCATCATTTCATGATAATCCATACTTATCAACTCCCTAAACTTCCTTGGCTTGAATTTTTCAATTCAAAAACTTGCAAAAATCCCCGATTGCGAAATGACATGCACCGTCGCAGTCGGGGTTTATTTTCTCGCATTTAGCTACTTTTGCTATCATACAACACTTCAGCAAAAAATGCAAGTCTGGAATACAAATTATTCATTTCGCCAGCAGATAAGCAAGATATACACCATATCCCATCAGCATGATCATACCGCAGGGTCGACGCAATTTTTGCTTTCGCACCACGCCAAACCAAAGCAAAGCACCTGCCGCCAACGCGATCACTCCATCCGCTATAAACGCCTGTTCAAAGGGAATCGGTGCGATCAACGCCGCCGTTCCGATGACAAACAGGATGTTAAAAATATTACTGCCGACAATATTTCCGATGGCGATATCCACATGCTTTTTCTTTGCTGCCACCAGCGAGGTCACCAGTTCCGGAAGGCTCGTGCCACACGCCACGATCGTCAGCCCTACGACACGCTCACTGATACCGGCCATCTCTGCCAGTGCACATGCGCCGTCTACTGTCAAATCACTGCCGAATACGATGAGTGCGCCGCCAATAATGAGAAACAGCAGGCAGCGCCATACCGGCCATTCCGCTTCACTTTGTTCGTTGACTTCCTTATTTCGTCTGGTCAGCCACCAGAGATAACCGAGGTATACGAGGAAAAGCGCCCATAAAAGCGCTCCGTCCAAACGGCTGATACTCATTCCACTCATACCGAGAAGCAAGATTACCACCGTCACAAACAGCATATACGGAATCTCAATAAAGAGCGTGGAACGCTGCAGTGGAAGCACTGCGAGAAGTGCTGTCACACCCAAAATGACCAGCACGTTAAAGATATTGCTTCCAAACACATTACCGACCGCTATACCCGCTGTTCCTTTTAGCGCGCCCTGAATACTGACCGCCGCCTCCGGAAGGCTCGTTCCCATCGCGACGATCGTCAGACCGATCACCAGCTGCGGAATACCAAACCGCTCCGCCAGCTTTGACGCACCCTCCACAAACCAGTCCGCACCTTTGATCAGACACAAAAAACCTACAACCAACAATAACACATTCCACATAAAAAAGCCCTCCTTTTGATTTTTATTTTCAACAGAGGACTTTTTCTTTTTATGATTAAGAAATGCCTCGCTCCGTGAGCCATTTCTTAATCATGTATAAAAAAGACGAGACCTCTGCTGTGTTCACAGCAAAGTCTCGCCATTTACTCACACTCCGGGTCATGCTCTGACCGTACTGACGGAATATGTACACCCGAAACCGGATGCCGGCTACTCCC
>JALELN010000013.1 GCA_022771765.1 Lachnospiraceae bacterium | reverse complement strand
CTTCTTTAAGAAAACAAGGAATAAAAAAGACACCCCTTTCATACGATCTATTAGGTGAACTGTGAAGGTACTGAACAGATACAAGTATAGTGGAAAGGGGTTCATTTTTTATGTCTGATATATTACGTGCGGAGTACAATCTGTATAAGGATATCCGTGACAGGACAGGAGGAGAGATCTACATAGGCGTAGTGGGGGCCGTTCGTACCGGGAAATCGACATTTATCAAACGATTTATGGAATTGATGGTGCTGCCGAATCTGCAGGATGAACATGAAAGGGAACGACTGACGGATGAGCTGCCCCAGGCGGCAACCGGAAAAGTCGTGATGACAACAGAACCGAAATTTATCCCGAAGGAGGCCGCGCAGATCCGGGTAGGGGACGATCTGGATATCAAGGTGCGCATGATCGACTGTGTGGGATACATGATTGATGGTGCCAGCGGACATATGGAGGACGGCAAAGAGCGCATGGTAAAAACACCATGGTTCGAAGAAGAGATCCCTTTTACGCAGGCAGCAGAGCTCGGCACGCAGAAGGTGATCCGCGATCACTCCACCATCGGTATCGTGATGACCACCGACGGTTCCATCACGGATATTCCGAGAGAGTCCTATGAGCCTGCGGAGCGCCGCACGGTGGAGGAACTGAAAAAGAGCGGCAAGCCGTTTCTCATGATATTAAATACAAATAAACCGTACAGTGACAGCACCAAGACACTGGCGAATCATCTGATGGAGCAGTATAAGGTGGCCGTGCTGCCATTAAACTGTGATCAGTTACATATGGAGGATGTCAACCGGATTTTAGAGGAGATCTTATACGAATTCCCGGTGAGCCGGCTGGAGTTTTATCTGCCGAAATGGGTGGATGTGCTGGAACTAGATCATCCCATCAAGCAGCAGCTTCTTGCGCATGCAAGAGAACTGCTGGCAAAGATCACTCATGTGCGCGATTTTAAAGAACTTGTTCTGCCGGAGCCGGATGAATATGTAAAAGAAATCCGAAAAGAGGGGCTGCGTCTGTCAGATGGGGTTGGGACCTTCCGCATGGAGGTGGATGATAAATATTATTACGAAAATATCAGCCGGATGGCAGGTGTGACCGTTAATGACGAATATGAGCTGATTGCGCTCGTGCGGGAGCTCTCCGCGAAAAAGCAGGAATATGAGAAAGTAGCCGATGCGATGCAGTCCGTGAAAATGCGCGGGTATGGGGTAGTCACGCCGACGCTCTCCGATATCAATATGGAGGAACCGCAGCTCATGAAGCATGGAAGCAAGTACGGTGTGCGTATGAAGGCGAGTTCGCCCTCTATCCATATGATCCGCGCCAATATTGAGACAGAGATCGCACCGATCGTGGGCAGTGAGGAGCAGGCGAAGGATCTGATCAACTATATCAAGGCGGGAAAAACAGATGACGGCGGTGTCTGGAACACAAATATTTTCGGAAAGACGGTTGGTGAACTGATGGAGGATGGCATTCGCAACAAGATCAGTCGCATGGATGATGAATGTCAGATGAAACTGCAGGATACGATGCAGAAGGTTGTTAATGACAACAATGGCGGCTTAGTGTGTATTATTTTATGATGTATCTTTCAGCCGGGGAGGCGAAAAACTCCCCGGCTTGTTTTTTTGTTGGAAGATGGATATAATAGTGCTTGCGGTTAAAGGAGAAAGACGATGAACGTAAGAAGAAAGTTTGCAAAATACGTCTCACAAAATATATTTGGGATGATCGGTATATCGCTGTATATTCTGGCGGATACTTTTTTTATTTCTCAGGCAGTGGGCGCGGACGGTATTACAGCGCTGAATCTGGTATTGCCGCTCTACAGCTTGATTTTTGCCATCGGGCAGATGATCGGCGTGGGAAGTGCCATTCGCTTTGCGGTTGAAAACGGACAGGGTAAAAAAGAGAAATATCCGTGGTTTTCCAATGCGCTGATCTGGACAACGATATTTGGCGCGGTATTCATGGTGATCGGATTTTTGTTTCCGGAGCAGATCGTGTCGCTGCTGGGAGGTGACGCGTCCATTGTGGCGGTAGGCGCGCCCTACACACGGATTTTTATGAGTTTTTCCATCTTTTTTATGTGGAATCATGTGTGCAACGCATTTGTGCGCAATGACGGGGCTCCCACGGTGGCAATGGCCGCGACACTGCTCAGCAGTCTGTTTAATATTGTGTTTGATTATGTGCTCATGTATCCCTTCGGAATGGGCATGGAGGGCGCGGCGCTGGCGACAGCATGCTCGCCGATTGTGGGGGTACTCATCTGTCTTGTGCATATTCTGTCAAAAAAATCCACATTGCATTTTCGTTTTGTGAGGCCGGATTTTGGAAAGCTCTGCCTTTCGTGTCAGGTAGGCGTGTCCGCGTTTGTCGGTGAAATTTCTTCCGGCGTGACAACACTGGCGTTTAATTACCTGATTCTCGGGCTCGCCGGAAATACCGGGGTTGCGGCCTATGGCGTGGTGGCAAATCTTGCAATTGTGGCCGTGGCAATGTTTAATGGTGTGGCGCAGGGTTCCCAGCCGCTTATCAGTGATTATTATGGCAGAAATGAACAGGTATTGATTCGGCGCGTGATCTGGATGGGACTGTGGCTGTCCTTTGTGTTTGCGGTAGCGATTGTGCTTGTTGTGTGGCGTTATGCCGCGCCGATCACGGCTGTTTTCAATAAGGCAGATGACCCGGTGCTGGCGATGTATGCCAAGGAGGGACTGCGGCTGTATATGTTGGGATTTTTCTTTGCGGGATGGAACATTTTGGGAACTTCGGTGCTCAGCGCAATGGAACAGGCGAGGGCAGCGTTTGCGGCATCCATGCTGCGGGGCTTTGTACTGATCCTGCTCTGCGCCTTTGTGCTGGCGGCATTACTCGGAATGACGGGCGTGTGGCTGGCGTATCCGACGGCAGAGGCATTGACGCTGGCAGTGACATTTGCAGGACTAAAGAAGGCCTTGAAGCATACGCAATAATACGGAATCATGCGAAATCATGTGAAAATCATGTGAAATAGAAAAGTGGTTTCCGCTGTGTGCGGGACCATGGGAAAGAGAGAAGTGGAAATGAAACGTATGACAAAAATTATCTTAGTTGTGATCGGTATTGTAGTTGTGATCGGTGTATCGCTTGTGGTGGCGGCGATGATCGCAATGCATCAGGGGGCAAAGGGACATGCTGTGGCGGAGGATACACCGGCGGTCGTGCTGGGCTGCCATGTCAAGGACGGACGGCCCAGCCGTATTCTGGGCGAGCGGATTGATGCTGCCTATGAGTATCTTTCGAGTCATCCACAGGCGATTGCGGTGCTCTCCGGTGGACAGGGTGAAGATGAGGCAATCTCGGAAGCGGAGTGTATGTACCGGGAGCTGACAGCACGGGGCATTGACGGCAGCCGCCTCTACAAGGAGGAATCATCCGTCAATACGCCGACCAACCTGCGCCATTCCCGCGAGATCCTGGAGGAGGTGCTTGGCGCGGACAGTGCGTGGACCGAAGACCACGAGATCGCGCTCATTACGAGTGAATTTCACTGTTACCGGGGGTGTCTGCATGCAAAACAGGAAGGTTTAAGCCCGGTGGCATATGCGTCAAAAACCGCTATGCCTTACGTGATTCCATTTTATCTGCGGGAGATTGTGGCAGTCGTGTACACATGGTTTTTCCGGTAGAGGGACATTTCCCATGGGGAATTTATTGCCAGAATATAAGAAAAATGTTATTATTTTCTATAGCTAACAAAAAAGGAGACGCTATCATGAACGACGTATATGAAAAATTAGTAAAATGCTACGAGAGCGTAAAGGAAAAGATTGATTTTAACCCGCAGGTGGCACTGGTTTTAGGTTCCGGTCTGGGTGATTATGCGGATCAGATCGATGTGGCTGCCACACTGGATTACAAGGATATTGAGGGATTTCCGGTATCTACCGTGCCGTTGCACAAGGGACGGTTTGTGTTCGGCTATGTGGAGGGTGTGCCGGTTGTAATTATGCAGGGACGCGTACATTATTATGAGGGATATCCGATGACGGATGTGGTGCTGCCGACCCGTCTGATGAAACTGATGGGGGCGAAGGTGCTGTTCCTTACAAATGCTTCCGGCGGCATCAAACAAGGCTTTCATGCAGGCGATTTCATGCTGATCAAGGATCACATTTCCAGCTTCGTGCCCTCTCCGTTACTGGGGGCAAATATCGAGGAACTGGGCACTCGTTTCCCTGATATGAGTCATGTGTATGATGAGGATCTGCAGCAGATCGTAAAGAAAGCGGCCTGCGATCTTGGCATCAACTTAAAAGAAGGTGTGTATGTACAGCTCACCGGACCTGCCTATGAGACACCGGCAGAGATCAATATGTGTCGCATGATGGGAGCGGACGCGGTCGGTATGTCTACGGCGTGCGAGGCACAGGCGGCGAAGCATATGGGCATGAAGGTCGTCGGCATCTCCTGCATTTCCAATCTGGCAGCAGGCATCTCTCCGAAGCCTCTGACCCATGCGGAGATCACGGAGACCGCAGATGCTGTGGCACCGATGTTCAAGCAGCTGCTGACGGAGACGATCAAAGGGATCGCAAAGACACTGTAGTGATGAAGGAGAAAATACGAGAATGAATGTACGTTTTTACAATGCGAAGATCCTCTGTTTAAAGGATGACGCAAAGCGTGAGTATCAGATCATCGAAGGAGAACTCTGGGTACGCGGCGATGCCATTGCTTATATTGGTGACGGAAGTGATACGGGTGGTGTCCTGCAGCCAGGTGAGGTGATCCTGTGGGATCGCGAGATTGATGCCAGCGGAAAAATGCTCATTTCGGGATTCAAAAATGCGCATACGCATACAGCAATGACGTTTCTTAGGTCATTTGCAGATGATCTTCCGCTTCAAAGCTGGCTGTTTGATCAGGTATTCCCCAGAGAGGGACAGCTCACGGAGGATGATTGCTACTGGCTGAATATTTTGGGTATCATGGAGTATCTGACCAGTGGTATTACTTCGAATTTTGATATGTATTTCTTTCCGCCGGTGGATGCGAAAGCATCGGCAGACACGGGATTTCGTACCGTGCAGACAAGCGGGCTGAATAACTTTGGCGGAACTGTGGAACTCATGGAGGAGAACTATCATATTGTCAATGAGATGAGCGACCTGACCAGCTTTATTGTAGGCTTTCATGCCGAGTACACCACTTCTATGGAGTTGATGGAAGGCGTTGCGAAGCTGGCACAGAAGTTAAAGTCCCCTGTTTTTCTGCACAATGCCGAGACAAAGCTGGAGGTCGAGGAGTGCAAGGAACGTTACGGAAAGACTCCGACACAGCTCACGGAGGAGCTTGGCATGTACGAGTACGGCGGTGGTGGTTATCACTGCGTATGGATGGAGGATGCTGATTTCGAGATTTTTAAAAAGCGCGGATTGACGGCCGTGACCAATCCGGCTTCCAATCTGAAGCTGGCCAGCGGCATCGCGCCGATCGGTCGTTATCTCTCTGAGGGTATTCCGGTGGCGATCGGAACCGATGGTCCGGCCAGCAATAATTGTCTGGACATGTTCCGTGAGATGTTTCTGACGACAGCACTCGCAAAGGTAAGGGAAATGGATGCGGCAGCGGTGCCTGCAAATGAAGTGCTCTACATGGCGACGACTGCTGGTGCGCGTGCCATGGGACTGACTGACTGTGACGATCTGGCAGTGGGCAAAAAGGCTGATCTTGTCATGATCGATCTCATGCAGCCGAACATGCAGCCGGAGAATAATCTTGTGAAAAATCTTGTCTACAGCGGCAGCAAGCAGAATGTGGCGATGACAATGGTGAACGGCCGCATTCTCTATGAGGGTGGTGTCTTTGACATCGGATTTGACCCGAAAGAGATCTACGCGAAGGCAAATGCTATCATCGGCAGAATGAAATAGGTTTTTTAGAGGATTAAGAAGTATGAACGTATTATTTATTCATCACAGCTGCTTTATTGTGGAGCTGGATACGAAAGTGCTGGTGTTCGATTATTTTAACGGTGATCGGGTGAACGGATATCATTTTAGCGGCATTTTGCCGCAGTATGATGCAGACACGCCCATGTACTTTTTTGCCAGCCACAAGCATCAGGATCATTTTGACATGGATATTTACCGGTTGGCAGAGCGCTATGAGAATATTCATTACATTATTTCCAAGGACGCGAAGCTGAGTCCGAATTTTTTGAAAAAGCATGGGATTGATCCTGCGATTCGCGAGAAAATCACCTATGTCACAAACAACGAGGAGTACCTCGTGGATGATGTAAAAATCCGCACCTATTTATCGACGGACGCAGGCGTGGCATTTGCGGTGGAGGCAGACGGAAAACATATTTACCATGCAGGTGATCTGCATAACTGGACCTGGGAAGGCGCGGGAGATCTCATCAACGGCAAGATGGAGCGGGGCTACAAGCACCAGATCAATCAGATGGCGGATACGTATTTTGACGTGGCGTTTGTGGTGCTGGATCCGAGGCTGGAGCAGCATAAGTTCAAGGGCTTTGACTACTTCCTGAAAAATGTCTCTGCAAAGTATGTGTTCCCGATGCACTGCTGGCAGGAGTTTGGCATTGTCGATGAGTATCTGAGCCGCATTTCGAACCCCGCTTTTACCGGACGGATCATGCGCGTGGAACACGAAAATCAGATTTTTGAGGACCTTAAATAATTATGAAAGTATTGATTTTTACAGACGGGGCGGCCAGAGGCAATCCCGACGGCCCCGGCGGCTATGGCGTGGTATTGCGCTATGTGGACAGCAAAGGAATGGTTCACGAAAAGGAGCTGTCCGCCGGCTACAAAAAGACGACAAACAACCGCATGGAGCTGATGGCGGCGATCCGCGGACTGCAGCAGCTCAATAAGCCATGTGAGGTGGATCTGTACTCGGATTCCAAGTATCTGACAGATGCTTTTAATCAGGGATGGATCTACAATTGGCAGATGAAAGGCTGGGTGAAATCTGATAAAAAGCCGGTGAAAAATGTTGATCTTTGGAAGGCACTGCTGGCAGCGATGGAGCCGCACAAGGTACATTTTATCTGGGTCAAGGGGCATGATGGACATCCGGAAAATGAGCGGTGCGATCATCTGGCGACAAGCGCGGCAGACGGCAGCGGGCTTTTGGATGATGTGGAGCTGGTTTGAATTGATTGAACAGTTTCACTTTACAGAAAGAACATGCTGGATTATAATAATGTGTTGGAAAAATGTGAGCTGTATATAGGTACGGGGCAGCTATTGCGGATAACAAAAATAGGAGGTTTTTGCTATGACAGCATTTTTGGGAAGCTTTTTACAATATTTTATCGTTATGATTCTTTTGGCAGCAATTGGTGTGGCAGGTGTTTTCGCAGGAAAAAAACTGCGTGAGCGCAAGGATGCCAAAACGACTGCCGAGGCTATTGATGACAAGCAGTAGAGAAAAAATACATCTATGTGATTTGGAGGAAACATCGTGAAGAAGAAGTATGGCGTAAATGAACTGCGCAAAATGTATCTGGATTTTTTTGAGAGCAAGGGACATCTGGCAATGAACAGTTTTTCTCTCGTGCCTCACAACGACAACAGCCTGTTACTCATCAATGCAGGTATGGCACCGTTAAAACCCTATTTTACCGGACAGGAGATCCCGCCCCGCAGACGTGTGACCACCTGTCAGAAGTGTGTGCGTACGGGTGATATCGAAAATGTGGGAAAGACTGCAAGACATCTGACCTTTTTTGAAATGTTGGGAAATTTCTCATTCGGAGATTATTTCAAGCATGAGGCGATCGCATGGTCCTGGGAATTTTTGACCAAGGTGCTGGGGCTTGAGGAGGATCGTCTGTATCCTTCCATCTACGGTGAGGATGAGGAAGCATTTGAGATCTGGAATAAGGAGATTGGTATTCCGGCTGACCGTATCACTCGTTTTTACCGTGATCCCGAGACCGGCGAGTGTGACAATTTCTGGGAGCACGGCGCAGGCCCCTGCGGTCCCTGTTCCGAGATCTACTATGATCGCGGGGAAAAGTATGGCTGCGGTAAGCCTGATTGTAAAGTAGGCTGTGCCTGTGACCGTTTCATGGAAGTATGGAACAATGTATTTACCCAGTTCAACGGTGACGGACACGGCGGTTATGAGGAACTGGAAAATAAAAATATTGATACCGGAATGGTCCTGGAGCGTCTGGCTGTCGTGATGCAGGATGTGGATTCTGTCTTTGATATTGATACAATGAAGGCGATCCGCGATCATATCTGCAAGCTTTGCGGAAAAACCTATCAGCAGGATGCGCTGGACGATATCAGCATCCGTCTGATCACAGATCATATCCGCTCCACGACCTTCCTTATTTCCGATGGTGTGATGCCGACCAATGAGGGTCGCGGCTATATACTTCGCCGCCTGATCCGCCGCGCGGCAAGACACGGAAGAATGCTGGGTATCGAGGGCACTTTTATGGCAGATCTGGCAGCGACTGTGATCCGCGAGAGCAAGGACGGCTATCCCGAGCTGGAGGAGAAGAAGGACTTCATCTTCAAAGTACTCACTCAGGAGGAGGAGCAGTTTAATAAGACCATCGATCAGGGCTTGAAGATCCTTGCGGATATGGAAAAAGATATGGAGGCAGCCGGTGAGAAGGTATTGTCCGGTGAGAATGCCTTTAAGTTGTATGACACCTACGGATTCCCGGTAGATCTGACTGCCGAGATTCTGGAGGAGAAGGGCTATACGTTAGATCAGGCAGGCTTTGATGCATGCATGAAGGAGCAGAAGGAAAAGGCCCGCGCAGCGCGTAAAGAGACAAACTACATGGGTGCGGATGCCACCGTTTATGATGAGATTGATCCCGCGATCACTTCTGCATTTGTCGGCTACGACCAGACGAGTGCAAAGTCAAAGATCACCGTACTCACCACAGAGAGTGAGCTCGTAGAGGCACTGACCGAGGGTGTAAACGGAACGGTCATCGTGGATGAGACACCTTTCTATGCGACCATGGGTGGTCAGATCGGTGACACCGGTGTGATCAAGACCGCAGAGGGTGAGTTTACAGTGAGCGACACGATCAAGCTGAAGGGCGGCAAGATCGGACATGTCGGAACCTGTACCGCAGGCATGATCAAGGTCGGCGATGTGGCAGAGCTCACGATTGATACAGCCCGCAGAGCAAAGATCTGCAAGAACCACTCCGCAACGCACTTGTTACAGAAGGCACTCCGTGAGGTGCTGGGCACACACGTAGAGCAGAAGGGCTCCAATCAGGATGCCGACCGCACGAGATTTGATTTCTCTCATTTCTCTGCAATGACCCCGGAGGAACTGCAGAAGGTGGAGGATATCGTCAACGCAAAGATCAATGAGGCAATTCCGGTTGTGATCGAGGTCATGAGTATTGACGAGGCAAAGAAGTCCGGCGCAATGGCGTTGTTCGGTGAAAAATACGGCGAGAGTGTCCGCGTTGTTTCCATGGGAGATTTTTCCAAGGAGCTGTGTGGAGGTACTCATGTAAAGAATACTGCAGATATCAAGGCATTCAAGATCATTTCCGAGTCCGGTGTGGCAGCAGGTGTGCGCCGTATTGAGGCAATTACAGCTGATGGCGTGTTTGCATACTATGATACGATTGAAAAGACACTGGAGGAGGCTGCAAAGCTTTTGAAGACCAATCCGGCGGGTGTTGTAGAGAAGATTGCACATCTGCAGGCTGAGATCAAGAGCCTGAACAGTGAGATCGAATCCATGAAGTCCAAAGCAGCCAAGGATGCGCTTGGCGATGTGATGGATCAGGTACAGGATGTAAATGGTGTGAAGTTCCTTGCAACAAAGCTTGAGGGTGTGGACATGAACGGTCTGCGAGATCTTGGAGACCAGCTCAAGAACAAGCTGGGTGAGGGCGTGATCCTGCTGGCATCCGTGACTGATGGAAAGGTCAATCTGGTAGCGATGGCGACGGATGAGGCGCAGAAGGCAGGCGCACACGCAGGTAATCTGATCAAGAGTATTGCCTCTATTGTTGGTGGCGGCGGCGGCGGTCGTCCGAACATGGCACAGGCAGGTGGAAAGAATCCTGCAGGTGTGGACGACGCGTTAAAAGAGGCTGTGAATGCGTTGCGTGCACAGATCAAATAGACATAATTTTTTTTAAAACAGCCTTGACGAACTGAAAATATATGGTATAATTATTTGCAGTGCAATTAGGAAATAGAACCTTACAGTTGATGTGCACAATTTACAACTGGAGGGAGGTTAGGTGTAAGAATGTCTAGTGTTACCGTAAAAGAGAACGAGACTTTAGATAGCGCTTTACGCAGATTCAAGAGAAACTG
>JALELN010000215.1 GCA_022771765.1 Lachnospiraceae bacterium | reverse complement strand
GTGGCAACCGTCACCTTCACTTTCTTGCCGAGGGATCGGACAAATTCCTCAATGTACATGTCCGCCGTCTGCCCCTCACGGGTAAATACAAGATGAATATTGTGATAATCCTGCTCACTGCCCGCGCCGCCTTTTTTCTTGTAGGCATCGTAGACGACGATGAGATGGCACTGCTTATATCCCTGATAATTGCACAAGATATCGTTTAAGCGGTCACGTGCTCCGTCCAGATTTTCTGCTGCGATCGCCTTTAGCTCGTCCCACGCAAAAATCACATTATAACCATCCACGATGAGATATTCCTCCGGCGTTTTCACCGGCTTGCGAGGATAAGGGGATTCCTCCGGACGGCGCAGCTTTGAAGCGTAGGAATGCGTTTTTTCGGAT
The DNA here is from genome assembly GCA_022771765.1 of Lachnospiraceae bacterium. Classification (GTDB taxonomy): domain Bacteria; phylum Bacillota; class Clostridia; order Lachnospirales; family Lachnospiraceae; genus W0P33-017. The sequence goes on along the minus strand of JALELN010000215.1, from coordinate 12,241 downwards.
GTTCCCCGCTCATAGCCAAGGTTCGTATCACCTGCTCCGGTGCGCCGCTTCACCTCACCGAAGGTGCGCGTAAAGATTTCTTCCAGCTCCTTTTCACCTGCATATCCACCGGAATAAGAACTGCTCGCCGCCCGCGCCTCTGCCCGCGCCTGTGCCGCTCTTGCCTGCTCCTCTAACCGCTGCTCCTCATATGCCTGCATATCGACTTGCCCTAAAATATGCACGCCAGCTAATGCATCCGCCGATAACCCGCTTTCCAGATGCATGTAATCTTCCACCTCATACCAGGGCACGATAAATCCTGCCCCATGGGCACAGAACACCGAGCCGGTGGGATGATCAAGATCGCTCTCACTGTCATAGCCGATCTCTGCAACGATCTCCTCCTGCCTGTTCTCGTCCACCGGCTCATAGCCGGATAACTCCAATGACAGCCGCCCGCAGCCCCTCGTGTAGGCATTTACTTCGGAAAGATAGCCCTGCATCTGCTCCACCGGAGCTGTTCCGGTCAGTCTTGTCATCATACCGTCCGCCGCTGTCTTGGGAGATGCAAAGGTTCCCTTCATCCGCTGGATATCCGCCATGGCCCGCCCGATCTGCTCCGTGGGCACATCTAAAACGAAACGGTAATAGGGCTCTAACAAAATACTTTTCGCCTTTTTGAGTCCCTGACGAATGGCACGGTAGGTCGCCTGGCGGAAATCACCGCCCTCCGTATGCTTTAAATGCGCCCGACCGGTCAAAAGCGTGATGCGCACATCCGTGATGGGTGCACCGGTCAAAACACCCGGATGCTCCTGCTCCTGTACGTGAGTAAGGATCAATCGCTGCCAGTTTCGGTCGAGCACATCTTCCTTACACGCTGTGCCGATCTCTATTCCACTGCCGCGCTCGCCCGGCTCTATCAGCAGATGCACCTCCGCATAATGGCGCAGCGGCTCATAATGTCCGACCCCCTCCACAGGAGCAGTGATCGTCTCTTTGTACACGATATGTCCTTCGGCAAACTCCACTTCCTCGTGAAACCGCTGCCAGATCAATGTCTTCAATACCTGTGTCTGCACTTCGCCCATGAGCTGCATATGAATCTCCCGCGCCCGCTCATTCCAGATCACGTGCAGCAGCGGATCTTCCTCCTCCAGCTGACGCAGCTTTCCCAGAAAAACAAAGGCGTCACATGTTTCCGGCAGTACGAGACGATAGGTCATGACCGGTGCGAGGCTTGGCGCCGCCAGTGCCTTTGCTTCTCCCAGTCCGGCTCCTGCCGCGGTGTGAACAAGTCCGGTCAGCGCGCACACCTCACCTGCCTGTACTTCATCCACAGCTTCATATTTTGTACCGGAATACAGCCGGATCTGGTTCACCTTTTCCGGCTCATCCGCCCCGGTGTCCAGCACATCCTTCACCCGCAGCGCGCCTCCGGTCAGCTTTACCCAGGTCAGGCGGCTTCCTGTATCATCGCGGGATATTTTGAACACCCGGGCACCAAAGTCTTTCTCATAGACCGGTTCCGGCAGAAAGCGCTCCATTCCGTCTAAAAGTTCCCGCACACCCAGGTCCTTTAATGCTGCACCAAAAAAGCAGGGGAAGATCTTCCGCCCCTGTATCTGCTCCGCAATCTGTAGATCACTTAATGTGCCCTGCGCAAAAAAAGCATCCAAAAGCCCCTCCTCACACATGGCAATATTTTCCATCCAGTGTTCATCATAACCGACTGAAAAATTCTGACAGCCATCGGACAACTCTGCCTGCAATTGCGCCATCAGTCCATCCGCATCCGTCTGCGCCAGATCCATTTTATTGATAAATAAAAATACCGGCACCTTATAGCGCGCCAGCAGCTTCCACAGTGTGCGCGTATGACTCTGCACACCATCTGTACCGCTGATCACCAGCACTGCCGCATCCAACACGCCCAGCACACGCTCCATCTCACCGGAAAAATCCACATGTCCGGGTGTGTCAAGGAGCGTAATATTACGCTCTTTCCAGACGAACCGTGCCTGTTTGGAGAAGATCGTAATGCCGCGCGCCCGCTCCTGTTCATCCGTGTCTAAAAAAGCATCCTTATGATCCACGCGTCCAAGCGTCCGGATCACCCCTGCCTCAAAGAGCATGCCCTCAGACAGGGTGGTCTTTCCTGCATCGACGTGTGCAAGGATGCCAATACTTCGTTTTTTCATAAATTATGCATATGCGCTTCTGAAATATTCATTCAGATGATTCAAAGCCCGAATCAAAATCGCCAGTTCCTCCTCTGAAAGATTGGCTTTGACATTGGCGACCATATTTTCATGAAACCGCTTGTGATGCTCATAGGCAGCCTTTCCGCGCTCCGTCAGCGTCAGATAGACCACGCGCTTGTCCTTATCACTGCGCGTACGCACCACATACCCATGCTCCACCAGACCATCTACAGCCCGCGTGAGTGTTCCGGTGGTGACGGACATGAGCTTCGCGACCTCGGAGCTGCGTTTTGCCTCTCCAAGACCGATTGCTTCCACAATATGCATATCATTGTTCGTCATATCGGAAAATTCTTCTGTAATCAGACATCTTCCTTCTATGTCCATCAAATCCTGAAAAAGATGAACCAGAATCTCATTTAATGTCTCGTCTGTATTCATGTTCGGCTCCTTTACCATTGGATGACTTCGGCTCCCCATGTGAGCCCCGCGCCAAATCCAGCCAGAACGATCCGCTCGTTCGCAACTATCTTACCACTTTTATTAAGAGAATCCAAGAGAATCGGCACACTTGCCGCAGAAATATTTCCACAGTCCTGCAAATTCATAGGAAACTTTTCTATCGGCTGCTTCAAACGCTTTGCCACAGACTCGATAATCCGCTGATTTGCCTGATGTAACACAAAATGATCAATATCGTCCAGTGACATTCCCGCCTTTTCCACCGCTTCCGACACAATTTTGGGCACTGTGCTTACCGCAAATTTATAAACGGCCTGGCCGTCCATGGTCACATACTGGTTTTCCGGCTCATGACTGGCAAATGGATGGCAGACCGGTCGGTTGCCACATGCAAGCACACCGCCACGCGCCCCGTCTGAATACTGAACAAAGGCCTTTAACCCACCGTCAGTCCCGTCATCCGGAAGTTCTCTTAACACCGCTGCTCCGGCACCATCACCAAACAGTACACAGGTACCGCGATCGTTCCAATCCAGCATCTTAGACAATGTTTCAGCACCGATGACCAGTGCATTTTTGTAGATACCGCTCTGCATATACGCAGCCGCTGTATTCATGGAAAACAGAAATCCGGAACAGGCCGCGTGCAGATCAAATGCCACCGCTCCCGTTGCACCAATCGCTGCCTGCACCTCACAGGCCAGAGTCGGCAGGATGTGATCCGGTGAAAGCGTGGCTGCGATAATCAGATCCAGCTCCTCCGCCTTCACACCTGCTTCATCCAATGCCTGCTTCGCCGCCTGTACGGACATGCCTGTAGTTGTCTCCTCCACTGCCAGATGTCTCGCCCGGATGCCGGTGCGACTCTTGATCCACTCGTCCGAGGTATCCATAATTTTGCTCAAATCGTCATTTGTAACCGTTCGCGCAGGAAGCGCGCTTCCGGTTCCACATATTTTTATCATAAAAACTCCTTTGGTCTAAAACTTTCGGAATCTCTCGTACCGTGCCGCAGCCAGTTCCTCACCACTCTTTTTACGGTTCTCTTTCAGGAAACGCTTCAGCTGTTCCTTCATCGCCCGCGCGATGGAATCCTTTGCAGCTTCGTCCGCTCCGCCAAACTCCGGAATGATTCCGTCGATAACATGCAACTCCAGCAAATCCTGTGCCGTGATCTTCATGACGGAAGCTGCCTCCTTTGCGCGTTTTCCGTCCTTCCACAAAATAGACGCGAAGCCCTCCGGAGATAGAATGGAATATACTGCGTGCTCCATCATCCATACCTCATTGCTGACCGCCAGCGCAAGTGCTCCGCCACTGCCGCCTTCACCGATCATAAATGTAAATACCGGCACGCGCAGTCCACTCATCTCATAAAGATTTCTGGCAATTGCTTCGCCCTGACCATTCTCCTCTGCCTCCATACCCGGATAGGCACCGGATGTATTGACAAATGTGATAATGGGACGACCAAATTTTTCTGCCTGCTTCATGAGACGAATCGCTTTGCGGTAGCCTTCCGGTGAGGGCATACCGTAATTACGGGCTGCACACTCCTCCATGGAGCTTCCTTTCTGGATACCGATGACCGTCACGGGCTGTCCATCCAGCCATGCGATACCGCCGATAATCGCAGGATCATCTCTAAAATAGCGGTCTCCGTGCAGTTCCATAAAGTCATCAAAAACACTCTCTATATAATCCTTTGTCTGCAGACGCCCCATCTGTCTTGCCTCGCGCACCTTTTCCCATGCGCTCTTTTCCTTTTCCCTGCTGGCACGCTCGCGCATCAGCTCGGTCGGCTCATAAATGTCATTCTCACGCAGGGGATCAAAATTCGCATAACCCTTACTGGCATGGCACTTTAAGATCTGATAAAGTGTGAGCTTTAAATCCTTTCGCTCTACAATACGATCTACAAATCCGTGCTCCAGCTGAAATTCCGCGCGCTGGAAGCCTTCGGGCAGGCGTTGTCCGATCGTCTGTTCGATGACACGCGGACCCGCAAAACCAATGAGTGCCCCCGGTTCTGCCAGAATGATGTCACCAAGCATGGCAAAACTTGCCGTCATTCCGCCTGTCGTGGGATCAGTCAACACAGAGATATAGAGTCCACCTGCCTCGGAGTGTCGCTTTAATGCCGCAGAAGTCTTTGCCATCTGCATCAGGGATATGATTCCTTCCTGCATCCGCGCTCCGCCTGAACAGCAGAACAGGATCACCGGAAGCTTTTCAGCTGTCGCGCGTTCTACTGCCGAAGCAATCTTTTCTCCGACCACATGACCCATGCTTCCCATCATGAAACGGGCATCACAGACACCGATCACGGCATCCATTCCATAGATCTTTCCCTTTCCGACGGTCACACCCTCGGGAAGACCGGTCTTTTCGCGGGTCGCGCGCACCTTGTCCTCATACTCGGGAAAATCCAACGGATTTGCGATCGTTTCTGTGTCCAGCTCCGTACACCACGGTGTAAACGTATCCTCATCTACCACCATTCGAATGCGGTTTTTCGTCCGCACGCGGAAATAGTAATTACATTTCGGACAAACATATTTCTTTTTGATGACAACCGCTTTAACAACATCCTCTCCGCAGCTGGGACAGGTAATCATCTCCTCCTGGGGCTGTTCACTCAGTACAATATCTTTCTTCTTCTTTTTTAATAACGCTGCCATTTTTTCACCTCACGATTAACCAATGGCAAAGGTAAGCTCTGCCTGACATACTAATTTTCCATCCACATATGCTTTCCCGCTACCCACACCGATCGGACCTTTTTCCTTGATGATCTCGGTCTCTAAGGTGAGCACATCACCGGGAAGCACTTTTTTCTTGAATTTTGCACTGTTGATTCCCGCAAAATACGCAGTTTTTCCTTTGTTTTCTTCCTTTGATAAAATCGCGACCGCACCGGTCTGTGCCAGAGCCTCCACGATGAGCGCACCGGGCATCACGGGTTCTCCCGGAAAATGTCCCGCAAAATAAGGCTCATTGTAGCTCACGCACTTTTTTGCCACCGCGCGCACACCGACTTCCATTTCCTCTACCGTATCAATCAACAGCATCGGCTGTCTGTGGGGAATAATCTCCATGATTTCCTTTGTGGAAAGTAAAGACATCGCCTACGCCTCCCATCTCTTGAACAACAGACTTCCGTTATGTCCGCCAAAGCCGAGGGAATTGCTCAGCGCATAGGGAACTTCCTCGGTATAGTCCTGCTTGCAGTAGTTCAAATCCAGTTCCTCATCCGGTGTCTCATAACCGACGGTCGCATGGATATAACCTTCCTCGATCTGCTTTACGCAGGCGATCGCCTCAACGGCACCGGCTGCACCTAACAGATGACCGATCATGGACTTTGTGGAATTGATCTTCAGATCCTTTGCATGGTCACCGAATACAAGCTTAATCGCACGAGTCTCAAACAGATCATTGTGATGTGTTGCCGTACCATGGGCATTAATATAAGTTACCTCTTCCGGCTTGATACCGGCATCCTTAATCGCATTTTCCATTGCGCGTGCTGCACCTGCACCATCCTCTGCCGGAGAAGTAATATGATATGCATCCGAAGAGCAGCCGTAACCAACAAGTTCAGCATAAATATGCGCGCCGCGTGCCTTTGCGTGCTCCAGCTCCTCCAGAACAAGAACACCTGCGCCCTCGCCCATTACAAAACCGCTGCGGTTTTTGTCAAAGGGCAGCGAACACTTCTTCGGGTCATCCACCTCAGAAAGCGCAGTTAGCGCGTTAAAGCCCGCGATTCCAATGGGAGTCACACTTCCCTCTGTACCGCCTGCCAGCATCACATCCGCGTCACCGTACTGAATGGTGCGGAATGCCTCTCCGATACTGTTTGTTCCTGTCGCACAGGCAGTCACCACATTGATACTCTTTCCCTTTAATCCAAACTGAATTGCCACGTTTCCTGCTGCCATATTGCAGATCATCATCGGCACAAGCAGAGGATTCACTCTCGTCGGGCCCTTATCCAGAAGCTTTTTGTGCTCACGCTCCATCGCCTGCAGACTTCCGATCCCGCTTCCGATTGACGTACCTACCATATAAGGATCTTCTTTCTCCATATCCAGACCGCTGTCCTCCAGAGCTTCTTTTGAGGCTGCAACTGCATACTGCGAAAACAATTCCATCCGCTTTGCCGCCTTGAAATCCATGTAATCCTTGCCAACAAAACCCTTGACCTCCGCAGCGATATGGCTCTTATATTCGCTTGCGTCAAAATGTGTGATCGGCGCAAACCCGATCTCTTTATTTTTAATGGCACTCCAAAAACTGTCTACATTTAATCCGATGGGAGTAATGGCTCCCATTCCGGTCACTACAACTCTTCTCATTTTTTACCTCCTTTAGCAGCCAATGCTCATGCCGCCGTCCACGGCGATCACCTGACCGGTAATATACCGTGCCGCGTCCGAAGCCAGAAACGCCACCGCCTCTGCGATCTCCTCCGGCTCTCCGATGCGCCCGAAGGGAATCATACTAGTCATAGACTCCTTTGCGCTGTCTGTCATCGCCTCTATCATCTCTGTGCTGACAAACCCCGGTGCAACCGCGTTGACTGTAATCTGTCTGGAGGCAAGCTCTCTCGCCACACTTCTCGTCAGTCCGATCACTCCGGCCTTACTCGCCGCATAATTCGCTTGTCCCGCATTTCCGAGCAGTCCGGACACGGATGAGATATTGATAATACGTCCGCTGCGCTGCTTTAAAAACTGTCTGCTGGTATGACGGATCGTATTAAATGCACCCTTCAGGTTGGTATTGATCACCGCATCAAAATCTGTCTCACTCATTTTCATGAGAAGACCGTCCTTCGTGATACCCGCATTGTTCACAAGAATGTCAAGACGACCATAGGTCTTTATCAGTTCCGTGATAAACGTGCCGCATGTCTCAAAATCACTGACATCACACTGTGCTGCAACGGCTTCGCCACCTGCGGCTTTGATCTCATCCACCACAGCCTCGGCCCGTTCTTTGGAACCATTATAATTCACAATGACAAAAATGTTCTCACTTGCCAGCTTCTTTGCGATCGCCGCGCCGATACCTCTGGAGGCTCCGGTTACAAGCGCTACCTTTTTATCCAACATATTTTTTCAGATCCTCCACCTTATCAATATTTGAGCATTTGATCTCGCGGTTAATCTTGCGCATAAAGCCGCTCAATGTTTTTCCCGGTCCAATCTCCACAAACTCATCGGCACCATCAGCAATCAAGCGCTCCACGGTCTGCTGCCAGCACACGGAATGACATACCTGTAACGGCAGTAAGGAACGAATCTTTTCGGGATCGGTCACATAGTCAGCCGTCACATTAGACAAATAGCCAATCTTCGGCTCACTGATCTTTACCTTTTCAAGCTCCACAGCAAGCTTTTGTCCTGCTTCCTGAAGCAGCGGAGAATGGAACGGTCCGCTGACCTTCAGCGGTACCACACGCTTCGCTCCGGCTTCCTTACATCCCTCTGATGCGCGCTCCACGGCGCCCTCCTCACCGGTAATGACAATCTGACCGGGGCAGTTGTAGTTCGCGACAAATACTTCACCAATTGTATCCTCACATACCTTTTCGATGATCGCTGCATCCAGTCCGAGCACTGCCGCCATCGCGCCGCCGGTGGGCACCGCGTTCTGCATATACACTCCACGCTTACGGATCAAAGCAAACACATCCTTCGGCTCCATCACCTCTGCCGCCAGGATCGCTGCATATTCACCAAGGCTTAAGCCGGCTGCCGCATCCGCGGACACACCCTCGTTCTGAAGCACTTTCAGAATCGCAGCCTCTGTCGTAAGCATTGCGATCTGTGTGTACTCTGTCTGATTGATCTTGTCCTCTTCCTCAAAACAGAGCTTTGCCACATCCAGTTTTGCGGCTTCGCCTGCCAGTTCAAAGACCTCTTTTGCTGCCGGGAAAGTCTCATAAAAATCCTTTCCCATTCCGATATACTGTGATCCCTGTCCGGGGAACATAAATACTCTCTTGCCCATACGCGCTCCTTACTCCTATACATAGCAATCCAATTTTTTAATCAAAACCGTCTGCCTGATTAAAACTTCTGATTTAACAACGTTTCCGCACCTGACATGATTTCCTCAATAATCTCTTTACAGGTGTTCTCACTCTTTACAAGTCCCGCAATCTGTCCTGCCATCACACTTCCGGTCATGACATCACCCTCAACGACTGCCGTGCGCAGGGCACCGAGTGTCATTTTTTCCAACTCTTCCAGACTAGCGCCCTCTTTTTCCATACGAAGATATTCTCGTGTCATCTTGTTGCGCAAAACGCGTATCGGATGTCCGACGCTGCGTCCTGTCACCTCGGAGTCAATATCCTTGGCTTTGATGATCTTTTCTTTATAGTTCTCATGTACGATGGATTCCTTCGCAGTCACAAACCGCGTACCCATCTGCACACCGCTGGCACCCAGCATCAGCGCTGCCGCAAATCCTCTGGCATCTGCGATACCGCCTGCCGCAATAACAGGAATGTTTACGGCATCCACCACCTGCGGCACCAGTGTCATCGTCGTAGCAGAACCGATATGTCCGCCGGATTCTGTTCCCTCTGCGATGACCGCATCTGCTCCGCCACGCTCCATCAGACGCGCCAGCGCCACACTGGCAATGACCGGAATCACCTTTGCTCCGGCGTTCTTCCAGATCTCCATATATTTAGCAGGATTTCCCGCGCCGGTTGTGATCACCGGAATCTTCTCTGTGGCGAGCAGTTCAGCAATCTCATCTGCCTGTGGATTCATCAGCATCAGATTCACGCCAAAAGGTTTATCTGTATGTTCTTTCATCTGCCGGATCTGCTCCGCCACCCAGTTCACATCGGCACCACCCACACCAATGATTCCAAGACCACCGGCATTGGATACGGCACTGGCCAGCTCCCAGGTAGCCACCCATGCCATTCCACCCTGGATGATCGGATAGCGGATGCCCAGCATTTGATTAATCAGCTCTGCCATCTTATTCTTCCACACCTTTATTCTTTAAGTAGTCCATAACATCCTGAACAGTCGCGATCTTATCTAAATCCTCGGAAGGGATCTCTACACCAAATTCCTCCTCCATTGCCATAACCATCTCAAACAGATCCAGAGAGTCTGCGCTTAAGTCATCCTTAAAATTGGACTCTGCCTTCACATCTGCTGCCTCGATTCCTAACTGCTCTGAAATAATCTCCTGTAATTTCTCTAACATCTTTTTGTCCTCACTTTCATTCATCGTTTTCATTACTACATCAAGTAGTTTGAGTTTCAAATATTTTGATAATCAAATCATTTGATAATCAAACTATTTGGTAGTATAGTGCTCTTAGAAATATTTGTCAACAGCAAATTCCATTTTGGTTATTTTTTACAATTGTTCCATTTACTGTTGCCTGTCTTTCATGTAATATGCTACTATAAATATAAGAATCACAGGGAGGCGCGCGATGAATATCAAAGATCATTTCATAAAGCTGACTTACAAAACATCTATCAGGGAACATTTGGACTCTTTTCACTACTCCTTGTCATCGTGCTGGCAGTGTGCTACGGAATGGAGCGAAATGAACCGCAGGACAAGGTAGCTTCCTATGTGATAGTTGCGCTTGGGGCGTACGGCGTGCAGCTCAATATCGGAAGTGCGGATTTCGCAGCAGCCATCGGAGCAGGCGGCAGCTTCTCGGCGATGTTTATTGCGCTTTTTGCCTGCTATCTCTATGAAAAGCTAAGAAAAGTGAGCGCCCTCTCCCTGAAGAAATACTCTATTGGCATGGAAAGTCTGTGCGCAAACGCGATCCAGACCTTGCTGCCTATGGCGGTCATTATGGCGATTTCTATTTGATTTTCCCGAATTTTGTATCTCCTCTTCGGCGTTTACAACATTCACGAACTATTTTCTCTCCTGTCCTGTGGGCTTTTTGAACATTTAAAAAACAACTTTGCTTGCGGGCTGCTGTATACCTTTTTACTTCATCTTCTCTGGATTTGCGGTTTTCACGGGAGTCACGTTCTACAACCGGTGGCAGTAGCAGAATTTTCCACCGTTTCCGAACAGACCATCTTCAGCAGAAGCTTTTTCGATACCTACGTGGTAATGGGCGGCTGCGGAACCACGATCTGTGTGCTGCTGCTGTTACTAATCTTCTACCGAAAAGACCGAATGGGTAATCTGGCAAAGGTGGGGGCCTTCACAGTAATTTTCAACATCAACGAAGTCCTGAATTTCGGTCTTCCGATTGTTTTAAATCCGGTCATGGCGATTCCGTTTATTCTGACGCCGATAATGACCTACTGCACGGCATATCTCGCAACGGATCTGGGTCTCGTACCCGCCATTGCGCAAGAGGTTCAGTGGTCTCCGCCTCCTCTGCTCAGCGGTTATCTGGCTACCGGCTCCATACGCGGAACAATTCTTCAATATCTACCCGCCCCTAATCGTCTATCTGGCAAAAGAGGGCGGCATCCTGCCTGATTTGGAACAACGGATCTTTGACATGGCAGCCTCAGCCATCAAAAAGACTTCTCAGGAATATGACGGCAAGTTTAAAATATCCGTCAATATTACCGCAAAATCCCTTCTGTGGGATGTGGAATCATGTATAGAATCCTGCATCGAAAAATATGAGATTCCGCCTGAATCTATGTGGATTGAAATCACGGAACAAGATGTGATCACGAACGCAGAATTTGTTATCGATAAGCTGGAGCGACTGAAAAACTGCGGCCATGTCCTATTGATCGATGACTTTGGTATGGGGCATACTTCTCTCGTCTATCTGCAGTCAAATTATTTTGGTGTTGTGAAACTGGATGGCTCTCTGGTCAAGCATATCCTTGACAGCCGGACAAATCAAAAGATCGTGGCTTCCATCGTAGAACTTGGAAACGAGCTGGGCGTAAAGGTCATTGCCGAGTATGTAGAAACTGAAGAACAACGCCGTAAATTAAAAGAGCTGGGCTGCAACTGGTATCAGGGATATCTGTTTCATAAACCGATTTCACTGGAAGAATTTATCGCTTATATGAAAGAATGTAACTGCAAAGAGCACCCCTAAGGGGTGTTTTTTGCAGGAGCGAATTTAGCATGCAACCACAGCACTTTTCTTTGCATTCCCAGGAAAGTTATCCCCCTGTGACACCCACTGATTCTTCACTTCATTCACTTCATCACCGCTTATGATCCTCTTCCACTCCAACACCCCGGGTCCATCAGATAAAATATTTCGATGATACAATTCATAAGCAAGAGCTGCACATGCCTTTCGAATACTCAAAATATCCTTCATCCGAAGCTTGCACATCTCATTGTCCGGAGCGATTACATCTGCAATTTCTAAAAGATAATGATCGAGAGCTGCACAGTTCTGCGCCTTCATAATCGGGCATTCCTCATATACCAAATTGTGAAGCACCCACAGCGCCGATGTCAGTCCAGGCATTTTACGATAGTGGAGTGTCTCAAGAATGGCATCCAACATCTCCTGCGCTTCCGTTCCTTCCGGGTTTTTCCGAATATACTGAAATGCAGCGCGCAATGCACCTGCCACAAGACCGGCATCT
>JALELN010000213.1 GCA_022771765.1 Lachnospiraceae bacterium | reverse complement strand
AGCCCTGGTCACCCAGATATTTGGAACCCCACTGTGACAGCCAGTTCGGACAGGTGACATTCCTGCCGTCACAATATTGTGTCAGGATCGGCTGGATAACATTGGGGCGCGAGAGATAATTTTCGAACATCTCATCCACTACACGCGAGATCGGATCATAAATCGTGCGTCCATAGGACCATTTCTGGTCGTAGGCAGTAGAGGAAGTAATCGTAAAGTTGTAGCCCTTATTACGATACCATTCCGTAAACACGCGGTTTAATGTAAAGGACATGATCGCCAGCACGTTGGCGCGGATGGTAGAGTCGGGCCAGGTGGCATAGATTTCGCTGGATGCCACATTTTTGATGTAGTCCTTATAGCGCACATAGTAGTCTCCGGCGCGCGAGTCGGTAGGCGGTCCGTCATGGACAACGATGAATTCCGGAATGACGACACGGCTTAAGACGATCTCTCCACTTTCCTCCATGGGTTTGATTTCCGCTTCCTCGATCTTCGGAGGATAATCACCGAAAAGCGTATTGACAGGAATATCAATACTTTCGCGGAATCTGCCGGCATAGTCCAGCGGTGTCATGACTGCATTTTGAATGGCTTTGATGGTGGAAAATACTTCAATGCCGGAAATGTTTAACGGCTGGTATCCCTCGGCGCGTATCTGGATGGTGTACAGGGAAAAAGGCTGGTTTTCCTGTGAAGAATCCAGACTGTATTCAACCGGTGGCGCATCCAGAGTGAGCACCTGCGACTGACCGGATTCATCGGTTTGCACTGATTCCAGGGTAGATTCCGGATCTCCGGAATAACTGAGTGTGATCGTGGCACCCTTAATTGGTGTATTTTGCAGCCGGGAGGTCACGTTCACCTGCAGGGTGCCGGTGTCTGTGGCTTCCTGCATTGCATATAATTGTTTCATGCAAAAAACTCCCAAATATCATTACTCCATTATATCCAAATAAACGAAAAAGGTTCCGAAAAAAAGCGGGAAAAGTGTGGAATTATAGGGGCCGATGTGCTAAAATCAGCTTATATGGAAGTAAGGGGATGGTATTTGGGATGTATCTTTCAAAAATAAAATCTTTTATATTTCAGGAACCACAGAATAAAAACGAGTCGCCCAAGGTGGCAGTCGTATTGCGCATGTCCTGCCTGTTACTTATGCTGTATCTTTTTAGTACGGGAATCGGCTTTGCGATCACAAAACACCCATATCTGGCGGTGTTCAGTGTGTTGTTTTTGATCTTGTATGCGTATACGTTTTACTGCTCTTATCAGGATAAGATGTCATCAGCGTTCATGTTGCTCAATCTCAATACATTGCTGTGGGTGATCATGTTCTATGTGATTTTTGGTGAGAGCACCGGTGTACAGCATTTTATCTTTGCGTTGATTCTGGTGGATCTGTTGCTGGAGCGCCAACATCCGCTGGCGTTGATTCTTGGTTTGTATGCGGTGCGCGTAGCTTTGTATATCGGGCGAATGACCTGTTTGCCCCTCGCACCGGAAGCGATGCTGGGTCATCTGGTTATTTATATGTATATTCTCAGCGTTGTGCTGGAGTGCGCAACAGTGCTCTTTACGGGTATTTATTTTACAAAGGATGCTTTTCAGATGGAGAGCAGACTGCAGGATTATAATGAGGAACTGCGTCGTGTCGCTTCCACCGATCCGCTGACGCAGATCTGGAATCGTTTCAGCATGCTGGAGTATGTGGAAAAATGTCTGAAAAAGTATCACAAAGGAGAAATGCAGTTCATGTCTCTGGCGATCGGAGATATTGATTTCTTTAAACGTGTCAATGATACCTATGGGCATGAGTGTGGAGACGAGGTGCTACGGACGCTGGCACACTTGTTTGATATGGAGACACGGGGGGGAGTTGGCGCAGTTGCCCGCTGGGGCGGAGAGGAGTTTTTATTCCTCTTTGAGAACAAGAATGGTGACGAAGCATGGACTGAATTGTCACAGATCCAGACAAAGATCAATCGTCTGGATATTCCGTATGAGGGGCAGGTACATCATATGACAATGACCTTCGGACTGACCGAGTATGATTTTCATCTCTCGCTGGATGAGAATATCAAGCTGGCGGACGATAAGCTGTACAAAGGCAAGGAGAACGGTCGCGACCGCATTGTGTATTAGTGATGGAAATATGCTTAAGAGGGGAGTCTTTGACAGAAAGGCTTCCTTTTACTTTATTTTGTTTTAGAAAGGTATTTTCCATGAAGAGACAGGAAAAATGGGTAGTGCTGGCAAAATCCGCAGATTTTAACGGCATTGGTAAGACTTATGGTGTGGATCCTGTGATTGCGCGGATCGTGCGCAACCGGGAGATCACAGAAAAGGCAGAGCTGGATGCCTATTTTCATCCGGATATCCATTGTCTGCACGATCCGGGCCTTCTCAAAGGTGCGAAGGAAGCAGTCGGTATCCTGCAGCAGAAGATCAGCGAACAGAAAAAGATTCGCATCATAGGAGATTATGATATTGACGGAATCTTTTCTACATATATTTTATATCATGGGTTGTCTTCCTGTGGGGCAGTTGTGGATTACGCGCTTCCTCACCGGATCAACGATGGTTACGGATTGAGTGAAAAGCTGATTCGCGAGGCAAAGGACTCCGGTTGTGATACGATTCTTACTTGTGATAATGGCATTGCGGCAGTGGCAGAGATTGCCCTTGCAAGGGAGCTTGGCATGACAGTTATCGTCACGGATCACCATGAAATTCCCCTGAGTTGGGAAGGTGAGACAGCAACGCCTGTGCTGCCGCAGGCAGATGCACTCGTTGATCCGAAACAGCCGGGCTGCACGTATCCCTTTAAGGGTGTCTGTGGTGCTGTCGTGGCGTGGAAGGTGCTGCAGCTTTTGCAGTCAGAGCTTGGAAGAAAAGATGACTGGAAACAGTATCTTTCATTCGCGGCGTTTGCAACGGTTGGTGACGTGATGGAATTGCGGGGAGAGAACCGAACGATCGTGGCGCTGGGGCTGGAGCAACTGCGCCATACGGAAAATATCGGACTACAGGCACTGATCCATCAGAGCGGTTTGGAACCCGGGGAATTGAGGGCTTATCATATCGGATACGTCATCGGCCCATGCATCAATGCCAGTGGAAGGCTGGATACGGCAAAGCGGGCGTTAGAGCTACTGCTGGAGAACAATCCGGCGCGTGCCGCCATACTTGCGCAGGAACTGGTGGCGCTGAATGAGAGCCGAAAGGAGCTGACCGCCAGAGGTTTTGAGGCGGCAGTGGAGCAGGTGGAATCGCAGCAACTGTGGAAAAATCAGGTACTGGTTGTCTATCTTCCGGAGTGTCATGAGAGCCTTGCGGGAATTATTGCGGGCAGGCTCAGAGAGCGCTATTACCGGCCGACGTATGTGCTGACGAAGGGTGAGGGCTGCATCAAGGGTTCCGGCAGGTCAATTCCGACCTACCATATGTATGAAAAATTGAGCCGTGCAGGGGATCTGCTTCTCAAATTCGGGGGACATGCGATGGCGGCAGGGCTGTCGCTGGCAGAAGAAAATCTGGATCGGTTTGCCAAGACCATTGAGGATGACGCGGGGCTTTGTGAGGCAGATCTTACAGAAAAAATATGTATTGATGTGCCGATGCCGTTATCTTATATCAGCGAGTCACTCATCAAACAGCTGGCGGTTCTGGAGCCTTGCGGAAACGGTAATGAGAAGCCTGTATTTGCTGACAGGAAACTGACTGCGAGACGTGCGTTTTACATTGGAAAGGAGCGCAAAATGCTGAAGCTGCAGCTGATCTGTGGCGGCGGTACGATGGATGCGCTTTACTTTGGTGACGCAGAGGAATTTCTGGATTATTACAGGGAAAAGTACGGCGCGGAGCAGGTGGACGCATTGATGTGCGGAAGACCTCAGCAGATGCAATTTGCGTTTATCTATTACCCGCAGATCAACTGTTATCAGGGGCAAAACTTCCTGCAGATTGTGGTCACACATTACGCATAGCGACTGGCATGCAAAAATTGAGGTTGACTTTTGGCGGTTTTTAGTTCAAAATACGTGCATACAGGGGATTTGTGACAATGCGGAAGCATACGGAGGAGAATATATGAATATTGCGGTACAATGCTGCGGCATCGCAGTGCTTGTGGTTCTGTTTTTGTTTTATATACAAAAGAAAACTTTGGCGACACGGTCAGAGCGTGTGTTTCGATACACATTTTTATCCATTACGTTCTGTCTGTGCATGGATATCTCATCGATTGTTGCCATCACATATCGTGAGTCGCTGCCGATGCTGTTTGTGAATTTTGTCTGCAAGCTGTATCTGGGCACCCTTGTTCAGTCCATGTGTGCTTCACTTCTGTATGTTCATGCGGATATCCTGAAGGAGGAGAAGCCGTGGCGCAAATGTATTCTGGTTTATATGCTGATTACATTGGGTATCATCGGGGCGATCTTTGCGGTTCCGGTCTCTATTTATGCCAATGCAGAGACCGGGCAGGTGTATACTTACGGGGCGGCATCGATGGTCACCTATGCGGGTGTGGTTGCCATGCTGATCAATAATATTATATTGCTGTTTACGAGGAAAGGGATCAATCCCTGGCGCAGGCGGGCCGTACTCATCTGGATGGGTATATGGACAGTGGCTGCGATCATTCAGTTTGTGCATCAGGATCTGCTGATTGTCGGTTTTGCGTCCGCGCTTGGTATTTTGGTTGTATATCTGCAGTTTGAGAATCCCGAGATGAATCTCGACTGGGAGACCGGCCTGTTCAATCAGGGGGCATTTGTGCAGTATATCCAGCAGATGCACGAGCAGGGTCAGGAATATCCGGTACTTTCCATCCGGATTTACCGCTATAATGACGGAAATTATTCGGAAGAAGTGCAGGCGCATGTGATACAGAGGGTGGCAGGCATTTTACTGTCATTACCGAATATCTATGTTTTCCGTGTCAATGAGGCGGAGATGTTGCTGGTGTTCCGCAAATGGGAGGGAGCGGCAGCTGCCGCGCAGGATATCTGCCAGCGCTTACAGTCAGAATTCAGACTGTACGGTGAAAATGTATTCAGACCCTATTATATCTATACGGAAAATGCAAAGATCGTTAACAGCGGCTCGGAATTGCTGGAACTGATGCAGTATGTGCGTGTGAAATACGGTGAGTCAGCTCAGGGCAAATGTGTGGTTGTTGATGAGGAGGCAGCAGAGCAGCTGCTTGCGATCAAGAATATGGAGCATCAGATCGCGGCCGCTTTGGAGGAAGATCGCATTCTTGTTTACTATCAGCCGATCTATTCCGTAAAGGAACAGCGTTTTACGAGTGCAGAGGCGCTTGTGCGCATGATTGATGAGGAAGGCAAACTGGTCATGCCGGGAGAGTTCATTCGGATTGCGGAGGAAGATGGACTGATTCGAAAGATTGGCGCCCGTGTGTTTGAAAAAGTATGCCGGTTTTATATCGAACAGAATCTGGAACAATACGGCATAGAATATATAGAGGTCAATCTGTCCACGGTACAGGCGGCAGACAAGAATCTGGCACAGGATTATATTCGGATTATGGATACCCATCGCATCGAACCGAAGCATATCAATCTGGAGATCACAGAGTCTGCTTCCGTTGGCGACAGAAATATTCTTCTTGACAATATGAATATGCTGATCGGCCGCGGTGTCCACTTTTCACTGGATGATTTCGGAACCGGTCAGTCTAACTTGAATTATATCGTAGAAATGCCGGTTCATATTGTCAAGTTTGACAGGGATATGACAAACGCATATTTTGAAAACGGAAAAGCAAAATACGTCATGGATGCTGCCATGCATATGATACAGGGCATGGATCTCAGCATTGTCGCAGAGGGTGTTGAGACAGAGGCACAGCTTGAGACGATGAAAACGCTTGGCATTCAGTATATACAGGGCTATTATTTTTCCAAGCCACTTTCAGAACAGCATTTTCTAGATTTTATTAAGGAGAACAATGTGGATCGAACAGGAGGCGTCGCATGATAAGAGAGGATTTTCATTTTTTATCAAAAGATGCAAAGACAAAAATGCACGGAGTGCGCTGGCTGCCGGATGACGGCGCGGTGAATGGCGTGATTCAGCTTGTACATGGAATGCAGGAATATATTGGGCGCTATGAGGAACTTGCGGAGTTTTTGACGGGACATGGATTTCTGGTCGTTGGACATGATCATCTTGGACATGGACAGTCTGTGAGGGACAAAAATCATCTCGGTTATTTTTGCAAACCGCGACCGTCTGAGGTGCTTGTGGAAGATATGCATCAGGTGACTGCCATGACAAGACGGAGTTATCCGGGACTGCCTTATTTTATCTTTGGGCACAGTATGGGATCCTATCTGCTGCGCAAATATCTGACGGTTTATAGTGCTGATGTGGACGGAGCTATTCTCTGCGGAACCGGTAGTGTACCGGATCTTTATTGTTATGCAGGGATTGCATTGTGTGCCTTGATTGCCATGTTCCGTGGCTGGCATTACCGGAGCAGCCTTGTCAGAAAGATTGCTTTTGGAAAGCCCTATGCAAAATTTTGTATGGATGGCACTGTCCCGGAAAAGAGCTGGCTGTGCAACGATGCTGAGCGCGTAAAAAAGTATTACAGCGATCCGCAGTGTACATTTGATTTTACCCTGAATGGTTTTTATGGGTTGTTTTCTACGGTGTCATATGATAATCAGGAAAAATATATCAGACAGGTCCGGACAGATCTGCCGATTTTTCTCATATCCGGTTCGGAAGATCCGGTAGGTGATGCCGGCGTTGGTGTAAAAAGAGTTTACCGGCAATATAAAAAGGCCGGTTTAAGGGATGTTACAATGAAGCTGTACGAAGGAGACCGTCATGAGCTCATCAATGAGCCGGATCGGGCGAACGTATTTGCTGATCTATGGGAATGGGTAACAAGTCATCTCTAAGGAGGAAAAAAATGAAAAAGAAAAGTGTAAAAAAATGTTTGGCAATGCTGCTGACTGCAGTAACAGTCTGCTCTATTTCCATGCCGGTGGCAGCCGGGGAGGCGGAAAGCGAGGTCACGGAGGATACGGTGGACGCTGCAGCAGAAGGCGAGGTTACAGAGGACAGCGGAGAAGCTGAAGATACTGTAGAAGGTGAGATTACAGAGGACACCGGAACGGATGATGGAGTTGTAGAGGGCGAGATCACCACTGACACCGGAGCGGATAACCAGCCGGTCGGTGAGATCGAAACTGATACCAGCGGTGTGAATGCGGACGACAATGTTGTGATCGAGGCAGATGATAAGCCGTATCTTGCACTGGGAGAGAATCTTTCTGCAGACCAGCAGGCGACGGTGCTGAGTCTCATGGGTATCAATGCTGCAAATTTAAGTGATTACAACGTGGTTTACATTACCAATAAGGAGGAGCACCAGTATCTGGATGAGTATCTGCCTTCTGAGAAGATCGGAACAAGAGCCCTTTCTTCTGTCGTGATTGTGAAGAGAGAAAAAGGTAGCGGACTGAATATTTCTACAAAGAATATCAATTACTGTACGATTGGTATGTACAAAAACGCGCTTGCGACCGCGGGACTGAAGGATGCGGATATCATCGTAGCAGGTCCCAGCCCCATTTCCGGTACGGCAGCTCTGATCGGTGCCATGAAGGCATACTCAGAAATGACCGGTGAGCCTGTGGATGAGGAGAGTCTGGATGCAGCAATGAATGAGATTGTCGTTACCGGAGAGTTGTCAGACATCATCGCAGATGCCGATGACGGTGAGGTGGAGGAATTCATCGCTTATGTAAAGCAGAAAGTTTTAGAGGGCGGCTTGAAGGATGAGAGCAGCATCCGCAAATGTATTGAAGACGCTCTGGAGAAATATGATTTTTCCATGACCGATGAGGAGAAGGATGAATTGACGAATGTGCTGCTCAAGATCAGCAAGCTGGATATTGACGTGGATTCCCTGTTGGATCAGGCAAAGTCATTGTATGATCAGATCAAAGGATCTGAAGAGGCGCAGGGATTTTTCGCAAAGATTTTCCAGGGCATCCGGGATTTCTTTAAGAATCTGTTTAACTGGTAAAAAATGACACCCTGCACGAATAAGAACACAGTTTTTGCTCGATTCCCCTACCCTCGTCGCGCCTTGCCATTTGTTTAAGATAGCAAGATGGCTATTATGGCTTGCTCGGTCGGGCAAAATCGCAAAATTCTGTGTTTTATTCGTTGCAGGGCTGGTTTTTGTCCTATTTTTATAAGTTTAGAAATCAATTACAATCTATATCTTCTGTTTAAAAAAAGCAATCAATCCGTCTGTGAAGCGCGTCACTCCGGGCATCGCCTGGACCGCTTTGCGGTTTTTTTCGTTAAAGCCGACGAGGATGTTGTGGTTTGCCTCGGAGAGGTAGTCAATGATACCATCGATATCGGATTTCATATTTTTCGGGAACTGAATATATAAGTGCTTGTTTGCGGTAATATGCAGCGTGTAGGAAATGCTGAAATGATACCACAAAATATTATGCAGCGTGGAATGCTTGTAGATCCATACAATCTCATTAATCGGAATGACAGTGACGGACTTATTGGCAAAAGCGATAAAAAAGTGCTCTGTGATATACATATCCTCGGTAGCCAGCTGTGGCAGTGTTGCCAGCTCCTCTTCTGCCTGTGCCAGAAGTTCGCCGCGTTTGCCGTACAGACCAAGCTGGCGGCTGGCGGGTGAGAGCACCGGAAAAAGTGCATACAGTGTAAACAGCACAATGCTGAGCAATGCGTAGGCACCGGAGGCAAAATAGAAAGTCAGAAGAATCATACTGCTGATTCTGCCAAAACCGGGCTCTGAGATGATACAGTTTGAGACAGTATCGTAAAAGCCAGAGGTTGTCCAGTCCAGATCAGCAGCCAGCTGCTCCGCCAGAAGCGCATAGCTTTCCGGTTGTCTCCGAATGCTGGCACGGATGGTCACTGCATCGATTTCGGGCAGACCTTCCTCGCAGGTGCGGGGACTTAAGACGACAATATAACATCCGTCGTCGCGCATGGTATAGTAATAGTATCCGGTGACAAAGCCCAGATGGCTCTGCGTGTAACCGGTGAAATTCAGATTCCTAAGAGTCGTGGTGATGTACTGACTGCCATCGTCCGCAAGCGCTTCAATCTGCGCATGATCCGAGATGCTCAACGGGTGTGCCAGTGACTGCATCGGTGTGTAAAACCAGACGAATATAAGAAAGATGCAATATATGATCGGAGATACTACGCGTCTGCCGTAGGTACTCCGGATTTTTTTTGTGATGAGATGATCTAATTGCTGCATGATGTCCCTCCAATGTAACTGTTCAGTACCTTTACAGTCACGATAATAGTTTAACAAAAAAGCGGAACAATTCCAAGTAATAGTAGAAAGTTTTCCGCAAAAATGATATAGTTAAATTCAAAGTTTCACTGGAAACAAATGCAGTTTTTGGAAAATCTATACAAAGGAAGAGGGAAAAGGATATGTGGTTTGTATTTGCACTGTTATCAGCGATATTTGCAGCACTCACTTCGATTCTGGCGAAGGTGGGCATTGAAGATGTCAGCTCTAATCTGGCGACAGCGATTCGCACGGTTGTCGTGCTCGTTATGGCTTGGGGAATGGTCTTTTTGACCGGTACGCAGAGTGGTCTTTCCTCAATCAGTAAGAAGAGCTGGATATTTTTGATTTTGTCAGGGCTTGCGACGGGTGCTTCGTGGTTGTGCTATTACCGGGCACTTCAGATCGGCGATGCTTCCAAGGTTGTGCCGGTTGATAAGCTGAGTGTGGTCATCACGTTAGTGCTCGCATTTATATTTTTACATGAGCAGTTTACGGTAAAATCGTTGATCGGATGTGTATTGATCGCAGCAGGAACATTGTTTATGGTTTTATAATGATGTGATGATACCCGCGCGGGAGATACGAAATCATTTTTATGGAAGGAAGAGAGTGAAAAAGCATGAATGCATACACCGGTTTTGCAGGTGTCTACGACAGGTTCATGGAGGATGTTCCCTATGAACAGTGGCGGGATATCATTGTAAAGGAACTGAAAAACGCATTGATTCAGGATGGCCTTCTGCTGGATCTGGGCTGCGGTACCGGAACATTGACAAGAATGTTGGCGGATGAGGGTTATGATATGATCGGCGTGGACGGCTCCGAGGAGATGCTGATGGAGGCGCGGGAAAAGACGGATGGTACAGACATTCTCTATCTCTGTCAGGACATGCGCGCGTTTGAACTGTACGGAACGGTGCGTGCGGTTGTCAGTACCTGTGATACGATGAATTATCTCCTGACACGGTCGGATTTTATACAGACTGTTCGCCTGGTAAACAATTATTTAGATCCGGGTGGATTATTTATTTTTGATTTGAATACGCTGTACAAGTTTCGTGAGGTAATGGGAAATACTACGATTGCGGAGAGCGGTGAGGATGCCAGTTTTATCTGGGATAATTTTTTTGATGAGGAAACCGGGCGCAATGAGTATGACCTGACACTTTTCATCAGACGGGAGGACGGCTTGTTTGAACGTCAGATTGAAGTGCATGAGGAACAGGGCTATACGACGGAGGAAGTCATGGGCTTTCTTGCGGCGGGCGGCATGGAATTTGTGCGTGTTTTTGACGCTGATACCGGCGGGGAACCGACAGATACCAGCGAAAAGATCTTTTTTGTAGCGAGAGAAAGAGGAAAAGTGAGGGAAAATAGATGAAGGATGTAACACAAAATGACTATATGGTGAGAGCAACGGCGGCAGACGGAGCGATTCGGGCATTTGCGGTCACGACAAAAAATCTGGTAGAGTATGCCCGGGTGCGCCATGACACCAGCCCGGTCATGACGGCGGCACTCGGACGATTGCTGAGCGCAGGCACGATGATGGGTGCGATGATGAAGGGGGACAAGGATCTTCTGACATTACAGATTGAGGGTGACGGTCCGGGAAAGGGGCTGACAGTCACGGCAGATTCGAAAGGCAATGTCAAGGGATATCCGGAGGTTTCCGTGGTAGCGCTTCCTCCCAGATCGGACGGGCATCTGAATGTCGGCGGAGCGATGGGTAACGGCGTGCTGCGCGTCATCAAGGATATGGGATTAAAGGAGCCGTATGTGGGAGAGGTGGATCTGCAGACCGGAGAGATCGCGGAGGATCTGACCTATTATTTTGCGGCGAGCGAGCAGATACCGTCGGTGGTAGGACTGGGTGTGCTGGTGGATAAGGATGGCAGTGTGCTGCAGGCGGGCGGTTTTATCGTGCAGCTCATGCCCTTTACGAGCGAAGAGATTATAAGTAAGCTGGAGGGCAGTCTTGCGACGCTGGAACCCGTCACAAAGATGCTGGAGCGGGGGTTTACGCCGGAGGTGATTCTGGAGGAGGTGCTGACCTTCTTTGATGTGGAATTCAATGAGACGATGCCGGTACAGTTTCAGTGTAACTGCTCAAAGGATCGTATTACAAAGGCGCTGATCAGTGTTGGGAAAAAGGGCTTGCAGGAGATGATCGATGACGGAGAGCCGATCCACGTCAACTGTCATTTCTGCAATACGGATTATACGTTTGAAGTCGATGAGTTAAAGGAGATAGCAAAGTGCAGCAGGGTTTCGTAAAAGTGGCGGCGGTGACGCCGGATATCAGAGTGGCAGATCCCTTGTACAACCGGGAATCTGTGTTGAAAAAAGTAAAGGAAGCGGCAGAAAACGGTGCGGTTGTCATCGTTTGTCCGGAATTGTGCCTGACTGGCTATACGTGTAATGATCTGTTTTTGCAAGAGATATTGCTGCGTGAGGCAAAGGAGGCGCTGCTCTGGCTCCTGGAGCAGACGAAGGGGCTGAACGCGCTGATCTTTGTGGGACTGCCCTTTGAGCATCTGGGCAAGCTTTACAACGTGGCAGCAGTGATGAATCGTGGAAAACTGCTTGGTCTTGTGCCGAAGACCCATCTGCCCAATTACGGTGAGTTTTATGAAAAACGGTATTTTACGCGGGGCATGGAGCATCCGGTTCCAGTCTGTCTGGGCGGGCATGCGGCGATGATGGGCACGCGGCTGATTTTTGAATGTGAGGAATATCCGACACTTCGTGTGGCTGCGGAGATCTGTGAGGATCTGTGGGCACCTGACCCGCCCAGTACCTATCACGCGCTGGCAGGGGCAAACCTGATCGTCAACCTGTCTGCCAGCGACGAGACGACCGGAAAGGATATTTACCGTCGGAATCTCGTGAAAGGGCAGTCAGCGCGCCTGTTGTGCGGATATGTATACTGCAGTGCCGGAGAGGGCGAATCCACGCAGGATATCGTATTTTCCGGCCACAATGTGATCGCGGAGAACGGTACCCTTCTTGCAGAGGCGTCTCGTTTTCAAAATGAGATCACTTACAGCGAGATCGACGTGGAGCGTATGAACGCTGAGCGCAGGCGCATGACGACCTTCGAGGACAGAGGCGGGAACGACTACTTGTATGAGCGTTTTTCGCTTGAGATGCGGGAGACGGCGCTGACGCGCCATGTAGACCCGACACCTTTTGTGCCGAGCGATATGTATGACCGGGAGAAGCGCTGTGAGGAGATTCTGGCGATCCAGTCCATGGGACTCAAAAAACGGCTGGCGCACACCGGTTGTCAGAATGCGGTTGTAGGTATTTCAGGCGGGCTGGATTCGACGCTGGCGTTGCTGGTGACTGTGCGCGCCTTTGATGCGCTGGGTATTCCCCGGGAAAAGATCACGGCAGTGACGATGCCGGGCTTTGGCACGACCGACCGCACTTACGATAATGCGGTGGGAATGATCCGGTGTCTGGGCGCTACATTCCGGGAAATCTCGATTGTTCCTGCAGTGAATCAGCATTTTTCCGATATCGGACATGACCCGTCCGTGCATGATGTGACCTATGAGAACTGTCAGGCGAGAGAGCGGACACAGATCCTGATGGATATCGCCAACAAAAGCGGCGGAATGGTCATCGGTACCGGAGATATGTCGGAGCTGGCGCTGGGCTGGGCGACCTACAATGGCGATCACATGTCCATGTATGCGGTGAACTGTTCCGTGCCGAAGACACTGGTGCGCCATCTGGTGCGCTACTATGCCGACACCTGCGGTGATGAGAAGCTCGCTGAGGTGCTCTACGATGTGCTGGATACACCGGTCAGCCCGGAGTTGCTGCCGCCGGAGGACGGCAAGATCTCTCAGAAGACCGAGGATCTGGTGGGGCCTTATGAGCTGCACGACTTTTATCTGTATCAGGTGCTGCGTTTTGGATTTTCACCGGAAAAGGTCTATCGTCTCGCAAAGTGTGCCTTCGCGGACAGCTACGATGATGCTGTGATCCTGAAATGGTTAAAGACATTTTACAAGCGCTTTTTCACTCAGCAGTTTAAGCGATCCTGTATCCCGGATGGTCCGAAGGTAGGAACGATCGCCCTCTCTCCGCGGGGTGACCTGCGTATGCCCAGCGACGCGTCGGTGAATGTGTGGATGCGGGAACTCGAGGAACTGTAAAATCATAAAAGTAACTGTTTAGGAAATAAAAAAGCAGTGATGGATTGGTTAAAAATCCATCGCTGCTTTTTCTGCTTCCGCGGAATCCAGTTCCGTGACCTTTGTGTCCACCACACGGTAGACGCGCTGACACAGGTTCAGCACGGACGGGCGGTGAGAGGTCACAATGCACGTCTTGTTCGGCCGGCGGTTTACGATATTTCTGAGCACCCGGCGCTCGGTCGTCACATCCAGCGCAGAGGTCGCTTCGTCCAGAAGCAGAATCGGCGCGTCACGCAAAACTGCCCGGGCGATGGCAAGGCGCTGGGACTGCCCCTCGGAAAGACCGCGTCCCCGCTCACCTACGGAACTTTGAATGCCCTTTGGCATCTTTTGTACGAACTCCCAGGCGCAGGCGATCTGCAATGCCTCGACCATTTCTTCTTCCGTGGCGTTTTCGCGTGCCATTCGCAGATTTTCTTCAATCGTTCCGGACAGAATCGTATTGCCCTGTGGTACATAGGAAAACAGATGTCTCGTCTCTGCGTTCATCGGCACCTGACTGCCGTCAGAGGCCTCGATCGTGACGGTTCCGCTCTGCGGCTGTACGAGTCCCAGCAGGAGGCGGATCAGTGTCGTTTTTCCTTCTCCGGAGGGACCGATCAGCGCGACGATCTCACCGGGCTTTGCCTCCAGACAGGAGTCTGTGATGACTGCCTGATCCTCGCGGTAGGCAAAACGGACATCACGCATGGAAAGCCGGAAACCATCGGCGATACAGGTATCCAGCGCGCTGCTTTCCGGGATATGTACCTCCTTTGGAAGATCCACCAGTTCACGGATGCGGTGCGCAGATACGGAACTGCCCAAAAAAGAGGGAATGATGGACACCACATTGTTGAAGGCAGAGGAGAGATTGCTCCGCTGCTGTAAAAACAGGGTCATCGTACCGTATGTGATCGCGTGTGTCCACAGCAGAAAGAGACAGTAGCCGAAAGCGATAAACTGTACGACCATGCCTAGAACTGACAGCAGGATGTTTGTCTTGATCTGGAACATGTTGTAAACCAGACTGATATCCTTGTATTTGCGCTGCCACCAGCGCATTTTTTCACCGTAATAGGGAGCGATGCCGAAGGATTTGATCGTGTCCACATTGTAGAAGGTCTCCACCTCAAAGGTCATCAGCTGACTGTTCATCTCCCGCACCTTTTTGTTATATTCACGCTGTTTGCGAAGCAGCTGCTGCGAGATGACAAATAAAAAGGGCGCGCTGATAAATGAGATGAGCGCCATGACAACGTCGTAGTGCAGGATGACGAGAAAGGTAGCAATAAAATTGTAAACGGCAAGAATAATTGTCGGGAGCCAGCTGATCGCATTGCCGCTGACCGTGCTCACATCCTGATTAAAGCGGTTTAAGATATCTCCACTGCTGTAGGCGTTCAGCGAGAGCCAGTCGGCGTCGATGATCTTGTCGAAAATGTCTGCCTGAATATCGTTATTTACATGGATACTCAGCTTTGTGCTGATCCGGCTGATCAGGCTGCTAAAGAGCAGGGAAAATACCGAACTGCCGACCATGACACAGATCAGAAGCGTGAGCTTTTCCATCTGATACCCGGTAATAATATCAATCACATATTTACTGGCGACGCTGCTGACGAGTCCCAGACTTGTGCTGAAAATACCGAGAAAAATATAAAAGAGAATGGCACCCTTATATCTGGTACTGTAGGAAAAAATCCACTTCCAGTCGTCGATAATTTCCGTAAAGCTTCCGTCCAGCCAGCGGGAGATCAGGATGTTGACCGATTCCCAGGGCGTGTAGTTTTTTGTTTTTTTATCGTCTTTTTTATTCATCGTTTCCCTCTTTGTATGTAAAATGCCCCATCAGCCGCATAGCGCCGCAGATGGCAGGGCGCACCGGGCGAAGAAGTTCCCAGAGGCGGACATACATGCGGTAGATGTGGCCATCGCAGGAGATCTGTCTGTTTTTTCGTTCAAAATTAGATACAACTGCGATCACCTGTTCCGGTCGAATTGTTTCTGTCCAGCTCTGTGCATCCCCGTTGATCAGAAAGTTTCCATCCGGCAACACACGGATCAGCCGGTGCAGTACACCTCTGCCATCGGAGCGCACGAAAAAAACGATCTCCCCTTTTTTCGGCGGGCGCTG
>JALELN010000045.1 GCA_022771765.1 Lachnospiraceae bacterium | reverse complement strand
AAAAAAGAGCCCATTTCCAAAAACGGCTTTTATTTCAACACGGTCATCGCTATTCAGCTGAATGACACGACAGACGCGTCCCTGATTGATGACTGCTTTGCGCTGGCGAACACTTATGAGCACTATTTCAGCCGCACGATGGAAGACAGTGATATCTACAACATCAACCACGCAAATGGCGCGCCCGTTGAAGTACACGAAGAGACTGCGGATCTGATCCGCGCCGGCATCAAATATGGCAGTTTGAGCAACGGAGCCTTTGACATCAGCATCGGTGCACTCACGGATCTGTGGGATATTCCCAACAATACCGGCGTAATACCCGATGAAACGGCGATTAGGAAAGCAGTTGCCACTGTGGACTACTCACAGATTCTGGTTGACGGAAATACCGTGACATTAAAAAATCCGGATACAAAACTGGATCTTGGCGGCATCGCCAAAGGCTACGTTGCGGACCGGATGAAAGAATATTTGAATGAACACGGCTCACAGGAGGGCTTCATCAATCTCGGCGGAAATGTGCTGACACTCGGTGAAAAACCAGACGGCAAACCTTATCATATTGGCATCCGCAAGCCTTTTGGCGAAGAGGGTGAGACCATCACCGCAGTAGATGTGACTGATCGCAGTATCGTGACCTCCGGACGATATGAACGTTATTTTAAGAAGAATGGTCACATCTATCATCACATTCTAGATCCGGATACCGGCTATCCCTATGATAACGACCTGAACGCGGTTACGATCCTGTCTGATTCATCCATGGACGGCGATGCGCTGAGTACGATCTGCTTTGCCCTTGGTATGGAAAAAGGCATGGATTTGATAAAATCCATGCCTGATGTTGACGCTGTTTTTATCGATACAGATAATAATCTGCACGACACCCGTTTGTAAATTTATTTTTTCCTGTGTCTCTTCTCATTGATTCCGTCTAAAACACGGTTCAGACAAATGTGCATCACGTCACCGGATTCACTCTGAATCCGAATCACGTGCACCGATACCCAGTGATATTGATCTTTCTTATCTTTCTGATAAATCTCCGCATACACCTCTGTCTTTCCCCGTTGAAAACTGTTAAGCAAATGATCTCTGGAAAAAGACTCATAAAACAGCTGCTGATAATTCGGATGAATGTCTGCCATATTATCATCAATCAGATCATCATAACATCCACTGACCGGCATCTCATTACAGAGAAAGCCTTCGTCACGAATCATAGTATATGTATTTTTTGACAGATTCGCAAGCACAATCATCGGAAATACCTGAGAAACCGCTTTTGCAATATTCAAAAAATCCGCATACGATATTTCAGTGTTTTCGCTTATTATTTTTGTCATTTCCCCATAAGTCATACAGATCCCCCCAGTCTTTACTCTGTCGTAATTACACAAGTATTTCTATTTTTATTTTACCACACCGGCAAAGAAAATACCATAAAAAGAAGCGGAAGATCCATATATCTCCCGCTTCTCCGACATCATTTTGGGTTTTATGCTTCCAAAATATGCTTGATGACATGTTTCGGACACTTCTCTGCACATGCACCGCAGTGTACACATTTTGCGTAGTCGATACGCGCGATGTTGTCGATCACGGTGATTGCGCCATGCTCACACGTCTTCTCGCACAGATGACAACCGATACATCCTGCACCGCAAGCATCAATCACGGCTTTTCCTTTATTCTTGGATACGCAACGCACCACATACTCCGTATCATAAGGAATCAACTCGATCAGGCTCTTCGGACAAGTGGCTACACATTTTCCGCACGCCTTACATGCTTCCTTGTCAACCTTTGCAATACCATCCACGATATGAATCGCATCAAACGGACATGCCTTTACACAGGAGCCATAGCCGAGACATCCGTAGTTGCAGGACTTCGGACCACCGTTGGGTACATACTTCATAGCGTTACAATCCATCAGGCCGTTATAAGCGTAATCTGCCTTGCTGGCCTCTTTATTTCCGGAACACTTCACAAACGCTACCATTCGAGTTCCTTCATCTGCTTCCACACCCATGATCGCACCGATCTGTGCCGCAACGCCGGAACCGCCCACCGGACACTGGTTAATGGGAGCCTCGCCCTTGGAAATTGCAGCAGCAAGACCGGAACATCCGGCATAGCCACAGCCACCACAGTTATTTCCGGGCAGCACGCCTAAGATTGCCTCCTCTTTTTCATCCACCTCAACAGCAAGCTTCTCACCGGCAACGCCAAGGAAGAATCCAATTAAAACACCTGTACAGCCAACCACAAGGGCAGCTACAAGAATTGCTGTTATATTCATGTTCTTCTCCTTCCTAGATCATTCCTGAGAAGCCCATAAATGCGATTGACATTAAGGCAGCTGTGATCAGAACGATCGCTGTGCCCTGAAAAGGCTTCGGAATATCGTTATACTCAATTTTTTCGCGGAGTCCTGCCATGAGAACGATCGCGATGAAAAATCCCAGCGCAGTCGCAAAACCGTTTACTACACTCTCTAAGATCCCATACTCCTTGGTCACATTGGTCAGCGCTACACCGAGCACGGCGCAGTTGGTCGTAATCAGCGGCAGATACACACCCAGTGACTCATACAGAGGTGGCATTTTCTTCTTTAAAAACATCTCCACAAACTGTACCAGACATGCGATGACCAGAATGTAAACGATCGTCTTCAAATAGGTCAGGTCAATGCCTTTGCTCATCAGGTACTCGTTTGCGAGGATGAATTTGTAGATCAGCGCGGTCACAAAGGACGACAGAGTAATAACAAAGATTACCGCACCACCCATGCCGGCTGCTGTCTCAGTTTTCTTTGATACGCCAAGGAACGGACAGATACCAAGGAACTGACTCAGTACAACATTATTTACGATCGCGGAACCAACCGCAATCAACAGTAATTCTTTCATCTGCCTTATACTCCTTTCTTATCTGCACAAATGTCTGCCTGTCCGCAATGTGCGCAATCACCGCTTAAGCATCCGGCAGGTTCAGCCAACGGCTTGCCCTTCTCTTCCATCTTCTTGCGAATGATATTCATACCCGCAACGAGAAATGCCAGCACCAGAAATGCGCCCGGTGCCATGATAAAAATGGTGATCGGTGTAAACCAACTCAAAGATAATACCTGTACTCCAAAGATCTGTCCTGCGCCCAGCAACTCACGGACAAGTCCGATACAGGTCAGTCCCACCGTAAATCCAAGACCCATACCGATTCCGTCAAAGATAGACGGCAACACCGGGTTTTTGGAGGCATAGCTCTCTGCACGGCCTAAGATAATACAGTTCACAACGATCAGCGGAATATACACGCCGAGCGCAGCGGAAAGCGACTGAAAATATGCCTTCATCATAAATTCTACGATCGTTACAAGAGATGCCACGATCACGATAAATGCCGGCATACGCACACCGTTGGGAATCACCTTACGGAATGCGGAAATCAGCAGATTGGACAGAATCAGCACGACCGTGGTGGAAAGTCCCATACCAAGTCCGTTGATCGCGGATGATGTTACTGCCAGTGTCGGACACATACCCAACATCAGCACGAAGGTAGGATTCTCCTTAATAATACCGTTATATAAACGCTCTGTATATTTATTCATTACTGTGCACCTCCTAATTCTGAACGGAAATAGGTAAGGGCTGCATTCACGCCGTTTGTTACTGCCTTGGAACTGATGGTCGCTCCGGAAATCGCCTCAATCTCGTTGTCAGCAGCAGGTGTATTCTTTACCACATTAAAGGTATCTACCAGCTTGCCCTGGAACTGTGAATAAAAGCTCTCATCCTCTACCTTCATACCAAGACCCGGAGTCTCAGCAATGCTGGTCACGGAATAACCGTTTACCGTTCCGTCACTCTGAATGCCCACTGAAAATGTGATTGTGGAC
The DNA here is from genome assembly GCA_022771765.1 of Lachnospiraceae bacterium. Taxonomy (GTDB): domain Bacteria; phylum Bacillota; class Clostridia; order Lachnospirales; family Lachnospiraceae; genus W0P33-017. Next base: position 5,994 of record JALELN010000045.1, on the reverse strand, counting down.
TGACTGCCGTCCTTGGCAGTGACAGTAATAACATAACCGATATCCGCTCCGGAAGCATCCTTTGCCACCTGCACATCGTCAATGGAATCCTCATATCCTGCGGCCACCACTTCCTCTGTAGCGGCATTTTTATCAAATCCCTCCAGTGCTTCAAAGGAATCCGCATCCGCAAAAACTGCCTTGTAGGCTTCCTGCGCAGCCGCAGCATTCGCGTCTGCGATGGGCTGCTTGGTGATCTCATAGACGAGTCCCAGCAAAAATCCAAGCACCAGTGTAAATGCGGTAAGGATCAGGGCGTCATGCACGATTTTCTTCGTTTTCATACTATTTGCCCTCCTTTTTCTCTTTTACCTGACCGAATGCACGGGGAATCGTGATCTTCTCGATCATCGGAACAAGCAGGTTGCTTAAGATGATTGCGAAGGAAACACCCTCTGCATTCGCGCCGAAGCAGCGGAACAGACCGGTCAGAATACCACAGCAGATACCAAACAGAATCCGCCCGTTCGGTGTGATCGGACTGGTGACATAGTCCGTAGCCATAAAGAATGCGCCAAGCATAATACCACCGCTGCAAAGCTGTGCCACGATATAGTTCATATCAAAGCCGTGACCGCCGAAGATCAACATAAAGATCACAAATGTGATCAGGTAGCTTGCCGGAATTGCCAGGGTAATCACACCCAGTAAAATCAGGATGATTGCTCCGATCAAGATCGCAATCGTGCTTGTTTCACCGATGGTACCTGCAGTACGTCCGATCAGGGCATCCATACTGTTGATGATCTCTCCGCTTCGCATTGCGGCCAGCGGAGTCGCACCGGTATAAGTATCCGTCTTGAAATTGGTCATGTCAGCTGCAAATGCAATCAAAAGAAAGCATCTTGCGCCAAGCGCAGGATTCATAAAATTCTGTCCGAGACCGCCAAACATCATTTTTACAATCGCGATCGCGAAAACACCGCCGAGTACTGCCTCCCACCAGGGAAGTGTCACAGGCAGGTTCAATGCCAGAAGCAGTCCGGTAACGACTGCACTCAGATCACTAATCGTACTTTTCTTGTGAATAATTTTCTCAAACACCCACTCGGTAGCCACACAGCTTGCGATCGTCAGAACGATCAGAAGCAATGCACGCGGTCCGAAGTTGTAAATGCCAAACAGCGTCGTGGGAAGCAATGCTAACAACACATACGCCATAATTCGGCTGGTAGAATCCTTCGCACGCACATGGGGCGATGAGGAAACATGTAAAATGTTATCCATGTCTAACATCCTTTCTGAATTAAATTATTATCTGATTATTTTTTACGTCTGGCCGCGAGAATATCTTTTTTCATCGTCTTGATAGACTGCGCCAGCGGACGTCTTGCCGGGCAGATAAAGCTGCAGCTTCCGCATTCAATACATTCCATACCATTCCACTTTTCAAATGCCTCGCCAAGCTTTAAATTCGCCTGTTTCGCCAGTCTCGAAGGAACTAACAGTTCCGGACATGCCTCTACGCATCGACCACAGTTGATACATGCGCTCGGCTCCAGATGCGAAACATCATCGGAGGACAGACAAAGCAATGATGAATTTGTCTTTGTGATCGGCACATTCAGATCAAACATGGAGAATCCCATCATCGGTCCGCCGGAAATCATCTTCTCTGCTCCGGATTCTTTCAGACCGCCGGCAGCCTCCAGCAGCTCCGCGTAATTGGTTCCAACACTCACATAGAAATTGCGTGGATCGTTCACAGCATCTCCAGTCACGGTAAAGATACGGTTTGTCACCGGTTTACCTTCCTTGACTGCGCGGTAAATGCACACCAGTGTCTCTACATTGTCAACGATACATCCTGCATCTGCGGGAAGCATAGTTGAATTGATCGCGCGACCGGTCACTGCCTTGATCAGCTGACGCTCACCACCCTGCGGATACTTGGTCTGCAACGGAACCACCTCGATGCGGGGCTCGTCCTTACAAATCTCCTGCAGCTTTGCAATACAGTCAGGCTTGTTATTCTCCACACCAAGCACACCCTTTGCATTGTCAAACAACTGCAGCACGATCTTCAGACCGCCTACGAGCAGTTCCGGATTATCCAGCATTCTGCGGTAATCGGAAGTCAGATACGGCTCACATTCCGCGCAGTTCGCAATGATATAATCAATCTTATCGGGATCCTTGGGGGATAATTTCACGTGGGTCGGGAAGCCTGCACCACCCATACCTACAACTCCTGCCTTTTTCACCTTCTCAATGATCTCTTCCTTGGAGAGTGTCGTAACATCCTCTACGGCATCATACTCCACTTCCTCATAATTTCCGTCGTTTTCGATGACGATCGAATTGACCATATCGCCGGTAGCGACACGGTGCAGCGCAATTGCCTTGACTGTTCCGGAAACAGATGAGTAAATGTTTGCAGAAACAAATCCGCCTGCCTCAGCGATCAGCTGCCCTTTTTTCACCGTGTCACCGACTGCGACAACCGGCTTGGCAGGGGCACCAATGTGCTGAGAAACGGGGAACACCAGATCTCCCTTGGGCAAATATTCCGTGACAGGCTTGTCTTTGGATAACTCTTTGCCCTCGAAAGGATGAACTCCGCCCTTAAACGTTCGTAATCCCATCAAATTGACCTCTCTTTCCTTATAAATATTCCTGTAGCAAAACAGATGTTTATCTGCCACATACTGATATAATTATAGCACAATGAGAAATTTTGTCATAAAAAAATGAAAAAAAATGTGATTTTTTTGTCTTTTTTGTCAAACAAAAGTTGTGTATACTTGTTTCAGATCACAAATACAAAGGAGTCTCTTATGCAAATCCGCACAGACACGCGACCCTTACATGCCATACATCCCATAATCCCTGAGCTGCTAAGACCCGGTGATCTTTTTCTTGACATCGAGACAACCGGGCTCTCCCGCTCACGCCACCGGATCTATCTGATCGGCATGGCGTCTGTAGTTGACCATAACAATATTTATGTAAATCAATTGTTTGCTGACTGTCCTGAGGATGAAGCTGTACTGCTCACCCGTTTCGCAAATATAATGCAAACAACAGAAATCCGGCGGATCATCACCTTTAACGGCAACAGCTTTGATCTCCCGTTTCTGCTGGCGCGTGCTGCTTTGCACTCTGTCCCGCTGTCTTTTGAGACCTTTGAGCTGTTTGATATCTACAAAGAAGTGACTCGGCGAAAAAACATGCTGCAATTACAAAACTACCGCCAGAAAACCGTGGAACAGTTTCTCGGCATTGATCGCGAGGACAAATATTCCGGCGGTGATCTGATTAAGGTATATGAAAACTATGTCCGCCATCCGGATGAGGAAGCAGCACAGCTGTTATGGCTGCACAATTATGAAGATGTACTGGGCATGATCGACCTGCTGGCAGTTTTTGCCTATGACGAGCTCTTCTCCTCACCGGCACATGTCGTTTCCGCCTCCGTGGAGCAGTATAACGATCTAGAAGGCAATCCTTCCGAGGAGTTAATTGCCGTGCTCACGCCGCCATGTACACTTCCTGGTTGCCTTTCCTGTACACAGCCAGTGACCGGCGCATATCTGCACGCCGCGGGAGATCATGTACGACTGCGTGTCCCTCTCTATCAAGGTATGGCACGCCTGTACTATTTAGACTACAAAAATTATTATTATCTGCCCGCTGAGGATATAGCGATCCACAAATCTGTCGCCACTTATGTTGACAAAGCGCACAGAGAAAAAGCGACCCCCGAAACCTGTTATTCGAAGGTCGCTGTTGATGATGCATTTTTACATTCAGAGAAGCTGGCTGAATATCTCACACATGTACTGGGAGGATTTTCTGAATCATAAAAGTGCGAATTTGACCGGTACACGGAATTTAGTCAGGTCGTTTATGCGACGGGTTCGCGCGGAAACAGCCTATAGCTATCCATAACTCAAGCAGCAGAGAAAAGCTGATTTTGCTTTTACTCTGTGCCGCCTGCGTGATTAGATTTACCCGGCAAGCATAACCGACTGATAAATCCGTGACCGGTCAAATACGCACCTTCAATATTTCATGATTTACTCCTTCTCAAAAAAGAACGACTTATTTCTCACAAATCCCAGATCCTTGTAATTGATGATCTGCTCTGTGCTTCCGATAAAGAGCATACCACCCGGAACTAAAGACTGGTTAAATTTTGCGTAGATTTCATCCTTTGCCTCATCGGTAAAATAAATCACCACATTCCGGCAGACAATCAGATGACATCCGGTCGGATACGGATCCCGAAGCAGATTATGCTCACGGAATTCCACCCGCTGCTTAATCTCCTCAGAGATCTGGTAAGAACTTCCGACCTGTGTAAAATACTTCTTTTTCAAGTCATCCGGCACCGCCGCAATACTCTTTTCATTATAGAGCCCCATCTTTGCTGCCGCCAGCACCTGCTTGTCAATATCAGTCGCAATAATCTTGATATCCGAAAGCGGCAAATGTCGGCTGAGGGCCATGACAAGGGAGTACGGCTCATCGCCGGTCGAGCAGGCAGCGCTCCAGATCACAAGCTTCTTTCCATATTTTTCGATCAGTCTGGGGAATACCTCCTCATCGAGAATCTTCCACTGATCCGGATTGCGATAAAACTCGGAGACATTGATCGTAAGGAAGTTTACAAACTGTTCGAACTTCTCCTTATCTTTTTTAATCAGATCGACATACTTATCATAGCTGTCCACCTTATTTTTTCCAATCAATGTGTCGATTCTACGCCGCATCTGCTTCTCTTTATATGCATTCAGGTCAATTTTTGTCAGCGCGTAAATGTCTTTTTTAAACTGTTCATAGTTATCTAACATATATGCTCTTTCCTTTAACATATTATAGTTATGAAACAAAAATTCCCTGCGGAATTGTTCCGCAGGGATTTCATTTAAATCCTACTCAGCATCCTCTGCAGGTGCCTCTTCTTCAACTTCTGCTGTATTCTCTTCAGGTGCAAGCAGCGCCTTCATACTCAGGCTGATCTTCTTATCAGCCTCGTTGAAATCAACAACCTTTGCCTCGATCTCCTGTCCGATCTTTAATACATCAGACGGCTTCTCGATATGCTCCTTTGCGATCTGTGATACATGAAGTAATGCATCAATACCGGGTGTCAGTTCAACAAACGCACCAAAATCTGTCATACGGGCAACAGTTCCCTTTAAAACTGTGCCGACTGCAAACTTCTCCTGCGCATCATTCCAGGGATTCTCCTCCGGGAACTTCATGGACAGCGCAATCTTGGTATCATTAATATCCTTGATGAATACCTTTACGGTATCGCCTACATTGAATACCTTCTTGGGATTCTCGATTCTGCCCCAGCTCATCTCAGAGATGTGAAGCAGACCGTCAACACCGCCCAAATCAATAAATGCACCGAAATCAGTTACATTCTTCACTGTACCCTCGATCACATCACCAACCTTAATCTTTGCAAACAATTCTTTCTGCAGTTCAACCTTCTTTGCCGCTACTAACTGCTTTCTGTCACCGATAATACGGCGTCTGCGAGGATTGAACTCTGTGATGACAAACTCGATATCCTGTCCCTCATACTTAGAGAGATCTTTCTCATAGGTATCGCTTACAAGACTTGCAGGAATGAACACTCTTGCCTCATCCACAATCACGCTCAAACCACCGGTCAGTACCTGTGCAACCTTAGCGGTCAGCACCTCACCGTTCTCAAATGCTTCCTCTAAGCGCTTGCTGCCTTTTTCTGCTGCAAGGCTCTTATAGGAAAGGAGAACCTGTCCTTCGCCATCATTGACTCTCTTTACTTTTGCCTCCATCTTGTCTCCGACAGAAACTAATGTGGTAAGGTCTACATTGGGCTCGTTGGTATACTCGCTGCGGCTGATGATTCCATCTGACTTATATCCGATGTTCAAGACAATCTCGTCCGGTTTTACATCGATGACCGTACCCTCCACAATTTCATTCTGTCTGATTGTCTTTAAAGACTCTTCC
>JALELN010000207.1 GCA_022771765.1 Lachnospiraceae bacterium | reverse complement strand
GATATCTGATGCGCAGAGGATTTCAGAGTACCGACATCTGTCGTGCGATCAGCAGATCATAAATACATATTATCCACTTGACATCATGCACAATAAAGGATAAAATTTATATGTTGTAGTTATGACAGATGTACGATTTTTAATGTTATATGTACAATGAAAACTTTATAAGGAGGTGCTCCTGTGACAGTAAGTATTGCAGTACTCATAGTTGCTGTCTTAGTCACCTTGGCAGTCACTGCGGTAGTGACAGCTGTGATCCTGAATCAGGTACAGCAGAAAAAGGCTGATTCAAAGGTTGGCTCTGCGGAGGAAAAAGCAAGAGCGATCATTGATGATGCGGTAAAGACCGCAGAGGCGAAGAAACGCGAATCTCTCCTTGAGGTCAAGGAAGAGTCTATTAAGACGAAGAATGAGTTAGACCGTGAGATCAAGGAACGCAGATCTGAGATTCAGCGTGCGGAACGCCGTATCGAGCAGAAGGAGTCCAATCTGGACAAGAAGCTGGAATCCATCGAAAAGCGTGAGGCAAGCTTTGCCGCCAAGGAAGAAGAGATTAAGAAGCAGAAGGCAGAAGTCGCAAAGCTCAATGAACAGCGAGTGCAGGAACTTGAGAGAATTTCAGGTTTGACCTCCGAACAAGCAAAAGAATTTTTATTAAAAACCGTTGAAGATGATGTAAAACTTGACACTGCAAAATTGATTAAGGAAATGGAAACCCGCGCCAAGGAGGAAGCCGGTAAAAAGGCTAAGGATTATGTGGTTACTGCCATTCAGAAATGTGCGGCAGATCATGTGTCTGAGACTACCATTTCAGTCGTACCTCTTCCGAACGATGAGATGAAGGGACGAATTATTGGACGTGAGGGTAGAAATATCCGTACACTGGAGACGTTAACAGGTGTGGATCTGATTATTGACGATACGCCGGAAGCTGTTATTCTCTCAGGATTTGATCCGATCCGTCGTGAAGTAGCGCGTATCGCGCTGGAGAAGCTGATTGTGGATGGACGTATTCATCCGGCCAGAATTGAGGAGATGGTGGAGAAGGCTCAGAAAGAAGTCGACACGATGATTCGTGAGGAAGGCGAGGCTGCCACATTAGAGGTTGGCATCCATGGTATCCATCCCGAGTTAGTACGTCTCCTGGGACGAATGAAGTTCAGAACCAGTTATGGACAGAATGCATTAAAGCATTCGATTGAAGTCGCACAGATTGCGGGACTTCTCGCTGGTGAGATCGGTGTAGATGTGAGAACCGCCAAGCGTGCAGGTCTCTTACATGATATAGGAAAATCTGTGGATCATGATATGGAGGGATCACATATTCAGATCGGTGTGGATCTGTGCCGCAAGTATAAGGAATCACCGATTATTATCAATGCAGTAGAGGCACATCACGGCGATGTGGAGCCTCAGTCTCTCATTGCGTGTCTGGTACAGGCAGCTGATACGATCAGCGCAGCTCGCCCGGGTGCAAGACGTGAGACATTGGAAACATATTCTAACCGCTTACAGCAGTTAGAGGATATTACAAACGGTTTTAAGGGTGTTGACAAATCTTTTGCTGTTCAGGCAGGACGGGAAGTTCGAGTAATGGTAGTTCCTGAACAAATCAGTGATGCTGATATGGTCATTCTGGCGAGAGATATTTCCAAGCAGATTGAGTCTGAACTGGAATATCCTGGACAGATCAAGGTCAATGTCATACGTGAATCACGCGTGACGGATTACGCGAAATAGATCAGAGCATCATAAAAAGACTGATTCGACTAGGCGTTAAGATTTTAGATCTTAGCGCCTTTTTTAAATCCCGATTATATTTCTGGAGGAGGTAAGAACAATGGAAAACCAGATTAAACGTATCAATCGCACATTAAAATATCAGGGAGTGATCGTAGACTTTTACAGCGATACGATGCAGATGCCGGATGGCAGACTTGCGGAGTGGGATCTGATTCATCATCGCAAGGGAGCAGCGGCAGTCGTTCCGGTGCTTCCTGATGGGAAGATTCTGATGGTGCGCCAGTTCCGGAATGCTTTGGACCGCATGACCATTGAGATACCGGCGGGCGCCAGAGATTCGACGGAGGAGGAGACGATTCACTGCGCAGCCAGAGAGCTGGAGGAAGAGACCGGTTATCGCAGTGGGCGGCTGGATTATCTGATGTCACTTCGCACGACGGTGGCGTACTGCGATGAGTTTATTGATGTGTATGTGGCGCGTGATCTCGTACACACGCACCAGCATTTGGATCCGGATGAATTTGTGGAGCTGGAGGCCTTTGATCTGGATGAGCTCTGTGAGATGATCTATGCGGGTACGATTCAGGATGCAAAGACGGTGGCAGCATTGATGGCATATAAAAACAAGTATTGCATAAAATGATCGTAAAGAAAAACTAAGGGACAGGAATCATGCGTGTGCGAAAGCTTCCCATAAAGCAGCTGCTGCTTATAGATTTTCTGGCGTTTTTTTTAGTCGGAATTGTACTGGCAAATCTGCTGGGGGGGAATACTTTTCAGCAAAATGGCAGCGTGACGCGCTATTATTTAAAGCAGTTTCAATATACGGATATAGAGTCACGGGAATTGTTGTGGCACGTGGGCTGCAATCGTCTGGTGTTGTTTGCTTCGCTGCTGGCGCTTACCGTGGTGGCGAAGGGAAAGATCGTTCATGTACTCTTCGTGGCATGGAGCGGTTTTGCTTATGGTTATTTTTGTGTGATATCGATCAGCGCTTTTGGAGCGAAGGGCCTGCTTTTGTGTCTGGTGGCATTATTTCCGCAGTTTCTCGCCTATGTGCCGGCATATCTCGGTCTGGTTCAGCTATCGGAACGCCGGAGAGAGCATGTCGGGTGGCGCAAGACTGCGGCAGTTGTTTTTCTGTTTGTGATTCTGATCGTTGGAATATTACTTGAATCTTACATAAATCCCTTGATATTACAAAAATTATTAAAAATTTTTTAAAAATATTACATAATATTTGCAAAACTTGTAATATTTTGGTATAGTAAAAACATATTTGCGCCTTGATGAAAGGGCATTTGACTGCTTTTTTGCAGGGCGATACAGGGGTAGGTTTTTACATGAGAAAATTAATTGATGCATTTATCAGTTATATGCACGAACAGCGACAGACTTCCGAAAATACAGAAGCTGCGTATGCCAGAGATCTTCGCAAGCTGATGGAATATGTGCAGCAGGAATCAGATCAAGGCACCATGAACGAAGGTCATGCTGTGACGAGTTTTGCGCAGGTGAGCGCGGAGCAGCTGCAGGCGTATATTCTGGAACTGGAAGCGCAGGGGCGTAAGGCTGCGACCATTTCCCGTTTTATTGCCAGCGCAAAGGCATTTTTCGCATGGCAGGTCACAGAGGGGATGCGTGGGGATAATCCTGCGAAAGGATTAAAGGCACCAAAGATCGATAAGAAGCCGCCGGAAATTCTGTCGGAGGAAGAGATCAAACGGCTGCTTGATCAGCCAGCTTCCCATGCACCGAAGGAACTGAGGGATAAGGCGATGATGGAACTTTTGTACGCGACGGGTATTCGCGTATCAGAGCTGATCTCGCTGGAGCTGTCAGATGTGAATCTTCAGCTGGAATATGTGACTTGCAGGGACGGACATAAGGAACGGACTGTTCCCTTTGGAGATACAGCAAGACAGGCGTTGGAGCTTTATCTGGAGAAGAGCAGGCCGCGGCTTGTGGAGGATGAATCCAGCAGGCTGTTGTTTACAAACTGCTCCGGTGAGCCTATGAGCAGACAGGGCTTCTGGAAGATTGTCAAGTATTACGGAAAGCAGGCCGGGCTTGGCAGTGATATCACGCCGCATACGCTGCGCCACTCCTTTGCCGCGCATCTGCTTGGAAATGGTGCGGATCTGAAATCCGTGCAGGAACTGATGGGGCATTCAGATATATCGACCACACAGGTATATATGCAGCTGTCAGATCGCAAAATAAGGGAAGTATATAAAAAAGCGCACCCGAGGGTGTAAATATTATTCATAAAAATAAAACGAGATACATTTCCTGCAACTTTTGCCCGACCGAGCTTGATGGGGGGAAAGGTGGAAATGTGTAGAGAAAAAAGGAGTGTATTTCCTGCGACTTTTGCCCGACCGAGCTTGACGAGGACAAGGGCAACCGAGCAGGGAATATACTCCTTTTTGCTTTAAAGAATTCAACACACTCTATACGCGCTCCGCAATATCGTAGATAAGCTGCTCGGACTCCGCCCATCCAAGGCAGGGATCGGTAATGGACTTTCCATAAATGTGTTCGCCGATCTTCTGGCAGCCAGGCTCCAAATAACTTTCAATCATAACACCCTTGATCATCTTACGAATTTCAGGGGAAATCACACGGTTGTGCATTACTTCTTTCACAATACGTACCTGCTGTTCATATTTCTTGCCGGAATTGGAATGGTTGGCATCAATGATCGCGGCGGGATTCACCAGATCCATTTTTTCATACATTTCAATGAGACGCATGATATCTTCATAGTGATAATTTTGTACCGTGTTGCCGTGTTTGCTGACTGCGCCCCGCAGAATCACATGTGTCAGATCATTACCTGTGGTGTCCACCTCGTAGCCGCGGAAAGTGAAATGATGCGGGTGTTGTGCTGCGTAGACCGAATTCAGCATGACGGAAAAATCCCCGCTTGTCGGATTTTTCATGCCGGAAGCCACATCAAAGCCGCTGACAGTCAGTCGGTGCTGCTGATCCTCTACGGAACGTGCCCCGATTGCCACATAGGAGAGAAGATCAGAGACATACTCCCAATTTTCGGGGTAGAGCATCTCATCAGCCGGTGTCAGACCGCTCTCACTGATTGCCCGCAAATGCATTTTACGCACGGAAATCAGACCGGCGATCATGTCCGGAGCCTTTTCAGGATCAGGCTGCGAAGCAATGCCTTTGTAGCCCTCGCCTGTGGTGCGGGGCTTGTTTGTGTAGATGCGGGGGATTAAAAGCAGGCGGTCTTTGACTTTCTCCTGTACCTTTGCAAGCCGGTTTACATATTCGCAGACAGGATCCTCGCTGTCTGCGGAGCAGGGCCCGATGATCACTAAAAAGCGGTCATCCTTCCCTGTAAGGATATCGCGGATTTGTGCGTCGCGGTCCTTTTTTAAAGCGGTCATTTCTTTGGAGAGCGGATATTCAGTCTTGATTTTTCCGGGTGAGGGTAACTCACGTAAATAAGTAAAACTCATGCTATAAACTCCTTTTTAAAAAAATTTCTTTCGGATTTCTTCAATCGGCATCTCTTTGCCGGTCCACAGCTCAAAGGAAGCAGCACCCTGATATAACAGCATGTACATACCATTAAAGGTCTTACAGCCGATTTGCGCTGCTTCGTGCATCAGTCTCGTCTCAGCAGGGTTGTAGATGATGTCGGATACGACAAGTTCCGGGTAGAGCAGTGACGCGTCGATGGGACTGGCATTACAATCGGGAGCCATTCCAACATTTGTCGCATTTACCAGCATGATGGCATTCTGCAGGCGTAGCCGAAGGGCGGACTGATCATTGATGTCCTCCAGTGTGATGTCACAGCCGCTCTTTCGTGCGACACGGGAGATGAACTGTTCTGTGGCATCCCAGGAGGCATTTTTCCGCTTAAACATATGGATGGCCTTTACACCGTCCAAGGCCGCCTGAACGCAGATGGCGCTGGCAGCGCCGCCGGCTCCCAGCAGAACGAGCTCCTTTCCGACAGGGTCGATTCCCTCAGCAGCCGCAGAACGAATAAAACCGATGCCGTCTGTTGTATGTCCGATCAGTCTGCCGTTTTCATTTACAACTGTATTGACGGAATTTGCCAGTTCGGCGGCCGGACTCAGTTCATCAACCAGACTTGTCATGGCAGTTTTCAGGGGCATGGTCAGATTCCATCCTCTTGCGCCAAACAGCTTCAATGCATCCACTGCGAGCGGTAATTGCTGCTCTGTGATCCGGTATGCCAGATATGCATAGTCCAGATTCAAAATCCGGGCAGCGGTATTGTGCATCATGGGTGATTTGCTGTGTGCGACCGGATCTCCCAGCAGGCACAATAGTTTTGTAGTTCCGGTAATTTCCATCATATGAGATAGCTCCTTTATCAAGAATCGAAAACTGTCTGTATGTACGGTTTTCGTATCAAAGATCCATACAACATAATAGTTGAAAATAAAATGGATGTCAATTGTAACCAATCACTTGCCCCGGGCGTTCGAAACAGTTATACTTAAAAACAGATTTTGATTTTAGTGATGAACGGAGAGCAAAAGAGATGAGTACATATATTCAAAAAAAAGGCTATCGGATCGGTGAGCGGCCGTTGGTCTGTGTTCCGGTGGTGGCGGTACAGAGAGAGGAAATTCTTGCGCAGGTCAGAAAACTGTCTGATGAGCGGACACAGATGATTGAGTGGCGGATGGACTGGTATGAAGCAGTCACTGATACGGCACAGGTGCTGGAAGTGCTTCAGACCTTGCAGAAGATGTGTAAGAGTACGCTGCTGCTTGCTACCTACCGCTCAAAAAAACAGGGCGGTGAGGGAATGCTTTCAAAAGACTGTGTCAGGAAACTGCTGATCGCTCTGGCAGAGTCCAAAAACGCGGATCTTCTGGATGTCGAATATTTTGAAACGGAGCAGACAGAGGATTTGTTTCATAGGATTCATGACAGCGGAACGATAGTTGTGGCCTCGCACCATAATTTTCAGGAGACACCGTCAGCAGGGGAGATGCTGGCGCTGCTTTCACAAATGCAGGCGTCGGGGGCAGATATTGTCAAGCTGGCAGTCATGCCGCGCAGACAGACGGATGTGACGGAACTGTTGTCAGTGACTGCACAGTTCAAGGAGCGATTTCCAAATACACCGGTCATTACTATGTCCATGGGAAGCATGGGTGTTGTAAGCCGGATCTGTGGTGAGAGCTTTGGGTCCTGTGTGACCTTCGGAGCAGGTGAAAAGGCCAGTGCACCGGGGCAGATGGATAGAAAGACGCTGACACAGGTGTTGCAGCTCCTGCATCAGGCGATCACCGGTGGAGATGCCAATATTTACCTGATTGGATTTATGGGAACCGGAAAAAGTACAGTTGCAGTGGCGCTTCGGCAATTATGTGGAATGGACATTATAGATACGGATGAAGAACTGGTACGACGTGCGGGAATGTCCATACCGGAAATCTTTCAGACGCGCGGACAGGAGGCGTTTCGTGAGATGGAGAGCGAACTGTTCCGTGAACTGTCGGAAACAAAAAATCAGATTGTGTCGTGTGGCGGAGGGGCAATTCTGCGGGAGGAAAACAGGATGCTGATGAAACAGAGCGGTACAGTGGTACAGCTGACAGCCGAGCCGGAAACGATCTTAGAGCGCGTGCGACATGACCATAACCGTCCGATTCTTGAGGGCAAAAAAAATGTGCCGGCAATCCGGGCGCTTTTGGATGAGCGCAGGGAGGCGTATGAACTGGCAAGAGATATGGCAATTGTCACTGATGGGAGAAAGACGCAGGACATTGCGGCTGAAATTTTAGATTACATAAAGGAGAGAACAAGATGTACTACGGAGCATTGAAAAAAACAGATATCGCCAACGGACCGGGTGTGCGTGTCTCACTGTTTGTGTCGGGCTGTACGCACCATTGCAGGGAGTGCTTCAATCCGGAGACCTGGAATTTTACATATGGAAAAGAATATACGGATAAGGTGATGGGAGAGATTTTGGAGGCTCTGGAGCCGGATTATATACAGGGGATTACCGTTCTTGGCGGAGAACCCTTTGAGCCTTCCAATCAGCGCGGTCTGCTGTCACTTTATCATGAGATCCGAAACAGATATCCGAAAAAAACGATCTGGGTCTATACCGGTTATACGTTGGAGAAGGATCTGCTGCAGGAGAGCCGGGCGCGCATCGACATTACAGACGAGATTCTCTCGCTGATCGATGTGCTTGTGGACGGTGAATTTGTATTGGAAAAGAAAAATATTTCGCTAAAGTTCAGGGGCTCAGAAAACCAGAGGATCATCAATCTCACGGAAACGCTTGCCTGCGGCGAGACAATTTTATTGTCAGATGATGAAATAAAGTGAGAAAAACAATAGATTTTTTGAGATAAGTGTAGTATATTAGGGATTTGTGGAAGAATACATTTACGATCTATCGAAGGAGAAAAGAAAATGGTTAAGGTTGTGAAATTTGGCGGAAGCTCCCTGGCGAGCGCAGAGCAGTTCAAGAAGGTAGGGGCGATCATTCGCGCGGATGAGTCGCGGAAATTTGTAGTGCCCAGCGCGCCCGGAAAGCGCAATGCGAAGGATACCAAGGTGACGGATATGCTTTATGAGTGTTATGGCATCGCTGCGGAAGGAAAGGAGTTTTCCGGAAAGCTCGGAAAGATTAAAGACCGTTATGATTCCATCATCAAAGGTCTGGATCTGAATTTATCTCTGGATGAGGAGTTTAAGACCATTGCGCAGAACTTTAAGAATAAGGCAGGCTGTGACTATGCAGCCAGTCGTGGTGAATATTTGAACGGTATTATCATGGCAGAGTATCTCGGCTATGAATTTATAGATTCAGCTACGGTTATTTTCTTTGACGAGGAGGGAAATTTCCTTGCGGATAAGACCAACGAGGTGCTTGGAAAGAAACTGGCAGAATGTGAATGTGCGGTCATTCCCGGATTTTACGGTGCGAAGGAGAGTGGCGAGGTACATACCTTCTCCCGTGGCGGTTCTGACATCACCGGTTCCATCGTAGCGCGTGCGGTGCATGCCACTATCTATGAGAACTGGACGGATGTTTCCGGATTTTTGGTATCTGATCCCCGTATTATCGACAACCCTGCGGTGATTCATACGATTACTTACAAGGAGCTGCGGGAGCTGTCTTATATGGGTGCCGGTGTGCTTCACGAGGATGCGATTTTCCCCGTGCGCAAGGAAGGTATTCCGATCAATATCAGAAATACCAACGCGCCGGAGGAACCTGGTACGATGATCGTGGAGAGCACCTGTCATCAGCCGGAGTATACGATTACCGGTATTGCGGGACTTCGCGATTTTGTTGCAGTGAATGTGGACAAGGACATGATGAACTCCGAAGTCGGATTCTGCCGCAAGGTGCTGCAGGCATTTGAGGATTATGATATTTCTATTGAGCATATGCCCTCCGGAATTGATACGATGACGGTATTTGTGCAGCGCCACGATTTTGAGGGAAAAGAGCAGCAGGTGCTCTCCGCCATCCATAAATATGCCGCACCGGATACTATTGAGATTGAGGGCGATCTGGCACTGGTGGCAGTTGTCGGACGAGGAATGAAATCAACGCGCGGTACGGCGGGCAGGATTTTCTCCGCGCTTGCACATGCGCAGGTAAACGTGAAGATGATCGATCAGGGCTCCAGTGAGCTGAACATTATTATCGGCGTGAGCAATGATGATTTTGAACGCGCGATCCGTTCCATTTACGATATTTTTGTTGAGACGCAGTTGTAAGATCTGTATTTTTGCAATAAACTGCACAAAAAACCTAAAAAAAGATGGATTATTTTAGTGTTTTTACCAAAAACAGTTGCATTCAGGGTGGATTTTCTTTAATATAGAGATATATCAGTTTTACAATTTTGTAAAGGAGTGTAGTGGGTGATGGATGAAATGCGCGATATGGAAATAACGGAACAGAAAAAGAAAGGCAATTCGAAAAAGGCTGAAAAGAAGAACGGAAAAAAAAGAGGACTGAGTATCAAGGAAAAGCTGATTCTTCTGGCAGCAGTTCCGGCGTTGGTGACGATGGTTATTATCGTTATGGTTGCACGAAGCTCTATGATAGACGGTATGCAGGAGGAAGCCATCGACGGTCTGGCGCTTCTGGGAGAGGCATTGAAGGGTTCCTATGAGTTCATGGATGGAGACTATAGTCTGGGTGACGATGGCTGTATCTATAAGGGCGATGAGAATATTACCCCTTCTGAGGATGCGCTGGATGTATACACGGATGGTTCTGATGTGGATGTGACATTGTGCTGGGGCAAGACACGTATGGCCACTTCGTTGAAAAACGAGGATGGTTCCCGACCGGTGGGAACAGACATTGCCGACGATGTGTGGGCAACCATGCAGAAGGGTGAGGTCTATAGGACAAGTGACATTGTGATCATGGATAAGGATTATTATGCAGTGTATTTGCCCTTGACAAATTCAGATGGCAGTGTGGTCGGTGCTGTGTTTGCCGGTCAGCCGTGCGAGGATATCGCTGCCTATATTAATACAAAGGTGAGTCATTTGCTGATTATCTCTATTCTGGTGCTGTTGATCTGTATCGTTGTGGGTTATCTCATTGCAAAAGGCATAGCAGAAGCTCTCTTGGCGGCATCGGGTGCGTTGATGGAGGTGGCAGAGGGTCATCTGAATGTGGATGTCGATGCCCGCGTGATCAAGCGCAAGGATGAGATCGGTCAGATGGGTAATGCCATTGAAAATCTGATTCAGAAGCTTCGTTCAATTGTAGGAGGTCTGAAACAGTCTTCAGATACCTTATACAATTCCGGCAACTCCTTGGATGAGATGGCCGGCCAGTCTTCTGCAGCGGCAGATGAGATCAGCCGCGCAGTGGAGGATATTTCGAAAGGTGCTGTCTCCCAGGCTGAGGAGATTGAGTCTGCTTCACAGGAGATCGCTACGATGGGTGAGGTTATCGAGAGTATTGTTAGCAATGTCGGTAATCTGACGAGTACTTCTCAGAATATGACGGCTGCGGGCAATGCTTCCACGATCACGATGCAGGAACTGAGTGAGTCCAACGACCGCACGACAGCGGCAATCAGTAGAATTGGCGAGCAGATCCGTATGACGAACGCATCCATTGAGAAGATCGGAGCTGCAGCGACACTGATTACCTCGATTGCAGATCAGACAAGCCTGTTATCACTGAATGCATCCATTGAGTCTGCACGTGCAGGTGAGGCCGGACGAGGCTTTGCTGTTGTGGCAGGTGAGATCCAGAAGCTGGCGGTACAGTCCGATGAGGCAGCTGCGGAGATTCAGCAGATTATTGATACACTGCTTGTGGAGTCCGAACAGACGATGGCTGTGATGCAGGAGGCAGAGGGACTGGTTGCTGAACAGCAGCAGAAGCTGAATGATACAAAGCTTCGTTTCAATGAGGTGAGTGATGGCATTAATGTCTCTCGGGAAGGTACCAGCGTGATCCGCGGCAATGCAAACTCCTGCGACAACGCGAGAGCGCAGGTAGTCGATGTGATTTCGAATCTGTCAGCAATCTCTCAGGAGAACGCGGCTTCTGCAGAAGAAACGACTGCTTCCATGGAAGAGTTGAATGCGACGATCAATATGCTCGCAGAGGCAGCCGGCAATCTGAAGGT
>JALELN010000205.1 GCA_022771765.1 Lachnospiraceae bacterium | reverse complement strand
CTCAACCGTATGCATAGGATTTGTCATTGCCGCATCGGTCATGTAAAAATCAGACACAATGGATTCTTTGATGTATTTATCCATGTCAAACCCGCTCACGATCGTCACTGTTCCGTTCAGCAGAATGAGCGACAGAGACAGGGAAAGAATGACAGCTGCCGTCTTTTTGGGTGTCCGACGGATATTGGCATAGGCCATGGACAGGGTATGCACCGCTCTGCTCTTCCTGCTCTTTTTCTTTCCCGTGCCTGTCTGCTCTGTGTAGCGCACTGCATCAACAGGTGAAATGCGACTCACAAAACGACAGGGACGAATACAACTCACCCACACAGTAAACAGCGTAAATGCAGCACTTCCCACAAAAACAACCGGGTTCGCGGAAACGACAAATGCATCCCGGAATGCAGATACACGCATCACCAGCGGAACGAGCCACATGGAGCACAGATAGCCGAGTAACAGCCCCGCCGGAATACCGATCACACTGAGCAGCAATGCCTGACGTCGCACGATCCGCCGCAGCTGCCGGTTTGTCGTTCCGATCGTCTTGAGCAATCCATAATAACGGATCTCATTGCTGACTGAGATGTAAAAAATGTTATAAATAATCAGGTAGCCGGACAACATGATAACAAACAGTACAATTACAAGGATTGCGATCGTACCGGCATCCACCGTTGCGGAAGCATATGCCCAGTTGACACCCTCGTTGACAGAAGCATCAAATCCACATCGCTCCTTCAACTCCTGCACCTGCTTTTCCAGATCCCATGAATGAGAAAAATAAAGGGACGGATTGACCGAACCGCTGAATCTCGTCCAGTCAAAATCTTTTTCACCGCCTGCCTGCCAGATTGGAGCCACCTCGTCACAGTATTCCTTTGACAAAAATGCCTCATTTGCCAACGCCACACTGTCCTGCACCCAGAAACCGCACAGCGTAAACATATCGCTGTATTTTTTATCGTTTGCGGTAAACTCCAGCGGCACCTGTACACCGAGCTCATGGGGCAGACCCAGCGCATCCAATACAGCTGTACTTGTGGCCACATCCATCTTTTTTACCGGAAGCGTTCCTGTAGTGGGCTCACAGAACCCCCACTTTGCGGATTTTTCTTCCGTGTAACGGATCTCGGTATAGGTCTTTTTCAGCGCTTCATTTTCCGCAGTTCCGATGATGATATTATAGGAGATATCCTTGATCTTCGGATCCTCCAACAGCTTTTCATACTGCTGCCAGGTCAAAAATTTGAAGCCCCCGTGCGCACTGGTTCCCACCTGACGCGTCGTCGATTGCTGCATGGAATCGATAGCACTCATGCCGACAGAAAACACACTCGTAAAGAGCACTGTGGTCAGAATAATGGCGATCACAGCGATGAAATTACGAGTTTTACTGTTTTTTAACGAACGGACAGATAGCTTTCGGATCGCCTTCTTATTATTGACATTAAGCATTGTGATCACCTGCGATTCTTCCGTCCTCGATGCGGATGATGCAATCCGCCATCTGCGCGATCTTCTCATTGTGCGTGATCATAACGATCGTCTGAGAAAACTGCTCGCTCGTTACCTTCAACAATCCCATCACATCCAGACTCGTGCGGCTGTCGAGGTTTCCGGTCGGTTCATCCGCGAGAATGATGGCAGGCTTTGAAGCAAGTGCCCGGGCGATGGCGACGCGCTGCTGCTGTCCGCCGGAGAGCTGGCTGGGCAGACTCTCTTTTTTCTCCTGCAGACCAAGCGTCTCTATAATGTGTTCAATATGAGCTCGGTCCACCCGGTTTCCATCCAACTCGACGGGAAGCACGATATTCTCGTAGACGTTGAGCACCGGGACAAGATTATAGCTCTGAAACACAAAGCCGATCTTGCGCCTGCGAAAGATGGTGAGTTCATCATCCCCCAGAGAAAAAATATCCTTTCCCTCCACGAATACCTTGCCCGATGTGGGACGGTCCAGTCCGCCAAGCATGTGTAACAGTGTCGATTTTCCGCTGCCGCTGGTCCCGACGATGGCCGCAAATTCGCCGTCCTCCACGGACAGGTCGACCCCGTCCAGTGCGCGGACCATTGTGTCACCACTGCCATAATGCTTTTTTAAATCTGTTGTCTGTAAGATCTGCATAGTATCCTCCAAAAAAATAGTGTATGTAAAAGTTTCCTTCTTACATACACTACTATAATACATCATTCTTTCCAGAATCTTTCAGGAATGTGACAGTTTTGAAAGATTCTATCTAATCCTCATACTGTATGATCTCCTGCGTATATTTCCGTTCCATGTCATGCCGTTTTTTCCGGTTTTCCACTGTCTCAAATATAATGGAAAAATCGTAGTCCTCCGGATACAGCTCACTGGCCGCCACATGCAGCTTGACACGTTTATGGTTGATATAGATCTTTTTGTCCGGGTAGACCATCACGCTGTCGCCCCGCTTGAACTTCTCCGTCAGCTCCGTTGTAGGCTTTTGGGATTTCATTTTTGAAATCTTTGCGTGATTTTTGGATTGTTGTGCCGATTTTTCTGCAAATGCATAATTTT
>JALELN010000187.1 GCA_022771765.1 Lachnospiraceae bacterium | reverse complement strand
ATCGGATGTTCAGGTATGACTCACTCAGCAGCTATGGCAGCAGAGATCTTACAGGGCAAGACCATCTTAGAGGCATTAAATACAGACCTTGTATGTGACGCCATCAACACTGCTATGAGAGAGCTGTTCTTACAGATCGTTTACGGACGTAC
Source organism: Lachnospiraceae bacterium (assembly GCA_022771765.1). Taxonomy (GTDB): domain Bacteria; phylum Bacillota; class Clostridia; order Lachnospirales; family Lachnospiraceae; genus W0P33-017. The sequence goes on along the minus strand of JALELN010000187.1, from coordinate 14,129 downwards.
ACAGAGTGCATTCTCTGATGACGGACTTGCGATCGGTGCAGGACTTGAGGACCTTGGAAAGGGACTTCGCTCACAGGTTGGCACCATGTACGCTACCAAGGAGAAGGGTGTTCGTTACTTAGAGATGGCTGAGGGATATGTTACCGGTATCGCATTAGATGCTGACAACGAAGTGATCGGCTATCAGTTCGTTTCTCTTGGAAAGATGACTGACTTCATCAAGAAGGGTGATGACCCGAACACTGCATGGGAGAAGGCAAAGGGTCAGTATGGCCGCGTTCAGGATGCAGTAAAGATCATCGATCCCAGATGCGAGTAATCGAAAGAGAGAAAAGGAGGAACAACAAAAATGGCATTATTTGAATCATATGAAAGAAGAATTGACCAGATCAACGCTGTTTTAAACAGCTATGGTATCAGCTCTATCGAGGAGGCTGAGAAGATCACCAAGGATGCTGGTCTTGACGTATACGATCAGGTAAAGAAAATTCAGCCCATTTGCTTTGAGAACGCATGCTGGGCATACACCGTAGGTGCAGCGATTGCGATCAAAAAGGGTGCACTTCGCGCCGCAGACGCTGCTGCAGCAATTGGTGAGGGACTTCAGGCTTTCTGTATTCCCGGATCTGTTGCAGACCATCGTAAGGTAGGTCTTGGACATGGTAACTTAGGAAAAATGCTCCTTGAGGAGGAAACCGAGTGCTTCTGCTTCTTAGCAGGTCATGAGTCATTCGCGGCTGCTGAGGGTGCCATTGGTATCGCAGAGAAGGCAAACAAGGTACGTCAGAAGCCGCTACGCGTTATCCTGAACGGTTTAGGAAAAGACGCAGCACAGATCATTTCACGTATCAACGGATTTACCTTTGTTGAGACACAGTATGATTACAAGGAAGCAAAGCTGAATATTGTATATGAGAAGCCCTATTCTGATGGTATCCGCGCGACTGTAAAGTGCTACGGCGCAGATGATGTTCAGGAAGGTGTTGCGATCATGCATCATGAGAATGTTGGTGTTTCCATCACTGGTAACTCTACCAACCCGACCCGTTTCCAGCATCCCGTTGCAGGTACTTACAAGAAGGAGTGCGTAGAGCAGGGCAAGAAGTACTTCTCTGTTGCATCCGGCGGTGGTACCGGACGTACCCTGCATCCTGATAACATGGCTGCAGGCCCCGCTTCTTACGGCATGACCGATACCTTAGGACGTATGCATTCTGATGCACAGTTCGCAGGTTCTTCATCCGTACCCGCTCACGTAGAGATGATGGGTCTCATCGGTATGGGTAACAACCCGATGGTAGGCGCTACTGTAGCTGTAGCCGTTTCTGTTGAGGAAGCTCATAAGGCTGGAAAGTGCTAAGAAATATATTATGAAATTTAATAAAAAGAGTTTTGGCATTAAAACCAAAACTCTTTTTATTGATTTATAAGGTCTAAAACGATATAATTTTAACAACAGTAGATGTCGAGGTATCAATCATGAAAATGCTTATTGATAAAATTAAGTTAAAATTATTGCTGGAAGAAAAAAGAGATTATATAAAAAATTCAGTAGACGGTGTAGATACGGTAATTACAGTTATAGTATATGTTATTTCGTTGTTGTGTTGTGAGTTTAAGCCGATATTCGGGATTAACCCCATAGTTTTGCAAACGCTTGCATGGGTGATTGCTGTTTTGTTACTCATATATGGAATTATAAAGATAGTGAAAAGTTGTAAATATAAATATAATCACAATATTTTGTTTCATGATATTGAAAATTTGGATGAGATATTACACAAATTTTCAATTGTTGCAATTAAAGATACATATCAGGATTTTGCAAATCGTTTTTTGTTATATTATGATAACGCATGGAAATGCTGGTTCTTTTTTAGTTTTCATACAGAGGAATATCAGAATGAGGAACAACTGATTCAACGGTTGTCTAACAGTTTGAAAATAGATAAAGATTATATAAAGATACGTTATATTTCTGACAGATTACAACCTAAGTATTCAGAAAGAGATCATCAGAATAAAGTATATCAGCACAGTTTATATCAGGGAGTTGTGAATCAGTTTTCGGATGAAATGAAACAATTGGAATTCACAATTGATGGTGTGAGATATAAATGGTTTACTATTTCAGAAATGGAAGCTGATTCGAATATTATGAAGAAAAATGCGGATGTTATATCTTTTGTAAAAGAGAAAATTGGTTAAAAAGTTTGATTTTTGACATAAAAGAGGAGGGTTCACATCTATGAAAAAAATGAAGAAAATGCTGTATGTATTATTGATCGTAGTGTTGATCATGCCCGTCATCCCGGCGGTGTCGGTCGAAGCGGCGGCGAAAACACCGGCTCCCGCCTATAACGGAAAATGGACGTATTATGCGATATATAATACGATCTATAAGCTCAATTCCCAGGATGGTACGGCAAAAAAGGTGAAAGAGCTCAAAGATGTCGGCAGAATTTCAGATATTTCTTATTATGACGGGTATCTGTATTTTACAGCTGATTACTATTATGGTACCGATGCTTCTGATTATTTTGTGTGCCGAATGAAGGCAAACGGAACATCCTTTGAGAAACTTGGCCGAGGTTTCAGACCTGTCGTTTACAACAAAAAGATATATTATCTGAAGACAAAGCATGTGCAGGATCAGGATGGTGGGTATTATGATGAAACTACATCGGTTTCAGAGATGTCTCTTATGGGGGAAAACAACAGGGTGCTTGTGAAAAATAATGAAACCAATTATCTGCTGTGGAGTCTCGGCGTTGCCAACGGAAAAGTTTATTATCAACGGTACATAGCTTCTTCCGGACAGTTTGCGGCAATGTCCTGTGATATCAAGAGCGGGAAAACGAAAAAGCTGTTTACAAAATCAGACGATATCCAGATTGTGGGCACAGACGCGTCATACCTTTATTATAGTATCGCGTATGATACGGTTGGTGTCTACGAGATGAAAACAGGTAATCTGTATACCAAACATTATGACGACTCCGTCAATGTGATTGGCGGAAAGAATGGCACCGCCTATTTTTCTCGTTATGGCACGCATTCTACCTATGCATACCACGCGCGCAAGGATGCAGTCACAACGATCATTAAAAACAAGTTATTAACAGGTATGACCTTTAGCAAGTCGGGATATCATGTGGTACAGAATACGATGACGCAGGAGGAATTTGAGGCCAGCGGATATCAATATGATATGGCGATATCACGCATGAAGATTGATGGTAAAGGATATAAGGTCTTACAGAAATTTTATGTTCCATAGTTTGAAAGGATGGTCTTTACGTGGCTTGTGCTATTTGATATAATGAGTACAAACGAGTCAGCATGCTGGCTTGATTGACGAACGGTAAATTGGATCATGAGCTGATTTTGCTCATGATCCAATGGTCACGACTGGGTGTGGCTCAGCTTGGCTAGAGCACTTGATTTGGGATCAAGAGGTCGCAGGTTCAAATCCTGTCACCCAGATTAACTGAAAAACACTCTAAAATGAGGCATGGACGGATGAAAAAAAAGATCACGGTGCAGATCAGCGCTATCGTATTTCTAGCGATGGCGTTGTTCATGATTGTCAATTACCTGTTACAGGCGCTGGCTGCACAAAGTGACATGATTGCGGTTTCAGAAGAACAGTTCTGGCAACTGGATCAGTTGATTGAGGAAAATAATGAGAGTTATCAGGTTGCCACAAATGATTTTCGGGATATCTGTATTCTGCGTACGCGGGCAGCTGCTTATATGATCCAACACACGCCGGGAGCGGTAGGCGATCTGGATGAACTCGAAAAGATACTAAAGCTGCTGGAAGTAGATGAACTCCATATTTTTAATAAGGAGGGTGAGATTATTTCCGGCACGCTTCCAAAATATTATGGGATGAAGATGACAGACGGCGAGCAGATTTCTTTCTTCCTGCCGATGTTGAAAGATCAGTCTTTGACGCTTTGTCAGGATGTGATAGGAAACACTGCGGAAAACAAGAAGATGCAGTACGCTGCAGTCTGGATGGAAAATGGAGAGTACATTGTCCAGTGCGGTCTGGTCCCCGGGCGGCTGAAACAACAGACGAAGAAAAGTGAGATTTCCTATTTATTTTCATTGCTGACCCACGAGGGTGGAGATACGCTCTTTGCAGTTGAACCGGAGAGTTATCGGATTATTGGAAGTACCAATGAGTGTCTGGTGGGGAAGAATCTTGAGGAGGTCGGCATCTCCACAGCACATTTGGAAGCAGGGGAAGCGGGTTTTCATTCATATGTGAACGGTCAGCCTTCTTACTGTGTCTTTCGGCAGAATGATACGTTGATTCTTGGGCGTACCTGTACCGTTTCTTCTCTGTATCGAAATCTGATAAATGGTAATATTCGTCTGGGTATCTATATGGTGACGGCACTGCTACTGGTGATCTACTATATTTACCGCTATATTGATAAAAATGTAGTGCGCTCCATTGACCATATGAACGAAAAAATGTCACTGATTGCTGAGGGTAACCTTTCGGAGCGGGTGGATGTAAAGGGTACCAAAGAATTTGAGGAGCTGAGCGGTCATATTAACTATATGGTGCAGAGCCTGCTGGGGTCAACGGAAAAGATCTCCAGACTCATTGAAGTCACGGGATTTCCAATGGGTGTTTATGAGTACAATGTGCATATGCCCCAGGTCCGCACCACCAGACGTCTGGCGCAGATCATTGGTGTGGAGGGCGCGCAGGCAGAGCAGCTCTTTGGTGATTTTAAGCAGTTTGAGCGCTGGATCAACGAACTGAAAACACATCCCGCGGAATATATGGATGAAGTATATATTCTCCCGGGTACTGGTGAACGCTACCTCCAGATTGCTTCCTTTGAGGAGGGCAGTGACCGTTACGGACTCATTATCGACAAGACCGAAGAGGTCCGCAAATACCGGGAACTGGAGCTGAAGCTGGATCAGGATGAACTGACCGGTCTGTGCAGCCGTTATTTCTTCTACCGTCAGATGGAGCAGTTGTTCTGTGAACCGGGAAAACTGGGATCTGCAATGATGCTGATGGTGGATTCGGATGATCTGAAGGCGGTCAACGACACTTACGGACATGAGGCGGGTGACCGTTATCTGTGCGGCATTGCGAAGGCGATGGGTACGGTTGAAGCGGAAGAGAAGATGATTGCCCGTCTGGGCGGTGATGAATTCGCGATGTTCATCTACGGCGCAGAGGATGAGGCACAGTTGGGAACTTATCTGGATCAGTTGAAAATGAGCCGGGATGTGACCGGAATTACGTTAAAAGGCGGGGAACACTTCGCTGTCCGCTTCTCAGTCGGATATGCTTATCTTCGCGAGGGCGCGGATTATCATGAACTACTGGAGAAAGCGGACAGCCGCATGTATGCTGATAAACAGAAACGGAAAAAGAGTCGGACGGAGAATGAATAACATGCAGATGGATGGAGATACACGCAGGGCACGGATGGTGCAGCTGTTGCAGGAGGCAGCAGAGCCGATTCCGGGTGCAAAACTGGCAAAGGAGATGGGCGTGAGCAGGCAGGTAATCGTGCAGGACATTGCGTTGCTACGCGCGGTGGACAAAAATATTTTGTCCACAAATAAGGGTTACGTGCTCTTTCACAGAACACCGGATGAGCACACGCGCTCCTTTCATGTGTGCCATACGGACGACAGGATTACGGATGAATTGAATACGATCGTAGACTGTGGGGGCAATGTCAAGGACGTGACTGTGGAGCATCCGATCTATGGGCAGATCAGCGTTGATCTGATTATCCGAAGCCGCATGGATGTGCAGAATTTTGTGGAACAGGTACAGGCTTATCAGACAAAGCCCCTCAACAACCTGACGCACGGAGAACATTTCCACACCGTGACAGCACCGGACGAGGCTACGCTCGATGGGATTGAGGAGGCGTTGGCACACAAGGGGTATCTGTTGCCGTAAGCAATCGAGATCGCCTTTTCCGTGTCAGGCATAACTTTCGAAAATAGTGCTTGCGTGATACCCGAGAGTGTGTTATAGTACACCTTAACTGACAAGACAGCTGACATGACATGCATAATGGTTGTCTGAAAGGGAAAGGAGTATTATGACAAAAGATCTTTGGAAAAAATTAGGGAAAGAAATTTTTATTGACGGACTGAGCGGCATGGCGAGCGGTCTGTTCGCAACACTCATTATCGGTACGATCATCGTGCAGATCGGTGGCTTAATTCCCGGTGTGATCGGTACGTATTTGTTCATGATCGGTAAGCTGGCAAGTGCCATGACCGGAGCTGGTATCGGTATCGGAACGGCAAAGAGGCTCGACGCAAGTCCGCTCGTGCAGGTATCCGCGGCGACTGCGGGCATGTGCGGTGCGTTTGCCAGTAAGATGCTCGCCGGAACCGTGCTGGTTAGCGGAACGCTGGATTCCGGCATGGAGTTGAGTAACGCGGTGCTTTTTGTGGGACCGGGTGAGCCGCTGGGTGCATTTGTGGCAGTGATGGTATGCATTTATATGGGTCGTCTTGTATCTGGAAAGACAAAGGTAGACATTCTGGTAACGCCCTTTGTGTGTATCGTGTCCGGGTCAGCGATCGGGCTTCTGGTAGGACCGAGTATTTCTGCGTTTATGACATGGCTCGGTTCTGTGATCAACTGGGGAACAGAGCAGGCGCCTTTTGTGATGGGAATTATTGTGTCTGTGTTGATGGGCATCATTTTAACCCTGCCTATTTCTTCAGCGGCACTTGGTATTATTTTGGGACTTTCCGGTATCGCAGCGGGCGCGGCAACGGTAGGATGTTGCGCGAATATGGTCGGCTTTGCGGTTGCCAGCTATCGTGAGAACAAGGTGAACGGACTGTTGGCGCAGGGGCTGGGCACCAGTATGCTGCAGATTGGAAACATCGTGAAAAAGCCGGTGATATGGATGCCTGCTATTGTTGCGAGTGTAATTCTGGGACCGATTTCTACCTGTGTGCTGCACATGACGAATAATCCCACCGGATCAGGTATGGGAACAGCAGGACTTGTGGGACAGATCAACGCATACCAGGATATGGTGGCAAACGGTATGAATTCCGGCGTGGTACTCATAGAGATCCTTGTGATGCATTTTATTCTCCCCGCAGTGATCGCACTGATCGTATCAGAAATCATGCGAAAGAGGGACATCATCAAGGACGGAGATATGAAACTGGATGTATAATAGTTATTAAAAAATCCTGTATGGGGATGAGATTCGGGATGACACTTTGACGGAAGCCGCATATCATAATGGAAACAGATTTCGGTACGGAGCAGAATCATGGCCATAGAGTCGGTATATCAACCGCCGCTACGCGGTATCCCGGGACGACGGACGTTAAAAAATTTTCTTGCGACGGCAATGATGCCGGTCGGAACTACACTTTATGTTTATGGCGGTGGATGGGATCAGAATGACGCATGCGCAAACGAACAAGCGCGCACGCTGGGTGTATCAGAGGAATGGGTGCGTTTTTTTCGGTCACAGAACATGGATTATTCGTTTCGGGATGGAGTTAGCAGCAGGTCAGGGCTGGATTGCTCCGGGTTTCTGGGGTGGACACTTTATAACGTGATCAACACCGAGAATCTCAAAGAGGGATTTGTCATGAAATCTACATTGATGGCAAAAAAGCTGTCAGAAAAAGGCTGGGGTACATGGACGCAGGATATCGGAGCAGCACAGAATCATGAACACTCCATGTTTCTGCCGGGAGATGTGTTCAGCATCAGCGGACATGTTTGGATCAGTCTCGGTACTTGTAAAGATGGAAGTATCCCTGTGCTGCACAGCACGGCAGCGCTCAGCCGGAGTGGTCATCCGGGCGGAGGCGTTGAACTATCGGCGCTCGGAGTAGATGAACATTGTGATGCCTATCGTCTTTCGGATGCATATATGTCGCGTTACTATCCGCAGTGGTATGCCCGCTATCCGGTGGCATTAAAGGATTATACGCAGTATACTTCCACAGAAAATGAGAAAGCGGGAAAGTTTTCGTGGGATCTGACGGGGAAAAACGGTTGTCTTTGTGACCCGGATAGTTATTGCGGTATGACTCCGGAGGAGATATTGGAAGATCTGTTTCGGTAAAAAAGGGAGATTTTTTAAAATCTCCCTTTTTTTGTTCATCTTTTGTCTGCATTTTAATAGTAAAATAATAATGTAATAGCTGATAGTATCAGATCGCAATGTTTTGTTACCGCTCACCTTTGAGGGTGAGTATAGCCAGAATGGCGGTGAGTGGCAGACACTGGATGAGAATACAAGGTTAAACGCGCTGGAAGGCGATCTGGTCCTGAAGGGAACTTTGGGCGAGAGACAGGAAGATCTGACAGAGGGAACGGTGATTAACTGTTATCTCGATTATATTATGATAATGGTATTGATAAATGGTGAAGTCATGTATGGCGGCTATCTTATAATGTATTGACTGCGATCAACGATACCGGTCAGCACGATGCACAGAAAGCAAATGATGCAGTAGAGTGCTTTGTGCGCTATCTGCGCAGCACTGTGGATGTGCGCCAAAATGATAAGCTGATCCTGTTTGAGCAGGAACTGGCACACTTACATGATGATGTTGCATTATTCTGCCGTTGGTGTCGAAAATGTGCGTTTCCGAATAGAGCATATGATCGATGGAATAATGACAATAGAGAGTCATCCGGGAGCGGGTACAAAGGTTACGATCACGATGCCATACTTTACGATGGATCAGGCATAGTAACATTACTTTCATAAAAAACACTTCCCTAATGAGAAATTTTCTTATATAATGAAATACAGTGGGCTGGAAATTTGTGTAATGGTCCGGTCAATGCAAAACAGATAAGGAGAAAGACAATGGGTAAAAAAGTAGTTATGCTGGGGAATGAAGCGATCGCTCGCGGCGCCTATGAGGCAGGCGTTAAGGTATCAGCAGCGTATCCTGGCACTCCCAGTACAGAGATCAGCGAAGCTCTGGTACAGTACAAGGATGACCTGTATGCAGAATGGTCTCCCAATGAAAAAGTAGCAACAGAGGTGGCCATCGGTGCCAGCATGGCAGGTGCACGTGCTATGGCATGTATGAAGCATGTGGGATTAAACGTGGCATCCGATCCGCTCTATACCGCATCCTACATGGGTGTCACCGGCGGTCTGGTACTTGTGGTAGCAGACGATCCGGGGCTTTACAGTTCCCAGAATGAGCAGGATACGCGTATGGTAGCCCGGGCGGCACACGTTCCGGTATTGGAGCCCTCCGACAGCGGTGAGGCGAAGGAGTTTATGAAGCTCGCTTTTGATTACAGTGAGAAATATGACCGTCCCTTCATTCTGCGTACGACAACCAGACTGGCACATTCCCAGAGTACGGTAGAACTGGAGGATCGCACAGAGCATGCATTGATCCCCTATGAGAAGAATATTCCCAAGCGTGTTATGATGCCTGCGATGGCAAAGGCACGCCATGCGGTCATTGAGGAGAAAATGGCAGAGCTTGCAAAGGATGCCTGTACACTTCCGGTGAACCGTGTGGAGATGAGAGATACAAAGATCGGTGTCATCACCAGTGGTATTCCGTATCAGTATGTGCGTGAGGCGCTGCCGGATGCATCTGTTTTAAAGCTTGGTATGGTGCATCCTCTACCGGAACAGATGATCCGCGATTTTGCCGCAAAGGTAGATACACTTTATGTGGTGGAAGAACTGGATCCGGTCATCGAGACACAGGTGCGCGCGATGGGTATCGACTGCAAGGGCAAGGAGATCTTTACATTGCTCGGCGAGTACAGTGCGAATATGCTGCGGGAGGCAGTGTTGGGTGAGAAAGTGGAGGCAAAAGCGCCCGCTCAGGTGCCGAACCGGCCTCCGATTCTCTGTCCCGGATGTCCGCACAGAAGTGTTTATTATGTATTGAAAAAGCTCGGCATTCACGCAGCAGGAGATATCGGATGTTACACCCTTGGTGCAGTCGCACCGCTGGGGGTCGTTGATTCTACAATTTGTATGGGTGCAAGTATCAGCAGTATGCATGGTATTGAGAAGGCTGCCGGCAAGGAATTTATCAGAAACTGGGTTGCTGTGATCGGTGATTCCACGTTTTTACATACGGGTGTGAATTCACTCATGAACATGGTCTACAACAAGGCCAGCGGAACGGTCATAATCCTTGACAATTCCACCACCGGCATGACCGGACATCAGGATCATGCGGCGACAGGATTGACCCTGCAGAAGGAGCCTACCTACGCGGTGAACATTCCGGATCTGTGCCGTGCACTGGGTGTGAAGCATGTGCAGGAGATCAACGCCTTTGATCTGGATACGCTGGAGAAGGCCATCAAGGAGGCAAATGCCAGTGACGAGATCCACGTGATCATCACAAAGACGCCTTGTGTTCTGTTAGATAAGCGCAAGAAACCGGTTTATGTATCACTTTCCGACAAGTGTAAAAAGTGCGGAATGTGCTTAAAGCCCGGATGTCCTGCCATCAGCAAGCAGGCGGACGGAACCGTGCGCATCGACGATACGATGTGTACCGGCTGCGGACTGTGCGAGCAGCTCTGCAAATTCAGCGCAATCGAGAAAGTGGGTGAGTAGGATGAGTGAAACAAAGAGTATTATGATTGTAGGCGTGGGCGGACAGGGAACGCTGCTCACGAGCCGTATTTTAGGAGGCCTGGCGCTGGAAAACGGATATGATGTAAAGATCTCCGAGGTACACGGCATGTCACAGCGCGGTGGAAGCGTTGTCACCTACGTGCGCTACGGAAAAGAGGTGGCAGAGCCCATCGTAGAGGAAGGTCAGGCAGATGTGATCATCGCTTTTGAGCGTTTGGAGGCACTTCGCTATCGCCATTTCTTGAAGAAGGACGGCGTGCTCATTGCTAATGACTGGCGCATCGATCCCATGCCCGTCATCATCGGGGCAGCGGAGTATCCGGAAAACATTTTGGAGGATCTGGAAAAAGAGGTCACTGTTTACTCCATCGACGCTACGGAGGAAGCGAAAAAGCTTGGCAATTCCAAGGTGTCCAATCTGGTTGTTCTGGGAATGGCTGCGCGACATATGGACTTTACGAAGGAGCAGTGGTATAGCGTGATTGAGCATACTGTACCGCCGAAAACTATCGAGGTGAATAAAGCAGCATTTGATGCCGGCTATGGCGCTTAATCTGGCTACTTTTCTGTGGATATGAGGACGCAAGCTATCCCGGTACACACTTCGTCAGTCGGTTATGCTTACCGGGTAAATCACGCGGGCCGGCACAGAATTATACCCGAAACGTGCATACCGTTTTTGCTCGATTCCCCTACCCTCGTCGCGGCATGAAAATATCTACTTTTATGGTTATTTTTACTGCCTTGCTCGGTCGGGCAAAATCGCAAAATCCGGCATGCACGCTTCCGTGTTACATCCGCGCGAACCCGTCGCATAAACGACCTGACGGAGTTGTGTAACCGGGTGTGCTTGCTGTACACGAATGCCGATCAAAGTACCTTGCTGGTTTATTTGAGTGCACATTGCGCACAAATGGCATGTTTTATGTGATATTTGCGATTGGCTGGTTGGGTAGCGTATTTTTATTTATATGGTGGGAAGAATGGTGTCGCGAATAAATCGTCTGATTTGAGCGATATTTGCACGATGGAAGTGAGACTCTGAATTGTGGAAGCCTTTGCTGACACAATTCGTGTTTTAAGAGGCTCACTGGAGTGGTTCGTGCAATGAGAGCGAAAACAGACATTTATGTGAGACACCACCTAAAGGGAAAAATAATATACAAGGAGAAGAAAGAATGGCACACAAAGAACTGATTTTAAGTCCCGAATTTGAGTGCATGAGCGCAGACGAGATGGCTGTGCTTCAGGGGGAAAAACTAAAGAAAGTAGTAAAACGCTGCTACGAGAATGTACCATTTTATACAAAGAAAATGAAGGATCTGGGCGTGGAGCCGGGCGATATCAAAGGCATAGAGGATATCAATAAGCTGCCCTTCACCACAAAGGATGACCTGCGGGAAAACTATCCCAGTGGGCTTTGGGCAGTTCCGCCGTCAGAGATTGTCCGCGTGCAGGGGACATCCGGCACCACCGGAAAACTCACAATCGTCGGTTATACGAAGCATGACGTTGATGTGTGGGCGGAGAGTATCGGCCGCTGTATGACAATGTCGGGGGTGACAAAAGAGGATATTGTGCATGTCTGCTATGGATACGGACTGTTTACCGGAGGTCTTGGCGCAGATTTCGGAGCACAGAGAGTTGGGGCACTGGCAGTGCCTATGTCAGCCGGAAACACACAGCGTCAGCTGATGGTAATGGAAGATCTGGGAGCAACGGCACTGATGTGTACGCCTTCCTATGCGTTAAATCTTGCGGAGTCCATCGTGGCAGCCGGAAAGAAGGATGCCATAAAGCTGAAAGTCGGCATCCACGGCGCCGAGCCATGGACCGAGGAAATGCGGAAAAAGATCGAAGATCTGCTGGGTATCGACTGCTACGATATTTATGGTTTGTGTGAGATCACAGGACCCGGTGTGGCGCAGGATTGCCAGCATCATAACGGACTGCATGTCAATCATGATTTCTTCTATCCTGAGGTGCTTGATCCCGTGACCCACGAGGCAGTGCCTGATGGCGAACTGGGAGAACTGGTATTTACGACACTGGAAAAAGAGGGAATGCCGTTACTGCGTTACCGCACAAAGGATTTGACAAGCATTACCCATGAGCCCTGCGAGTGTGGCAGAACAACACCCAGGATCAGTAAGTTCAAGGGTCGTACCGATGACATGAAGGTGATCCGCGGTGTGAACGTATTTCCGACACAGGTTGAGACAGTTCTGTTATCTATGGGCGGTGATATTTCCAACCACTATTTGATGGTGGTAGACCGTGAGAATAATGCGGATGTACTGACTGTCATGGTAGAGGTTAACGAAGGAGTATTCTCCGATGAGATCGGAAAGCTTGATGCATTAAAGAAAAAGGTCGGCGCAAGACTGAAACAGGCACTGGGCATTTCTGTTGTTGTGAAGCTGGTAGAGCCGATGACGATCCAGAGAAGCGAAGGAAAAGCAAAGCGTGTTATTGACAACCGTGGTTTGAATTAAAAAAGGAGGGGCAATATGATCGTAAAACAGTTATCCGTTTTTTTAGAGAACAGAGAAGGACGTATAAAGGACGTATTGGAGATCCTTGCAACGAACGATATCAATATCGTGGCAACCAGCCTTGCCGACACCAGTGAGTACGGAATGCTGCGTATGATCGTATCTGATCCGGAGAAGGCACAGCGTGTCCTAAAGGAAAGAAACGTTTCCGCGATGTTGACCGATGTCATCTGCATCCGTGTACCGCATGCAGTCGGTTCCCTTTACAAGGCAATGAAAGCGCTTGAGGATGCGAAGGTGAATGTAGAATATATGTATGCATTTGCCAACGGAGATGATGCGTCCGCGGTATTGAAAACCAGAGATGCAGAACTTGCAGTAAAGGCACTGGAGGAAAAAGGTTTTTCCGTTTATTCCAAGGATGAAGCATACGCGGTTGGCATTTAATGTTATTTAGGCCGCAGAAAGCAGTTGGCATAAATGCTTGACAAACAAAACAGATGTGCTAGAATAAAAAAGATTTCAAGTAGAATCAAGAGGAAGAGGTAAGATGAGAAAGCAGATTTTATCATTGCTCGTAGAAAATACCGCCGGTGTCACCAGCCATATTTCGGGACTATTCAGCCGCAGAGGCTACAATATCGACAGTTTTTCGGCAGGTGTGACCGCTGATCCCAGATTTACGCGTATCACGATCGTGAGTACGGGAGATGAACAGGTTCTGGAGCAGATCAAAAAACAGCTTGCAAAGCTGGAGGATGTACTGGATATTAAGGTTTTAGAGCCGAATGCTTCAGTGACGAGAGAACTGATTCTGGTGAAGATTCGTGCCAGGGATACAGAGCGTCAGGCAGTGATGAATGCTACTGAGATCTTCCGTGGAAGGATTGTGGATGTCACAAATGATTCTATGGTGATCGAACTGACCGGACATCAGGAGAAGCTGGAGGCCTTCTTGAACCTGCTTCAGGGATATGAGATTCTGGAGCTGGCGAGAACTGGTATT
>JALELN010000178.1 GCA_022771765.1 Lachnospiraceae bacterium | reverse complement strand
CATCATTCTGCTGACTGTTCTCGTTTTCATCAACCTTTTCATCTGCTTTTTCGGTACTTTCATCCGCATCATCTGCCGAATCAGAACCCGGATCAGAATTCTGCCCAGAGGGGTCTGCTGATTCCTCATCCTCTTCATAATTGCTTTCTTGAGCGGCTGACATTACATCATCCTCAGATTTTGAAAACCATCCGTTTCGAATTCCTAAGAGTCCGATCACCAGCAGCATCAATATTACAACGAGGCCGGAAAAAACTCCTATCAGCAGCCCATTCACATGAGACTGTTTTGCAGGCTGTTCCATGAAATTTTCTTTCGCAGACTGCCCTGTCCCTGTAGTTGCAGTCTGTCGGGACACAGTTACAGAATCCTCATCGTGCATCGCTTCGGGCTGTGACAATGACTGCTTCAATGCCTGTCTGAGTGCTGCCGCCGTCTGAAACCGCTCATTTGGATCAAAAGCACATGCCTGAAGAACAACCGCCCCGAGATACGGATCCGCATTCTTTGGAAACGGCAACGGCTGGCCACTCAATCGGCGCTCTGATGCCTGCTCCCGTAGTTCAGCTGTCACCTTCTGTGAAGGTTCAGGCAGGAACGGTCCCCGGTTGTCATTCAACAGCTGATACAGCACCATACCCAGCGAATAAATATCTGCCCGCTCATCATAATGCCCGCTTGCGTATACCTCAGGAGCCATGAAAGATACGGTTCCCACCCTTGTCATAGAGGAATTGACATCCATGCTTCTGGCCACACCAAAATCCCCCAGCTTGTAATCGCCATCCTTTGATCGCATGATATTGCCCGGCTTGATATCCCTGTGGATGATCTGATGCCCGTGACATAATTCCAGCGCATTACAGATATCCATACCGACCCGGACAACCTCTGATCTGTTTCTCAAAAGTCCCGGATTTTCTGCCTGTACATGACGCAGATCCTCCAGAAGCTCCATGCGCACAAAGATATGATAACCGGTAATATCTCCCTGTTTCTCTGAAACAATATCATGATCCTCATAGCTGACAATATTTGTCTTTCCCTTGAGCGCGTTCATGGTCTGAATCTCCCGCTCAAGTCTTTGCAGCTGATCATCAAAATAAGCCTGCAGTGTTTCTGTGGAACCGCTGGAAATTTTTGCTTCTATCAGTTCATTCTCGTCTCCCGGAATGGAAATGATCTTTAACGCACTGAAATACGTGCTGCCATCCAGTGTATCTCTGCGCTTGATCTTATATACTTCACCGTAACTTCCACCACCAATTTTTTCCTCAATATACCATTTGCCAAAAAAAGGCTCAAACTTTTTTGCCTGCTCTGTATTCATCATTTATGCTTTCCTCTGTACAAACACAACCGTAATATTATCTCTGCTTCCTCCTGCCTTCGCAGCCTCTACCAGCGCATGAGCAAGAGAAGGTGAGGGGTTCTGCCTCAGCATCCCGGTAATCTGCGGAATCTTCACTCCGTCAACCAGCCCGTCTGAAGACAAAAGGTATATCTCACCTTTCTTCATGGCATCGGCTACATACAAATGTGGCTGCACCTGAAATTCCTCAGGATCCTCGCCAAGACACTGGGTGAGCTGACTTTTTGATTTATGTTCCCAGCGTTCTTCCTCTGTGATTTCGCCCCGTTTAAATAAATAATTTGCCTGATTGTCCGGTACTGTCACCAACTGCGTCCCATACTGGTTATGCCGGATACAGGGACTGTCTCCCACATTCGCAACAACCGTTCGCGCCACATCGCTATAAAACAGTACAACTGTTGAACCGGCAAATCCTCCTTTACTGCCCAGATTCCGGTAAACAGAGTCATTCATTTCACAGATCAGCTGTCCCAGACGATGTTTTAATTCCTCTGTAGACAGCGACTCAAAGGTCCGGGGGTTCACAGACTCTAAAACACGGTTGGCGAGGAAAGCTGCTTCCTCGCCTCTGCTCTCCCCGCCCATACCGTCACAAACAGCCACCAGGACAGCACCTGTACATTCCACCGACCTCTCGTAATGAGAAGTCGATGGAAATGACAGTACCTTTTCCATGATATAGAAATTGTCCTGATTGACTGTTCTCACTGTACCAATATCCGTTACAGCCGAAATCTGCCATTCAATCTTTTTTTTGAATGAAAACATAAATACTCCTTAATTGCTAAAGATATAATATCCATTCATTTCACCCGGATACCAGAAGCAATCAACATTTCTTGCCAGACGGGTCTCTTCACCCTTCTTATTCTGGTAATAAACATCACCATCCTGAAGATACAAATAAGTGTCGGAGCCTAAATAGCGGTAGCTGCTGACATCACTTGCAATTTCTTCGTCACTTCCATCTTTTCCATATCTGGACAAATCGCCACTGCCATCATTATAATCCCAGTCCGTATAGCCAAGAACTACTCCGTCATCCCCGATAAAGACGCTGGACCCGGAATCATTTTTCGCCAAAAGCTTTGATGTACCGCCCTGATAGCTGTAGAGATCACCCTCGTCATCATCGATGTCATCATAATAGTAAAAGATATCATCGTGGAATCCGACTGCGCTTCCTTCCTTCGTCAGGGAATCGCCTTCGCCTAATCCATCACCGGTAGCCTTGTATGCAATGATCTCCTCACAGTAATCATCGTCTTCGTAATTTTCATAGTTTCCTGTTACAATGACTGTTTTTCCATCTTTCGATACATACACAGATGAGATATTCTCAAAATCAGTCAATTCCGTTTCCTGTCCGCCATTCACACAGCAATAATAAGCAATATCCTCATCTGAACCTTCATCACTGCCGTATTCAATTCGATCACGCAGATCACTGCTGCTGTAGATGTCATCGATCTGATACTCTGCGTCACCGGACTCTAAATCAGTCTTTGTGTAAATGATTGCTTTTTTGTCACCTGAATATGTGGTGCCTACATTTTCACAAACAGTTGTTGTATCTCCATTCTTATAAAAATACAGTTTCTGATAATCTTTATCAATTGTCTCTGATTTCAACTCTTCTCTGAGTGCAATGCGATCGCCGACAGCATCATACTCATTTTCTGCTTCATAGTAAGCATTCTGATCAAAGTCACCATACCACTGCTTTTCCTCATCATCATAATAATAAGTAGAATAATCATCGTAGTTGTTATAAGCATATAAGCCTAAAGATTCATTGTAGCCATAGGGATAAACCTCTTCCTCTAAAAACTCTTCCATTCCGCTGTAATAATTGGCATCTGATTCTGAAATAGCCGTTGAGGCCTTTACTTTATCCATGTAATCCCGCGCATCAGGCTCTTTCTGATTTGCATCTGATTCTGCATAAGAATCAATTACATAGCTGTACAGCGGAACCTCCTGAGTCTCAGGATTTGTGTAATAGAAGCTCTTCTCTTCAGCGCAGATACTATAGACAGACACTACATTCTCGGCTGCCAATACCGGATCTGCATCCACACCTGCCGCATAGACATCATAGCAGTAGTTTTCATCATTATAATCCATGCTGAACAGAATGAAGTTACTGTTAGATGCATCCAGCACGTTAATGACATGGCTGTCTATCTCCTTCGCTTTCGCATCCTTTGAAATACCTACACAGAAAAGTGTATAGTCGTCATCATCTTCCTCTGTATAGACAACATATTTCTT
>JALELN010000168.1 GCA_022771765.1 Lachnospiraceae bacterium | reverse complement strand
TGCTCTGATCCGTTTTCTCTGTAAAAAAGGCTTCATAAATAAACGCAACCGCAACAACAGTTACCAGCGCACTCACCAGCGCAATCACATTTTCCCGTTTGCATATATTTTTCCATAAAGATTGCAATCTACTTTTCATTCTGCTGCTCCTTTGCTGCATCCACATCCTTTTTTTCGTCCGCCGACTCGTACAACCGTGTCAGATTGATCGTTCCGTCCGTGATCAGCTCCAGCAGAATGTCTGCCAGCTTCGGATCAAACTGTGTACCCCTGCCTTTTTTCAATTCGCCCAGCACATAATCCGGATCCAGCTTTTTCCGGTACACACGATTGGCGGTCATCGCGTCAAACGCATCCGCGATACCGATAATGCGCGCATTGAGGGGAATTTCCTCACCCTTCAGGCCGTGCACGTATCCGCGTCCGTCATACCATTCATGATGATAGAGCGCGCCCTCCTCCACATGTTCTAAAAGCGTGAAGTTTTTCAGAATATCAGCGCCCTTTACTACATGGGATTTCATAATCTCATATTCTTCATCCGTAAGTCTCGCCGGCTTGTTTAACACGCTGTCCGGAATGGCAATCTTTCCGATGTCATGAAGCAGTGCTGTCCGGCGCAGCTCATCACAAGCCTGCTCACTATAACCCAGCTTCTGCGCGATCAGGACAGAATACTCAGAGACGCGGATGGAATGCTGGCTTGTATTGACATCCTTCGCGTCCACGGTTTTCGCGATCGTGAGAATCGTCTCATTTCCCATCTCCACCTGTTTTTTTGCCAGTTCCAGCTCACGCTTTTGCATATTCAATGTCTTTTGCACCTGTGTGCGCAAGAACAGCCAGGTCAGATAAATGATGGCGAGGGCGAATACCGCTATCATATACATCATAAACCACCAGTGATCATAGATTTCCTTCTCCTTAATCACCTCATAGCTACTCTCTGCGATCGTATATCTCCCCTTACTATCCAAAACAGCCAGATGGAATGTATAATCTCCGGCCGGAAGATTCGTATAGGAAATATCCGACAGCTCACTCTGTAACATAATCTTTTCTGACTCATCAAAGCCTTCCAGCCATACTCTCACATACGGATTGTTCACGGAATAATTCACGATCTCCGGAGAAAAATCAACCCGGCTGACCCCTCTTGCCAAACGGATCGGCTCTCCCAGTTCCACATCATAGCTGACACCGTCCACTGAAACAGACTTCAGCAGCATACGGTAGGAACGCATCGCAAAATCATAGTGGTTCAGATTCATGCAGACAACACCGGAATCCGTGGAAAGATAGAGATTGTCTTCTTCGTCAACATAGTTCCATGCATTTGGTGTCAGGCTGTTTAAAAGACCTTTTTTCTCATTCAGCAGCTCATAATCCAGATCTCTGCGGTTCATCAGTTCCTCTTTATTTACCACATAGATCCCGGCAGACCCCAACACAAAGATCTCACCGTCTTTCCCCTCTACAATGTCATAGTTATTGTAATACGGGAAATTGTTCAGAGCGCGTACGGAACCGTTTTCGTTCATATAACAAATACTGTTGCTGGTCACGATAAAGATTCCGTTCCCATCTTTTTCCGCCACCATCCGCAGGATGACCTCAGATCCCAGACCGTCCTCTTTCGTGATCGTATCTGTAATCTTCCCATCTTCTATAACAGCGATACCGTCACCATCTGTTCCTGCAAGGATACGGCCCGCCTGATCCTCCAAAAGACAGAGTGTCTTGGGATTTTTTAATCCTTCTTCATAACCGACGGTCTGTGTTACCGCGCCGTTTTTAATATAAGTAATGCCCGCGTTTCCTGCCGCCAGCACTGTCCCGGCTTCCACCTCGATCACGGTACGGAATTTATCGCCAAGAGCCCCCGAACTGCTGTCGTATGTACGCAGTTCATCCTTTTTTGTCACCTCGAAGACACCTTTACCAAAAGTACAGATCCACAAGTGGTCTCTGCTGTCTACCTGAAGACAGCGGATTCTGATACCCTTCATCACACCGGTAAGCGGATTTTCCACCTGCTCCCCGCTGCTCTCATCGATCATGACCAGACCGCCGTCCGTTCCGACCAGCAGACAATCCTTCCACTTAACACTAGAGTTGACACCCGTTTTTTCTGTTCCCTCCTCGGTGGAAATCTCTGAAAACACAGATTTGCACAACCGAAGCATGCCACGTCTTGAGGACGTAAACCACAGATTCCCCTGATAATCAATGAGCATGTGTTCAATCGACCGGTCGAACCCGTCCGCGTTGATCGGGTGGCACTGCTTCTGTCCGTCCACATATCCGATCCCATTCACGGCACATAGAAATAATTCTCCATTGTCCATAAAATTCAATGAATTGATATTGTACAGACTTCCACAGCTGATCGAGTCTATTTCTGTCAGGCTTTTTGAAGATACCCTG
>JALELN010000148.1 GCA_022771765.1 Lachnospiraceae bacterium | reverse complement strand
CGCGGCTACAAGCCGAATACTTCTGTTCATGTGGGACAGCTGAAAAAGGCATACAAATTATTGCATGCAGCAAAAAAACCGCTGATTCTTGCCGGTGGAGGCGTACATATTTCCGGGGCTGAGGATTTGTTGTGTGAGTTTGCGGAAAAGACACATGTGCCGGTGGTGACGACAGTCATGGGCAAGGGGGTGATGCCGGTGGGGCATCATCTGTATGTGGGCAATTGCGGAATGCATGGCAGATACGCGGCAAATAAGGCAGTCAGCGAGTGTGACGTGCTTTTTTCCATCGGAACGCGTTTTAATGACCGGATTACCGGTGATCTGGAAGAATTTGCGCCCAACGCGAAGATTGTTCATATTGATATCGCGACGGCTTCTATTTCCAGAAATGTTGTTGTGGACGTTCCGGTCGTATCTGATGCGCGTCTGGCGCTGGAGACGATGATGGAGTGGGCAAAGCCACGTAGTACGAAAGCCTGGAGAGATACGATCGCGGCGTGGGAGCAGGAAAATCCACTTTGCATGCGGGATGACAAGGGCATGAGTCCGCAGATGATCATGGAAGAAATCAACAAGGCATATGATGCCGGCGTCGTGGTTACGGATGTCGGACAGCATCAGATGTGGGCATCACAGTTTTTAAATTTCGGACCGGAGAAGAAGTTTATCACCTCCGGAGGACTTGGAACGATGGGTTTTGGTTTTCCGGCTGCGATTGGTGCCAAGATTGGTTGTCCCGACAAGGATGTCATCTGTATTTCCGGTGATGGAGGCATGCAGATGAATATTCAGGAACTTGCGACTGCGGTTACGGAGGAGGTGCCGGTCACGGTATGTATTCTGAATAACTACTATCTTGGCATGGTGCGCCAGATGCAGCAGCTGTTTTACGGAAAGCGTTACAGTGCGACCTGCCTGCGTAAAAGAAAGAGTTGTCCTGCGGACTGCAAGGGACCAAACAAAAACTGCCCGCCCTACGAGCCGGATTTTGTAAAGCTGGCGGAGAGCTACGGCGCACACGGCATTCGGGTGACGAAAGCAGAGGAGATTGCCCCGGCGCTTGCACAGGCAAAGGCAAATACGGATGCACCTACAATTATTGAGTTTCTGATTGCCACGGATGAACTGGTACTTCCCATGGTAAAGAGCGGAAACCCGATGAGCGAAATGATTTTACGATAAGGGAGGGCGGTATGATGACCGATCGAAGCATGAAAAACAGATGGATTGCACTGTATGTAGAAAATACCGTCGGTGTTCTGGCAAAAGTGTCCGGGCTTTTTTCCGGAAAATCTTATAATTTGCAGTCTTTGACAGTGGGCACGACAGAGGATGAGACAGTGTCACGCATGACCATCTGCGTGAAGAGTGATGATGTAACATTTGAGCAGATCAAAAAGCAGCTCAACTGTATGATTGAGGTCATCAAGGTTATTGACTTGACAAATGTACCCATCCATATGAAGGAGATCCTGTTTGCGAAGGTCAAAGATATCTCAGCAGAGGAAAAACTCGAGGTATTTCAGATTGCACAGGTATTTGAAGTAAAGGTGAATGATATCGGAACGGACAGCGTGCTCTTAGAGTGTATGCTCACCGAGCGGCGTAATAACGAGTTGATCGCGTTGCTTCGCTCCAAATTTAAGAATATAGAGATCGTGCGCGGTGGTGCTGTGGCGATAGAATCAATCAGTACATCCTGCAGATAGATTCGTAAGATCAATTAAAAAAGGGAGATGCATTTTCTGTGCTTTCGTGCGAGCCTGTCAAGGCGAAGTGCAGCACAGAAAATATATCTCCTTTAACATTGATCTTATGTCTGGGATGTCGTAACCTGCTCTTTTACATTGATCTCACGTCCGGAATATTGATTTATCTGGCAAGGATTTCTGTTACTTCCGCGACGTACATCGTATGGTAATCCTTGTCCTTGTACCAGCTGCTGTCAATGGAAGCGTCGATGAACTGCTCGGGCAGGATTTTTGTTGCGGACATTTTGCGGCAGATCAGTACAAGATTACCTTCATCAATATATGGTGTGCCGTCTGATGCGTAGTCCACATGCATTTTTGCACTGGAAATTTTGTCCTCCTTGCGACCGGAAACAGCTCCAAAATACTTGAGCGCAAGCTTGTTTTCCTTGTCTTCCATGTCAAAGAACGTCAGCGAGAAAGTGTCGTGGCTGTCAATAAACTCTTTTGTATAACGACTGTCGCGAATAAAAATGCTGACAACATTTTTGCCCCAGAGTACACCCAGCGTGCCCCAGCTGGCTGTCATGGTGTTTGCTTTCTGCGCATCACCGGCAGTGACTGCCATCCAGTCTGTGCCGATGCGCGTAAATGGATTGATGTCGAGGAGATTGGCGGGGTAAGGTTGAAATGTATGCATAGAAATAGCTCCTTTTCATAGTGATGATTTGTGCATCCAAGTGTTTTTTTCTGTAAATCTGATATAAGCATATCATATTTGGACTGCGTATGCAAAAACTTTGTATAAAAATGAGAATCTTTAAGAAACATCTTGCAAAATTCTAAAACATTGTGTAGAATTAAAAAGAAATGGAATGCGGTTGCAGAACCGGCTTCCCTAGACCGGATAAGAGATCTGGAAGATGATATAAAAAGTAGAGAATACAAATATTGTAAAGGATGGATAGGATATGGCTAAGAGAATCTTGATCGCAGACGATGCAGCATTTATGCGGATGATGTTAAAGGATATTTTGACCAAGGGTGGTTATGAGATTGCCGGAGAAGCAGCTGACGGTAACGAAGCCTTGGCAAAGTATAAGGAAGTTAAGCCGGATCTGGTAACTATGGATATCACGATGCCCAACTGTGATGGTATTCAGAGTCTGAAGCAGATCAAGGCAGCCGATGCGGGTGCTAATGTTGTTATGTGTTCGGCAATGGGACAGCAGGCAATGGTTATCGAAGCAATCCAGAGCGGTGCAAAAGATTTTATTGTAAAGCCGTTTCAGGCTGACCGTGTTTTAGAGGCTATCAAGAAGATCCTCGGTGAATAGTACATACAGAAAGATGCTTATAGAAAAGCGTCCGCTATTTGCGGACGCTTTTTTTGTGACCGAAATCAGACCAGTTCAGCGATGCGACTGACAGCAACATAGATCTCAGAAATTTTATACCAGGTCGGATAATCAACGATGCCTGTAGCGGGCAGACCGAATACGGACTGGAACTTACGCACGGCATCTCTGGTGGCTGTTCCGAAAATGCCATCGGCTGTGACTGTGGGGATGGCGGGATAATTCTGGTGGATGCGGTTTAACTGTTGCTGCATCTGGCGCACCTTCGAGCCACTGGAGCCGACGGAAAGGTCATAGCCCGGCCAGGAAGAAGGGATACCGGAGATTTCGTCGGCGGTATTGATATAAATGCTGCTACCGTAATAGTTGCGCAGGATCTGGACTGCCGAGTAGCCCTGGTCACCCAGATATTTGGAACCCCACTGTGACAGCCAGTTCGGACAGGTGACATTCCTGCCGTCACAATATTGTGTCAGGATCGGCTGGATAACATTGGGGCGCGAGAGATAATTTTCGAACATCTCATCCACTA
>JALELN010000214.1 GCA_022771765.1 Lachnospiraceae bacterium | reverse complement strand
CGCGCAGACCGTGAGAATATGATTCAGGTGTGCAAAAATCCCATCGTCGAAGACGATTTTCATGGATTTTTGCATCGTAACTGTGAAGGTACTGAACAGTTACTAATGGAAGCACTGGCAGATGCGATGGACCGGGATCTGACGGGCGTTCCCCCGAGGGAGCAGTTGGAACAGCAGCACCGCTTTTCCAAAAAATTTGTAAGAAGGATGAAGCGGCTGGAGACAGCTGTAAAAGATGGACAGGAAATGCAGACTGCAGCAGAGCCATCAGAAAGACCCCAAAGCGGCGGAGGGAAGATCGTAGATTTCCGCAAGCTGGGTGCGGTGGCAAAACGATATAGCGGACTGGCAGCGGCATTGGTCTGCGTGATCGGGCTGGCAGCAGTTGCCGGTGTGATGAGCCAGTCGCTTCGGATGGGAAAGTCCTTTGCTGATGAGGGCATTGCAGAAGAGTCAACGGATACCGCAACACCGGAATTTGCAACAGATGAATCAGCTGTGGAGGACGCAGATGACGCAGTGTCAGACGATGTGATGGAGAGTGAAGGAGCGGATGCCGGTGCATCGGGCGGCATGACTGACACCGGTTCACCGGAGGAAGCAAAGGGGGAGTCTTCAACAGGTGAGCAGCCGGAAGACGAGCAGGAGGCAATGGCGCCGGACTGGCAGGAGCAGTTGCTTCTGGAGAGCGCAAAGGCAGATGAGCTTGTGACCTGGCATCTGAACATGATCTACGATGACGGCTCGATTGGGCTGACCTCGGAAGTAATTAGTCCAGAGGGAGAGGCCGGAGCAGCGAACCGGGCGCTTCATGTCGGCGCCGTGTATGAGGTCTATTATGAGCAGAGCCCGGAGGAATGGGAGTGTATTTACCGTACAAGGCGCACACGGGATGACTATTCGGATGGAACACGCTGGGATGAATGGTATGCACTCGACGAGTTGCATATGACACAGGCGGGAACCTATCGCCTGGTGCGTCAGGTCAACAGTTATCGTCAGGTATTGCAGCTGACATTGGATGAACGTTGATAGCAGAGGACGGAAGAAATACGGTGTACGAGTGGTGAAGAGGGCATGAGAAAAGGAGGAAAAGGGATATGAAAAAGAATATGAAAAAGAAATGGTATGTAACATTACTGGCAATGGCAATGGCATTCGCCTTAAGCGGCTGCGGAGCTTCAGGCAGCAAGGGTTTTAGTGAGTCGGCAGCAGCAGACATGGCGATGCCGGAAGAGGCACCTGAAGCAGACTTTAAGGTGACGGAGGAGGCTGCGGAAGAAGCATGGGATGATGCCGAAGCTGAAAACGGTATGACAGACGCAGGCGCTGTGGCAGATGAGAGCGGGGATGACTCTGCGGCTGAAAATGGTATGATAGACGCAGGCGCAGGTGAAGTCAAAGCAGAGACTGTCCAGTCAAATGAAAAGATCATTTACACCTACAACTATTCTGTAGAAACAAAGACGTTCGATGAATTCATGGAGGCAGTGCAAAACCGCATCAATGAGTATGGCGGATATCTGGAGAGCTCTGAGACAAACGGTAATTCCGAGATGAATATCCGTCGTTATGCGAATATGGTCATTCGTATCCCTGCTGACAAAATGCACAGCTTCCTCAATATGGTAAAGGAAAACTCGAACGTGACCTATTCCAGCAGTTCAACCGAGAACGTGACATTGAGTTATGTCGATATGCAGAGCCACATCAAAGCGTTAAAGACGGAGCAGGAGACGCTGATGGGCATTTTAGAGCGGGCCGAGAAACTGGAGGATATCATTACGATCCAGAACCAGCTCACGAATATCCGATATGAGCTGGAATCTTACGAGTCACAGCTTCGTGTGTACGATAACCGCATCAATTACTCCACACTGTATCTGGATATCAACGAGGTGGAGCGCGAGACGAGCGTGGCAACAGAGCTATCCTACGGCGAGGAGATCAGACAGGGATTGTCTGACACGCTTTATGATCTGGGTCAGGGCTTCCGTGATTTCTCGATCTGGTTCATCGTGAACCTGCCGGTTCTTTTGATCTGGGCAGTGATCATAGCGGTCATCATAGTGATTGTGAGAAAGCTTCTGAAAGTGCATGCAAAAAAAGCAGCGCGCAGGCATGCAGGGCGTCTGGAAGCACGTGATCGAGGCGCACAGGCAGAGCAGGGTGGCGTGTGGACCGGGCAGGAGACGCAGCCGGATGCGAAGAGTGGGCAGGAGGACAATGAATAGGAAAATGAATAGTCGGTGATTTTGGCTGTAACTGTAAATTCATGCCAAATATCAGAGGGCAACCCTTGCGGTTGCCCTTTCATGTGTGGTAAAATATTAACTGAACTGTGAAAAAGAGCGAACATTTTTCAAGAGGGAGGAATAAACAATGTATCAGAAAGCAAAAAAGCTGTTGGCAGCATTATGTGCAGTTGCGGTTATGCTAATGGCGTTGCCCGCGATTCCGGCAAAGGCGGCTGCGACAGTACCGAAGTTTCAGAAAACGTATGCCAGGCTGTATGAGAACAGCACGACAAAGGGTAAGTATACATACACGCTGGTGAATCTGACAAAGGGTCAGACAGTAAAATGGAGTGTATCCGGTGCGGGTAAAACATATGTCACTGTCGCAAAAGCCAGCATAAAGGCAACCAAAAGGACAATGTCGAACACCGTTACGGTGAAGACCGGAGGAAAGGCGGCGGCGAAATTTAAGAAAGTGACGCTTACTGCAAGGGTATATTCTTCGGCAGGAAAACTTCAGTATACGGTGAAGACAGCGGCGAGGCTGATGATTCGGCCGACGAAGGTCACGCTGGTCACTGCGGAGGAACTCGATGACACTCTTCATGTCGGTGAAAGCTATGATCTGAGTTATACGGTCACACCTGTGAATGCCACAACCAGAAACGTGTGGACTGTTACGGAGTCAGACGGTACAGATTATTCTTCTTATATTAGTAGCAATGGTGTTTTTAAACCGATGAAAGCGGGCGTTTACACGATTAAAATGACGGCGTTTATCGGAACCAAAGCAATCAAGTCTGCGTCAAAGACAGTGAAAGTAGCTGATTATATGATGTCCGTACAGCAGATATCCGCGAATCAGGTAACGCTCACTTATTCCGGAGATATGCGAAATGCGCTTGGGGTGAGAGATTTTACGATCAAAAATACAGTTGGTGGAAGCATTGTAGTAAAAAATATTGAATTTTCCGAGGATGGAAAGACTGTGACACTCACCATGCAATCCAACTTTAAAGATGGTGTAACCTACACGATCGATGACAAAGAGAATGCGCTGAATTTTGATGCGAGTGTGGGTGTTCCTGTTCTGATGAAGATACTCACCCAGAAGGTGACAGTTGGAAAAGAAACTGTGATTGAATATGCGCTCTATGATCAGAAGGGGATTGATGTCTCCGAAGTGTATAGGGGAAGCATCGAGTATACCGCGGAGGTCATGAATGGCTATCTGAAAGACACGAATAAGCTGTTTATGACGGAAGTCGGAAAGACCGCGACAGTCACGTTAAAATATGTGAGCAAGACGGATAACAGTGTAAAGCTGGAGGCTACTTCGGTGATCATGTGCGTAGCAGCGCAGACATCGGGAGAAACGAATTTTACATTGACAAACAGTATTGCCGCACCGGATTTCGCGGCAGGCAGCTATAAGGATAACCGTAAGGTATCAATCGGAAGCACTTATTACGCACACTTCCGTGCGCTGGATACAGACAAGAGTGAAATCAAATACACGATGATAAAATATGAGTCTTCTGATCCTGACACGATGATCATTACCGCGGACGGAAAGGTGACACCGATTCGAAACGGAGATGTGAAGGTGCTCATTACGGCTGTTTATGCCGGTGAAGAGTACAGCTACAGCTATGACGTGACAGTGGCGGATGCGCCGTATCTGAAAACGATCCAGCTGAGCGAGGATCATGTGACGATGTCCAATGTGTACAATACGGATTACCGGAAATATATTGAGGTGACCGCGCTGGATCAGAACGGAGAGCGTTTCCCGCTTACCAGCGAGACGGCGGTTTTTACAGATAATAGTACATATAAGCAGAATCTTGTAAGTTATGATGTTGCGTCAGATCGTATTATTGTAAAAGCATCTACGGCAGTGCCGGGAACATATTCCTATACACTGACTTTGACTGCAGACGGGAAAAAGGCATCTGCCTCCTTCAGTGTTGGAGTATCACCTGTCCCGACCAGCGGAACAGAGCACTGTGAGATCGAGATAGATAAGAGCAAGGCAGATTTGTCGCTGAATACGGATATTTCAAGCAGTCAGTTCGCGAATGCACGTCTGGCCCAATATCGTAGCGGTGTATTTATGAATTACATGAGTTTTACATCAGCAACTGTCATGAAGGACGGCTATTATTACGGAACCGATCTAACGGCCGGCGGAAAGACGGAGAAACAGACGATCAGTCCGTCAAGCCTGTTGTCCTTGAAGATACTGGACATCACTTCCGGTGTCTGTCGAAAAGCGGAGACAGGTACATACACCATTGCGCTGCAGTATTATTCTTCCGCGAATATGGGATATATGACGCTGACGACAACTTTGACACTGACGGATACACAGGATCAGCCGGAGGTGCGCATTGATCACGTCAAGGCGACAAAAACCTGCGCAAGCGCACTGGATCTGGCACTGAATTGTCTGACAGTGGATGGCGGAAAGATTACAGAATGCGTGGTGACCGGAGAGGAACAGCCGGGCTCTAAGGTAGCGATTAAAGCAGGGGATCAGGTCAATATTCGCTCCGTAACAGTTCTCGGTACCTACAAGATTGCCGGAGGACAGGATGTCACCGTGACATATACGGTATCTGTAGGAAAGACCTTGACAAACAGTTAGGTTTTACTTGAAAAATATAAACAAAAAAGGTGTGACCCCAAACGGGATCACACCTTTTTTGTTAAAGATTACAGTTCATCATTTTCATCGGACAAAAAACGCATCCGGTTGCGGTCATTTTTAGCATTGAAGGAAATGTATGATACTTCCTTGTTGCCGTTCATAATACGCATGCAGTCCGGACACAATGTACCAAAAGAGACCGGTACGCCACAACGCTGGCAGCGGGTGTTCATCATTTTGTTATCGCCGGTGACATATTCAATACGCCCCTCTTTGATCCATTTGCGTACTTTGCTCTGGGGAATATCAAAGATTTCAGCCAGCTCAAACTCGGTCACTTCGTGACTCCTGATGTATTCGCGAACCTCCTTAAAGAGGACATCTTCCTCACATGCCGGGCAGAAGTCTTTTTCATAATCAATTGGCATGAGTCTGCCGCACATGGAGCATGATTTATAATTCGTAAATTCATTGTTTCGGTTCATGGCGTGACCTCCTCATGATTGGAATAACGGTCGAGAATATCTCTTAAATAGTGCTGATACTGCGCGCGTATCTCCGGGGGAGAGACAATCTGTACGCCGCTTCCCAGTCCGGCGAGCCAGCCGAAAAACTGACGGCTGACCGCAACATTTGCGCGCACCCGAATGGTTCCCTCACCGTCCGGCCGCATGGCGACGTTCAGACCGAACCGGTCGATCATAACGCCGGTCAGAGAAGCGTCACACTGCAGTATCACAGTTGTTTCATCACCTGCAAACATACCGAATGTCTTTTTGGAAAAGCCGGCGATGTCGATTTTCTCAAAAGCACTTTGTCCCTGGCGGGGAGTGTCACAGACAGTCAGATGCAGCATTTTATCAACGCGGTAATATTTTAATATTTCTGAATTGGCATCGTAGGCGATCAGATAATAATTTTCATCCTCCCAGGTCAATAGCCAGGGACTGACTTCATAGAAAGCACCATTCTTGCGCGGAATCATCTGCTTTTGAACGGACCACTCAAAATACTGAAAGCGGATCATGCAGTCACTGGCCATTGCGGCGTAGATCTCGTCAACGTTGTAGTAGATCTGCTCGTTTAATGATTTTCCCCGTTCTGCCACCACAACCTGACGGTGAAGCTGTCCGGCTTCGCTGCGGCTGGTCAGTGTCTCCAGCTTACTGATCAGCTCACGGGACTTTTTGGTTGTCACAAATCGGGAGGCCTGTACGGCATCTACAAGAAGCTTTAATTCCGCAAGCTCAAACTGACGGCTGGCGAGATAGTATCCGCCGGGCTTTTCACGGATGGCGACAA
The DNA here is from genome assembly GCA_022771765.1 of Lachnospiraceae bacterium. Taxonomy (GTDB): domain Bacteria; phylum Bacillota; class Clostridia; order Lachnospirales; family Lachnospiraceae; genus W0P33-017. The sequence goes on along the minus strand of JALELN010000214.1, from coordinate 8,719 downwards.
TGTCCATGCCAAAGGTCTGCAATGCGTTCATATCATCATAGATGCTTTTGCGCTCTGCATGAATTCCCTGCGTTGCCAGATAGTCAATCATTTCCCGCGTTGTGAGGGGATGTGTCTCATCCGAGCGCTCTAAAAGAAGCTGTGCCAGATATAAAATTTTTAATTTCTGACCATAGGATTTTGGCATGTGTGACTCCTCAACGATATATTTCTAACTTATGTATTATTATAGCATATTTTAGACAAAACGACTATAAGAAGATGTGAGATTATGCAATGAAAAAACGACCGCTGACGCGATCGTTTTTTCGAGGAGTTTAGTTATGAAAATGTTACATCTATATAGGGAATTGTTGCTATCAACATCTCTGTTGATAGTTCATAGTATATGCGCTAAATGTGTCAGAAATGTGTCCGAAACATAAAAGAATTATAAAAGAAACATAAAAAAAATCTTTATTAATGCAGCAGATCCTGCCTTGTACATGGGAATTGACTGTGCTAGAATAAGGTCGGTAAACAGGACATAATTTTATGGCACAAAAAGGAAGAAGATCAATGACACTGGAACTGTTTTTTTTACAATTAATCAGCAATCAGGTACTCATGGGTGGCGTTGCGGGATGGTTTTCCGCACAGTTTTGCAAGACACTGCTCTATGCGATTCTTAATCATAAGCTGGATATCAGTCGTTTTTGGGGAGACGGAGGCATGCCCTCAGCCCATTCCTCAACAGTGAGCTGCGTGGCAGTGTCGGCCGGTATCGTATACGGAGTCAGCTCTTTTCAGTTTGCGATCTGCGTGATTATCGCGATGATCACAATGCGCGACGCGATGGGCGTCCGTCTGGAGACCGGAAAGCAGGCAAAGCTGCTCAATGAGATGGTACGTCTGTTCTCGAAGGATAATCCGGGGCTTCCGGAGGAACGCTTAAAGGAATTCGTCGGGCATACACCCGCGCAGGTGCTGATTGGCTGCCTGACCGGATGTGTGGTGGCGTTTTTGTTAAACTTGTTATATATAAAATAAATTGGTACGTTTTTGCATCAGAGCTGTGAAGGCTGCGGATGTTCTGGCAGAGGATAGAATAATATGAGAGATTTGACGAAGGGCAAGCCGATGAAGCAGATCCTGCTTTTTCTGCTACCTATTTTAATAGGAAATGTGTTACAGTTGACTTACAGTCTGGTAGATACCCGTGTGGTCGGTTCGGTGCTGGGTGATACAGCGCTGGCGGCTGTAGGATCTACTACTTCGCTGAGCACGATGGTAATAGGCTTTTTGCAGGGACTGACAAATGGATTCGCAGTGATCATTGCGCGATTTTTCGGTGCCGGTGATGAAAAGGGGCTCAAGAGATCCGTGGCGGTATCTGTGGCGCTGGCTTTTGCCGTGAGTCTGGCATTGACAGCAGTTACGATTTTGTTTTTGAATCAGATCTTGGGCGTGCTTCATGTGGGAGCGGACATCTATGAGATGGCTTATGGGTATATTGTCATTATCTTTTCCGGTATGACGATTTCAATGGTCTACAACCTGTGTGCGGCAATGCTGCGGGCAATCGGAGATTCGGTGACACCGCTGATTTTTCTGGGTATTTCAGTTGTTCTGAATATTTTCGGAGACCTGTTTTGCATCTGCGTGCTCCATCTGGGTGTGCGTGGAGCGGCGATCGCGACCGTAGCGGCTCAGCTGTTTGCGACGGTGCTCTGTCTGATTTTTATTTACAAAAAATATGAGCTTTTACATATCAGAAAGGAAGACTTTGCCATGTCAGGCGTTTTGGTGAAAGAACTCACCGGCTGTGGCTTGTCCATGGGATTTATGGGATGCCTGGTCAATATTGGTACGGTGGCACTTCAGACCGGTATCAATACGCTTGGCAATGATATAATTGTGGCGCACACGGCGGCGCGCAAGATTTCCGAGCTGTTCATGCTGCTGTTTGGTGTGATCGGAACGACAATGGCGACCTATGCCGGACAGAATTATGGAGCCGGACGCATCGACCGTGTAAAAGAGGGCGTTCGCGCGGCACTCACGATTGTATTTATCTGGGATGGGATCGTACTCCTGTGCAGCTACACGATATCGCCGCTATTGATCCGGCTCGTGACAGGTACTTCAAATCCCGAGGTTATTTCGGCGGCGACAGCTTATCTGAAATTTGATACACTGCTGTACTGGGTGACGACGATTATCGTCGTACTGCGCAACACCATGCAGGGCATCGGAGATCATGTTACGCCGATCGTTTCCAGTGCCATTGAGTGTATCGGAAAGATCCTGCTTGTCAATCTTCTGGTGGGCCCCTTCGGCTACTGGGGCATCATCGTGGCGGAGCCCATCACCTGGTGCTTTATGGTCATTCCGCTTGTCGTGCAGTATTTCAGAAATCCGATCCTGAGAACAAAAGATGTATAATAAAAAGTTCCCGGCACTTGTATGCCGGGAACTTTTTGAATTCATGATAATAGAAAGTTCGCAGAGCGTATTTTCTATTATTTAAAGAGGTTTATTTCCCCTGATATTCCAGTGCAGCCTCCACGAATCCGCGGAACAGCGGGTGCGGGCGGTTGGGGCGGGATTTGAGCTCCGGGTGAGCCTGCGTGGCTACGAACCATGGATGATCCGGCTGCTCGATCATCTCTACGATACGTCCGTCGGGAGAGAGTCCGCAGAGGCTCATGCCGTTATGGGTGAGGATGGAACGATAGTCGTTGTTGACCTCGTAGCGGTGACGATGGCGCTCGTGGATTGTTTTTGTTCCATACAGCGCGTATGCCTTGGAGCTCTCATCCAGCTCACAGGGATAGGAGCCAAGGCGGAGTGTGCCGCCGATATCGCCATCGGCGTCCTGATCGGGCATGAGCGCGATGACCGGATGCGTGGTCTGAGGGTCGAGCTCAATACTGTGCGCGTCATGCAGCTTGCAGACATTGCGGGCGAATTCAATGATTGAGACCTGCATGCCGAGGCACAGTCCAAGGTAGGGCACCTTGTGCTCACGTGCGTAACGGCAGGCGATAATCATGCCCTCCACGCCACGGGTGCCAAAGCCTCCAGGTACCAGTATCCCGCTTACATCACCGAGCATTTCGCTGACATTTTCTTCTGTTACCAGCTCGGAATCAATCCACTTGATATGGACCGTGGAACGGCTGGCAATACCGCCGTGTTTTAACGCTTCCACCACAGAGATATAAGCATCATGCAGCTGTGTATATTTGCCGACGAGTGCCACTGTTACATCCCGGTTCGGATGGCGCAGGGCATCAACCATCTCTTCCCAGTCTTTCAGATCCGGTTCAGGGCAGTCCAGCTGCAGACATTCACAGGCAACTCTTGCCAGATTTTCCTTTTCCATGACAAGCGGTGCTTCATATAAATATTCTACATCCAGATTTTGTAATACATGAGAGCTGGGCACGTTACAGAAGAGGGCGATCTTGTCCCGGATGCCCTGATCCAGCTCATGCTCGCTGCGGCAGACGATTACGTCGGGCTGAATACCCATTCCCTGCAGCTCCTTGACAGAGGCCTGCGTCGGTTTTGTCTTGAGCTCGCCGGACGCTTTAATATAAGGAATGAGTGTCACATGGATGAGCATGGCGTTCTCGCGGCCCACCTCATGCTGGAACTGGCGGATTGCTTCTAAAAAAGGCTGGCTTTCGATATCGCCGACCGTGCCGCCTACCTCAATGATCGCGATATGTGTATCCTCTGAGGTGTAATTCCGGTAAAAACGGCTTTTAATTTCATTGGTAATATGAGGAATGACCTGAACTGTGCCGCCGCCGTAATCGCCGCGGCGTTCCTTTTGCAGTACAGACCAGTAAATTTTACCGGTAGTAACATTTGAATTTTTGGTTAAACTTTCATCTATAAAACGCTCATAATGTCCGAGGTCGAGATCTGTCTCTGTGCCGTCATCTGTCACAAATACCTCGCCGTGCTGGATCGGATTCATGGTTCCGGGATCAATATTGATGTAGGGATCAAATTTCTGCATGGTAACTGTATAGCCGCGTGCCTTGAGCAGACGGCCGAGAGAAGCTGCGGTGATTCCTTTTCCGAGACCGGAAACGACACCACCGGTGACAAATACATATTTTACGGACATAATATGTTCCTCCTATGGTTTAATTCAATATATTTTTCCATTATACATCTCCGGAAAAAAGAAATCCAGCATGCATGAGAAGTAATTGCTTTAAAAAATTAAGATTTTTTTTAGAAATTGTTTAGAAAAAACGGAAAAGTATATATTGAAATCGCAGTGGATTGCTCTTATAATGATAGGAAGTGCTTGTAGCATATAATATTCCAAGAATACTATCTGTGGGATATACAGCAGATAAGAAAGTTGAGAAAAGAGATATGGAAAATGGTAATTTCGGAGGAGGCAACAATCCGAATAACAACAACAACCAGAATGGTGGAAACAACAATAACGGAGGAGGTCCGCGCAATAACCGCAATGGTCAGATGGTGATGATGTTTGTGCTCATCACACTGGTAGCCCTGCTGTTTATGAGTCTGATCAGCAAGTGGCAGACGCAGATGACGGCGCGTGAGATCTCCTACACCGAATTCTTGAAGATGGTGGATGAAGGAAAGGTGGAAAGCGTAGAGCTTAGCTCCCAGCAGATCGATATCACACCGAAAAAGAGTGAGGATGAGGTCGTTCCGATCACCTATTACACCGGCTATGTCGGTGATGAGGATCTGATTCCGATGCTGAAGGACGCAGGTGTGGATATAAAGGGTGAGATTCCGGATAACACGGCAGGCTGGATCTACAATATCGCCAGCTTCCTGATACCTCTTGTGCTGCTGTGGGGTCTGATGGGATTCCTCATGAAGCGCATGGGCGGCGGCGCCATGGGTGTCGGAAAGAGTACCGCTAAGGTCTATGTGGAGAAAAAGACCGGTGTGACCTTCAAGGATGTGGCCGGACAGGATGAGGCAAAGGAATCACTGCAGGAGGTAGTGGACTTTTTACACAATCCGAAGAAATATACGCAGATCGGCGCCAAGCTGCCGAAGGGCGCGCTTCTCGTAGGCCCTCCCGGAACCGGTAAGACACTGCTGGCAAAAGCGGTGGCAGGAGAGGCAGGCGTGCCGTTTTTCTCGCTTGCAGGCTCTGACTTTGTAGAAATGTTTGTGGGAGTGGGAGCTTCTCGTGTGCGTGACTTATTTAAGGAAGCGCAAAAACAGGCACCCTGTATTATCTTTATCGATGAGATCGATGCGATAGGAAAGAGCCGTGATACCCGTTACGGCGGCAATGATGAGCGCGAGCAGACGTTAAATCAGCTGCTTGCAGAGATGGATGGATTTGATACTTCAAAGGGTCTTTTGATTCTTGCGGCGACAAACCGCCCGGAGGTACTGGATAAAGCATTGCTTCGCCCGGGACGTTTTGACCGTCGGATCATCGTCGATAAGCCTGATCAGAAGGGCCGTCTGGAGACGCTGAAGGTGCACTCCAAGGATGTCAAGATGGATGAGACCGTTGATCTGGATGCGATCGCGCTGGCGTCCGCAGGACTGGTGGGCTCCGATCTGGCCAATATTATCAATGAGGCTGCCATTATTGCCGTAAAGAATGGGCGTGCTTTCGTGAATCAGAGTGACCTGTTCGAGGCCTTTGAGATCGTTGCGGTGGGCGGCAAGGAGAAGAAGGATCGCACGATGAGCGATCAGGAGCGCAAGATCGTCGCTTATCATGAGGTCGGTCACGCGATGGTGGCTGCCCTGCAGAAAAATACAGAACCGGTACAGAAGATCACGATCGTTCCCCGGACGATGGGTGCGCTGGGTTATACGCTGCAGACACCTGAGGAGGAGAAATTCTTACAGACAAAGGATGAACTGGTTGCAAAGATCAAGACATATATGGCAGGCCGCGCAGCGGAGGAGCTTGTTTTTCATTCTGCCACCAGCGGTGCGGCAAATGATATTGAGATGGCAACACGGATTGCCCGCGCAATGGTGACGCAGTACGGTATGTCCGAAGAATTTGGCATGATGAGTCTGGAATCTGTGGAAAACCGTTATCTTGACGGCCGTCCGGTACTCAATTGCGGTGAGGAGACTGCCGCGCAGATTGATAAGGTCGTTCAGAAGATGATCAAGGAGGCCTATGCGGATGCCACAAAGCTGCTGGAGGAGAATCGCGAGATTTTGGACCGCATTTCCGATCATCTGTACGAGAAAGAAACGATTACCGGTAAGGAATTTATGAAGATATTCCGTGAGATGAAAGGGCTCCCAGAGCCGGAGGATGAGAAAAAGAAAGCTTCCGCTCAGAAGGATGTGTCTGCTGCTGATGCGGCATCTGAGGAAAAGCCGGTGGATACGCAGGTCGCTGACGTGATCTATGTAGGACCTGAGAGTGACGCGGATATCGCAAAGAATCCTGAGGATGGCGGGGAAACACCGCAGTCATAGATAAGAGATTTTTTAAAGGAAGCAGATTATGGAATTTGATTTTGCAGAGGAACTGGCAAAGCTTCCGAATAAGCCCGGTGTCTATATTATGCACGATACAAAGGACGCGATTATTTATATTGGCAAGGCAATCTCGCTGCGCCATCGTGTCCGCCAGTATTTTCAGGCGAGCCATCACGAGGGAATCAAAAAAGACCGGATGGTTCAGCAGATTGCCCGCTTTGAGTATATTGTGACAGATTCCGAGCTGGAAGCATTGGTGCTGGAGTGCAATCTCATCAAGGAGCACCGCCCAAAATATAATACGATGCTTACGGACGACAAGACGTATCCATATATAAAAGTGACGCTGGGGGAAATGTTCCCCAGGGTCCTTTTTTCGCGTCAGCTTAAAAAAGATAAATCGGTCTATTTCGGGCCATACACCAGTGCCGGAGCGGTTAAGGACACGATCGGGCTGATTCATAAGCTCTACCAGATCCGTACCTGCAACCGCAATCTGCCGAAGGATATCGGAGCTGAGCGCGCCTGCCTGAATTACCATATTCATCAGTGTCAGGCTCCTTGTCAGGGATATGTGTCACAGGAGGAGTACCGGAAGCAGATCGACGGGGTGCTCGACTTTTTGAACGGGCGCTATCAGCCGGTGCTGCGTATGTTGCAGGAAAAGATGGATGAAGCCTCTGAGAAACTGGATTTTGAGAAGGCGATTGAGTATCGTGATCTGTTAAATAGTGTGAAACAGATTGCGCAGAAGCAGAAGATCACGCATGCGGACGGTGAGGATCGTGATATTCTGGCGCTTGCCTGCGATGACAGGGATGCAGTGGTACAGATCTTTTTTATCCGGGACGGAAAGATGATCGGAAGGGATCATTTTTATCTGCGCATCGTGAATGAAGATACACCTTCACAGATTCTGTCTGCGTTTATCAAGCAGTTTTATGCTGGTACACCCTACATTCCCCGGGAACTGATGTTGCAGACAGATATTGAGGATCGGGAGATCATCGAGGAGTGGTTGACCAAAAAGAAGGGACAGCGCGTCTATCTGCGTGTGCCCAAGCGTGGTTCCAAGGAAAAACTGGTGGAACTGGCAGAAAAGAACGCGATGATTGTGCTGACCCAGGATCGCGAGAAAATCAAGCGAGAGGAAGGACGCACGATCGGGGCAGTCAAGGAGCTGGCGGATCTGCTCTCCCTGCCGCGGGAAAAGGTGCAACGCCTCGAGGCATATGATATTTCCAATACGAACGGCTTCGAGTCAGTGGGCTCTATGGTTGTTTACGATAAGGGCAAGCCGAGCCGTAGCGACTACCGAAAGTTCAAGCTGCGCACAGTGGCCGGACCGGACGATTATGCTTCCATGCATGAGGTGCTCACCCGCCGTTTCGAACATGGTCTTCGTGAGCGCGAGGAGTGCCGTGACAGGGAACTGGATGAGGAATACGGCAGTTTTACGCGCTTTCCGGATCTGATCCTCATGGACGGTGGCCGCGGCCAGGTCAATGTGGCACTGCAGGTGCTGGAGGAACTGAATCTCCACATTCCGGTCTGTGGGATGGTAAAGGATGATAATCACCGCACGAGAGGGTTATACTATAACAACGTAGAGCTTCCGATTGACCGCCACAGTGAGGCGTTCCGCCTGATCACCCGCATTCAGGATGAGGCGCACCGGTTTGCTATCGAGTATCACCGCTCACTGCGCAGCAGGGAGCAGGTACACTCTGTGCTCGACGACATTCCCGGCATCGGACCGGCACGCCGCAAGGCTCTGATGCGCGCGTTCCAGTCCATTGAAGCGATCCGCGCCGCCACCCCGGAGGAGCTTGTGGCCGTTGAAGCCATGAACGAGCGGGCAGCGCAGGCAGTCTACGAATATTTTCATCCGCAGCAGTAGTATTCTGTTGGTCGCTTATGCATCTTTACCTGCGTAACGGTATTTTGCAGTTTGTTATGCTTACCGGGTGAATCACGCGGCAGGCACAGAGTAAAAGCAAAAACAGCTTTTCTCTGCTGCCTTATGACTGGCTGCGTTAGTGATTCTCCGCGCGAACCCGTCGCATAAATAACTGCAAAATACCCTTATGCAGGACACGATTGCATAAGCGGCTGATGGTTGCTGGCACATTTGGCATGGTGCGCGTACAATAAGTCCTCACGAAAACGTATGGAAAGCATTGCAAAATTTGGTGGCGTAAACTATTATTAGAGGTAGATATGAAAAAGTAATATGTACACAGGAGGGGAATCGTCATGA
>JALELN010000140.1 GCA_022771765.1 Lachnospiraceae bacterium | reverse complement strand
GGTCAGGGGATAGAATATACAAAGGTGACGGGAACATCGTATGCTACGCCATTTGTAACAGGTTCTGCAGCACTTCTTATGCAGTGGGGAATAGTACTTGGCAATGACCGGTTCATGTATGGAGAAAAATTAAAGGCATATATTAGAAATGGGGCAAGACCGCTTGGGATAGTATCAGAATATCCTAATTCGGTAACAGGATATGGAGTTTTGTGCGCATCTGGCAGCTTACCAATAGGGTAGTTAATGTGAGAGCTATAAATTCATAGGTTGTTTTATAAAAATTTTTATATAATATTATTAAAGTAAAAGTAACATATTGTTACTTAAAAATTTTGAAGATTATAAAAAAAATATAAAATTAAAAAATAACTTGAAAAATATATAAACATTGTGATAAAGTATGTTTATACATTGTGAGTATTATTGTAACTGGATTGGAGGAAGATATATGAAGATTTCGACAAAAGGAAGATATGCACTTAGAGTCATGCTTGACCTTGCAGAACATGATAATGGTGAGTATATTACACTTATGGATATAGCAGAAAGACAGGGAATATCTGAAAAGTATCTTGAATCTATAGTTTCTATGCTTAGTAAGAATGACTTTCTTATATCACTTCGTGGAAAAGGCGGTGGATATAAGTTATCAAGAAGACCAGAGGATTATAATGTGCTTAGTATACTTCAATGTACAGAGGGTTCACTTGCACCCGTAGCCTGTCTTGAGAGTAAGCCTAATAAGTGTCCAAAGATAGCAGAGTGCAAGACTATATTTATGTGGGAAAACTTTGAAAAGACCGTAAATGATTATTTTAGAAATATATCTATAGCAGACCTTGTTAATTCGGGAAATGGTGTGGATAATTATATTATATGATGCCAGAGTCAAAAGTTCAAATAGGCATCAGTTGGAGTCAAAAGACCTTGTATGATACCAGTGTAGGCTGTGCTTCACGTTCTAAAAGATGATAGTTTAGAAGTGTGGTAATTTTTCAGGCGGATTGCTATGAATTAGCAGTCCGCCTTTTTCAAGATCTTTACAAAAATATAAGTGGAATGTAAGAGATGTGCGAGGTATAATAAGAAGTAAACTTTGAATTTCACGAAGCGAATGGAGGAAATATGAAGATAGTAATTATACATGGTCAAAGTCATAAAGGCTCAACATATCATATTGCTCATATGTTGGCAGAGAAAATTAGTGGAAATATAAAAGAATTTTTTCTTCCAATAGATTTTGGAGAATTTTGTGTAGGTTGTACAAAATGTTTTACTGAATCTGAGATAAAATGTCCGCATTATGAAAAACTAAAGCCTCTTACTGATGCAATGGATGAAGCAAATGTTATTATCTTAGCCAGTCCGGTTTATGTATATCATGCGACTGGGGCAATGAAGGCTTTTTTGGACCATTACGGATATAGATGGATGGTGCATAGTCCGGAAGAATCTATGTTTAAGAAACAAGGAGTATGCATATCCACAGCTGCTGGAGCTGGTATGAAATCGACAAATAAAGATATGATGGACAGCTTGTTTTTCTGGGGAGTAGCTAAAAGATATAAATATGGAGTAGGTGTTGCGGCGGTGGATTGGAACGGCGTAAGCGAAAAGAAAAAAAGAGTAATTGACAAAACAACATCAAGTATAGCGAAGAAAATTATACATAATTCGGGAAATGTTAAACCAGGGATAAAAACCAAGGGAATGTTTTGGATTATGCATTTAATGCAGAAGAATGGATTTAATCCTCGTGATGTTGAATATTGGAAGGCAAAAGGGTGGACAGGGAAAATACGACCTTGGAAATAAAATTGAATTTGAGGGATGGAAAAGTGAAGAAAATATTGGAGAGTAAAGGTATATTGTATTAGGTGCATTTGTATTTTGTTTGGGTATGAAATTGCTAAAACAAAGAAAAGAGCAAATTTGAATTTTACGCAGAGTTTAATAGAAATATAGTAGCAGCCAATTCTTGGAGAAAGTCTAAGAACTGGCTGCTTTTTATAGCAATATAAATTGATTTTTAGCAAATTGCAAAAGTCCTTCATCTCGCATTTTGCATAATTCATTTGACATTGCACTTCGGTCAACACAGAGAAAATCTGCCAGTTGTTGCCTGGTGAAAGGAATTGTGAAATGGCTACTATTTTGCCGTTTGGCTTCTTCGGATAAATAAGACAAAAGTTTTGCGCGTGTGGAGCGTTTAGACATATGACCTATTTTCTGCACAAGTTTTCGATTTTTTTCAGAGATTGCAAAGAAGAGATTCTGTATCACCATAGAATGGAATCGGCAAGCAGTAGAGCATACTGTAAGTATTCTGCGGACGTCAAAAAAAATTACAGCACTATCTTCTTCTGCAATAACATCATTTAGCAAACTTCCACTTTCAGGAGCAACATATGCTTCTCCAAACATTTCTCCAACTCGTATTACATTAACGATGTTTCGATTTCCCCAAAAGTCATCATGTTGTACAAGAAGTTTTCCTTTCACTAATACAGTGATGTTATCAATACGTTCCCCTTCTCTGAATACATAATCCCCTTTTTGGAATGTAAGTAATTTTGCCTGTAGACAATTTAGCATTGCAGATATTTCTGTATCGCTAACACCCGAAAAAAGTTGCGTGCGTTTTAATATTTCAATATATTTTTTCATAAATAACTCCTTTGTTGTAAAAACAACCGACTTGTTTTAAATATTATATTATAATGCATTCGTAATGTCAAAGTAAATTTGAGATTGGAGGTAATATGGTTGAAACCCAAAATAAAACTCACATTGGTAGAAAGAAGAGGAGAGTATGGATGCCACAGGGGGCATAAAGTTGGTGATACCTTTGACTTTGACACAGAAAGAGGAAAACTTTGTCCGATGGCAATGCATGTAGCGTTTCCTTATGTTGATATATTGCGATATGGGGGTAAAGTTCCTAAAGCGAGTAATGGAGAAATAAGGTTTTGCTGTCCGGATAGTGACGTAGTGAATGTATTTAAGATTGAGAAGGAGGATTCAAATGATACGCAAAATAATTAAAATCGATGAAGAAAGATGTAATGGTTGTGGTACCTGTGCAACAGCGTGCCATGAGGGCGCGATTGAGATGATTGATGGAAAGGCGAAACTGACCCGTGAAGATTATTGTGATGGATTGGGGGATTGTTTGCCGGCATGTCCTACAGGTGCTATAACATTTGAGGAAAGGGAAGCTCCCGCATATGATGAAGAGGCGGTTTTAATAGCGAAGCAACAGAAAAAGAGCGGAATTTTACCATGTGGGTGTCCGGGAACGCAGGCAAAGGAAATAAAAAGAGAAAACAGTGCTTGCTCAGTTCCAAACTATAGCATAAATTCACAGCTTTCGCAATGGCCGGTACAAATCAAGTTATTACCTGCTAAAGCACCATATTTTGAAGGAGCAAATCTATTAATTGCTGCTGATTGTACCGCTTATGCATATGGAAATTTCCATAATGAATTTATTCGTAATCATATTACTTTAATCGGTTGCCCGAAACTGGATGAGGGTGAGTATACAGAAAAACTGACAGAGATTATTAAAAATAATAATATTAAAAGTGTTACTGTTGTGCGTATGGAAGTTCCATGTTGTGGCGGAATAGAATATGCAGCAAAAAGGGCATTACAAATAAGTGGAAAGTTTATTCCTTGGCGCGTAGTAACGATTTCTACAGATGGAAAAATATTAGATTAGTGGAGGATGATGAAATGGATAATAAAATGTTTTGTTTTCAATGTGAGCAGACTGCAGGATGTAAAGCATGTACCGGGGCACAAGGAGTATGTGGGAAAAAAGCTGATACAGCCCAGCTGCAGGATGAACTTACTGGAGCTTTAATTGGTTTAGCAAGAGCAACAGAGGGAAATGAGAATTTGGTAAATGAAGTCACTGACAAATTGATATTAGAAGGACTTTTTTCAACGATAACAAACGTGAATTTTAATAATGAGACATTGAAAGTATTAATAAATAAAGTGGAAGCAGAGAAAGAAAGATTAGTACCAAATTGCTTTAGTTGTGCAAGTTGTTGTGGAAGAAATGATAATTTTGACATGCAGTCTTTGTGGGAGGCAGATGAGGATGTACGCTCTTTAAAATCGCTAATTCTATTTGGCATCCGTGGTATTGCTGCATACGCATATCATGCGGCGGTTCTTGGATATACAGATAAGGAGGTAAATGATTTCTTCTATAAGGCCTTATTTGCAATCGGCATGAAGGATTGGGGGATGGATGAATTACTTCCTATCGTAATGCAGACCGGAGAAATTAATTTAAAATGTATGGCTCTTTTGGATAAGGCGAATACAGAAACTTACGGAAACCCTGAACCTACCAAAGTATCTTTAACAGTAGAAAAGGGACCATTCATCGTAATATCCGGACATGACCTTTATGATTTGAAGCAATTACTGGAACAAACCAAAGATAAAGGTATTAATATTTACACACATGGAGAAATGCTTCCTGCACATGCATATCCGGAATTAAAGAAATACACACATCTGAAAGGAAACTTTGGTACGGCATGGCAGAATCAGCAAAAAGAATTTGCAAATATTCCAGCCCCAATTCTTTTTACAACAAACTGTTTGATGCCACCAAAAGAAAGTTATTCAGATCGTGTGTTTACGACTGAGGTTGTTTCCTATCCGGAGATAGTTCACATTGGAGACGATAAAGACTTTACACAAGTTATTGAAAAGTCACTGGAACTTGGTGGTTATGAAGAAAGTATGCTGTTCACGGGTATTAACAGCGGTTCTACAGTTATGACCGGATTTGGTCATAATGCAGTATTATCAAACGCAGGAGCAGTGATTGAAGGGGTAAAGACGGGGGCAATTAAGCATTTCTTTCTTGTGGGTGGTTGCGATGGTGCAAAGCCAGGAAGAAATTACTATACAGACTTTGTAAAGCAGACTCCAAAGGATAGTATTGTTCTTACGCTTGCTTGTGGAAAATATAGATTCAATGATTTGGATTTGGGAGAAATTGGTGGATTCCCACGTATTATGGATATGGGACAATGTAACGATGCGTATAGTGCAATCAAAGTTGCTATAGCACTTGCAGAAGCCTTTGAATGTGGAGTAAATGAATTGCCTCTTTCTATGGTACTTTCGTGGTATGAACAGAAAGCGGTATGCATTTTATTGACTTTATTACATCTCGGAATCAAAAATATTTTACTCGGTCCATCATTACCTGCGTTTATCTCACCAAATGTATTAGATTTCTTGGTAAAGAATTATAATATTGCTCCGATATCTACTCCAGAGAGGGATATTGCAAAGATTATTGGCGAATAAGTGGAAACACATGAAACCTCCAGTTTGGACCTTTGTTATGGGTACTGAATTTGATAGGAAATAATGCGTTTAGAAGGGGTGTTCATTTGAACCCCCTTTTGAACACCCCTAATGGTACAATCGTTAAGATTGTATCATTTTCTTTGTCCCAACGAACCGTTACGGACATCCAGATGCAGAGGCGATCGAGCACATCGAGGCAGCAGGCAGCCGGATCTTTTATACAATGAAAAGTGGACAGATCAAGGTAAAGGCTTGTGAGGATGGATTGGTGATGGAGAAATTATTGAATTTGAATTGATGGTCAAATGATGGAAAAAAAGGTTTCTCTTGCAGAATAAACTTGTAAATATATGTCAAAAATGATATGCTAACAAAAATGTAATGTAATATGTGAAACGTTTTCAGTAAGAATCAAAAGATGAAAGCATATGGAGGAAAAGCAATGAGAGCAAAGAAACTGATCAGCCTGCTTTTGGCAGTGGTTATGGTATTAAGTATAACTGCCTGCGGAAACTCCGGGGTTGCGGCAGAAGCGACGGAAGGTGCGGACGGAGTGGAAAACGTGAGCGGTGCGGACAGCGCGAAGGCCGAACATGAACCCATTACTATCATGTCCGCGAATAAAGACTATTCCGGATTCATTGAGTATGTGAAGTCGGTGTATCCGGAGATCAACATGGAGGTCGTTCCCTATCGCGGTGGGAACGCCACCCAGTACATGTATGATCAGCTCTATACCGGTTACATGCCGGACATTTACAGCACCACGCAGATGTTCACCTGCTATGACAAGTACCCGGAGCACCTGATAGACCTCTCGAAGTACGACTTCACCAGCAAATACAATGAAGCGCGTATCTCCCAGTATGAGCTGGATGGAAAGTGCTATCTGCTTCCGACGGACTATGATGTTATCGGCCTTGCGTACAATGCTTCCCTGTTTGAAAGAGAGGGATGGGAAGTTCCTTCTTCCTTTGAGGAACTGGAGAAGCTGGCACCTGTGATCAAAGAGGCAGGCTACGATCTTGCCGACTGTGCGACCCATCTGCCGGGATTTGGCTTCCAGTATATGTGCAACATTGCGGATACCAAGTTTCTGCGTTCCATTGAGGGGATCAAGTGGCAGCGGGATTTCCTCGCGGGCAACGCCACTGCCGTGGAAGGACTGAAAAACACCTTTGATTACATCCAGCGGTGGGTAGACATTGGCATGCTGGAATACAGCTCCGACGATCAGGCTCCGAACGAGCACTTCAAAGAGGGGAACACCGCCTTTTTCGTGGGCGATCTTTACGCATGGAACACCAAGGAGGATGGCACGGGCGATGTCATCAAGCCGCTGCCCTATCTCTCTGAGGACGGAACACAGAATATGTTTATCTCCAATACTGTGCGCTCTTACGGCTTGAATAAGAAGCTGGAAGAACCCGGCAATGAACAGAAGCTGGAAGATGCGCTGAAGGTCATGGAGCTGCTTTCTACCGATGAGGGTATGACGCGCATCATGGAGCGCTATGAATCGCCTTCTGCAAAAATCTGCTCTTTAAAGGGTTGGGAAATGCCCGAAACCAGCCCTCACTATGACTACAAGGAATTCATCGCCGAGGGCCATGTGGCACCGCTGATCTACGCAGGATGGGAAAACATCATGGTGGATGCCGGCAATGCGTTTTTTGCCTATATGAGTGGGGAATGTACGGCCATGGATGTGCTGAAGACCATTGACGAGCGTCAGACAGAGAACCTTTTATCCGGTGTTAAAGTATATGCCACCGTGGAAGAAACCCTTGAGGTGGAAGATCTGGCAAAGCTCACCGGTATGGTATTTTGCGAAGCGGCAGGTGCGGATCTTGCCCTGATTTCCATGAACGAGTGGAAAGAGGGCGTCAGCTCAAGAGACGAAAATGCGGATGGTATCGGCGGAGCCATGATGCCGCTGGATATGACGGAGATGGATATCGTCTGCTGGCTGCCGACAGGCTGGTATGGGACGATCCAGACCTATTCCTTTACCGGCGCACGGATCAAGGAGCTTGTTCAGACCGGCTATGATCCGAATGGTAATGGAAATACCTACCCTTATGTGCTGGTTGCGCCGGAAGGCTTTGAATTAGATGATGATACAGAGTACACCGTCTACTTTGCTGGGATCACAGAAGACGTTGCTGCGGAAAGTACAATGAATGACAGCGAAATCGTGGGCCTGACGGCAATGGAAGCGTATCTTGATCGTGTGGATATCTCAAAGCCTGCTGATATCATTTGGAAATAATCATGTGAAGTATTTTGGTAACGCAAGGAGTCGGATCATTTTATGAAGAAGAGTTCTCTAAAGAAAAACAGAATATTGCTTCCGATCCTTCTCATGGCTGTGTTAGGGATTGGGTCGGTTCTCGTATTTCGATTCTATAGAGGCTATCTGGATGAACTGATCTATCAGGAGCGATTAAGTCAGATGACCGAGGTTACAAACGAGTTGTATTCCAGTATGGATATGCTCATGAGCAATGAATGGCAGACCGCGCAGTTTATCAGGGATGGTGTGATCAGTGAACAGCCGAGGACGGTCGAACAATTGACCGGGCATCTGAAAAATCTCCAGAGAGTATATGATGCGGGATCGAACAAATTGATGCCGATCGTTATAGACGGCAGCGGCAGATACTATACCGCTTCTGGTAAAAAGGGTGTGATCTACAACCTTGAGGAACTCGTAGACTGCGAAGAGCGCATCAGCAGTGTGACGAATATCTTTGGTACGGATGCTACGGATATCCTGTTTATTTATAAGCTGGAGGAGCCTGTCAAATTGGAGGATACTACGATCTGGTTTTGCGGGTATATCAAAGATTTTCGATGATCATTGATCGTTATCATACAGATGCCTTTAGCGGACAGAGTACCGCGTATGTGATGAATCGTACCGGAACAAAGCTGTACTCCACAGACTCAGAGCAGGAAAATCAGGTGTTTGAGGGAAGAAATATCTATAGTATTCTGGAAGATATGACATATACGCATGACAACAGCTATGAGTCCTGTATGAAAGCGCTGGAAGAGTCGGGAAATTCGATTGCAAACGCTTCTTTGGACGGGACAGAGTATTATCTGTGTCTTCATCGCATGATCGACACCGACTGGGTGCTCCTCCTTGCCATACCTGCGCAATATGTTGCCACCAATACGCAGATTCTGGTGGATTCCGTTGTGAGAACATTGGTTTTTGCCGGATTTGGTCTTGCAGTGATCTTTTTGATCATTCTTATGATCACCATGAGAATGCAGCAGCAGGAGCAGCTTTACCAAAAGGAGCAGGAGAACAGCGCAAAGCTGGAAATCTCCCGCCAGGAGGCGGAACAATCAAAGCATGCAGCGGAGGAAGCGTTCAAGGTTGCGGAGGCAGCGAATAATTCAAAGAGTTCGTTCTTAAGCAATATGTCCCATGACATCCGGACACCGATGAATGCGATCGTGGGATTTGCGGATCTGTTGGAAAGGGATGCCGATGATCCTCAGAAGGTTCGTGAATACACGAAGAAGATCAAATCCTCCGGTCAGCATTTGCTGGGACTGATCAATGATGTGCTCGACATGTCAAAGATCGAATCGGGTAAGACCAATCTGAACCTATCTGATGAAAAAATTGCGGATATCTTAGATGGGACGGAAACGATCATCCGGCCACAGATGCGGGAAAAGCGTCATTTGTTTGAGGTGCTAACTCACGATATCCGGCATGAAAATATCGTTGTCGACAAGCTCAGGCTGAATCAGATCCTGCTCAACCTTTTGTCGAATGCCTGCAAATATACGCCGGATGGCGGACATATCGTTCTATCGGTCACGGAGCTTCCACAGAGACGTCCGCAATTTGTAAGCTTACGCTTTGCCGTTCAGGACAATGGCTACGGTATGACTGAAGAATATGCGGCGATGATCTTTGATACGTTTACCCGTGAAGAGAATTCTGTGACAAATAAAGTGCAGGGTACCGGGCTTGGTATGGCCATTACAAAGAGTCTGGTTAAACTGATGGGAGGTCAGATCTCAGTGAAGACACAGAAAGGGAACGGCTCTGTGTTTACGGTCGACCTGGAACTGCAGATATCCGATGCGGAGGATAACCGGAATTTCTGGAAACAGAATCACATTGAAAGAATTCTTGTGGTGGATGACAGCGAGGCGGTCTGCAGCGACATTGCCCGTTCCATGGAACGATATGGGGTACAGGTTACCTATGTGCTGTCCGGTGAAGAGGCGATACAGATCGTTACGGATGATAATGATTTTGATGCGGTACTCATCGACTGGTACATGACAAGCATGAGTGGCAGACAGACTGCGATCGAGCTTAGAAAACGCATGAACCGGGAGTGCCCGTTTATTTTGTTGACCTCCTACGATTTCAATGATACGATAAATAAGTTAGAGGAGACTTCAACAGACGGATTATTATCAAAGCC
This sequence comes from Lachnospiraceae bacterium, assembly GCA_022771765.1. Classification (GTDB taxonomy): domain Bacteria; phylum Bacillota; class Clostridia; order Lachnospirales; family Lachnospiraceae; genus W0P33-017. The sequence continues at coordinate 4,650 of JALELN010000140.1, read as the reverse complement.
TTTCTTTGTGTCAAAACTACGTACGACTCTGGATGAAATATTGCATGGCCCTGAACAGGCAGAAGATACAGAGAAAAGCAACGTACTAAACGGACTTCATTTCCTGGCTGCGGAAGATAATGAGTTAAATGCAGAAATTCTGGAAGAACTCTTGAAAACTGTCGGAGCGACCGTCGATATTTATGAAAACGGACAGCTGGTTGTGGATGCATTTGAGAAATCATCTCCGGAACAGTATGCAGCCATTCTTATGGATGTACAGATGCCGGTTATGAACGGACTTGAGGCCGCAAAAGCGATCAGATCCTCTGTACATCCGCTGGCGGTGACGATTCCGATCATTGCGATGACGGCGAATGCTTTTTCAGAAGATATTCATAATTGTCTGTCTGCGGGAATGAATGCACATGTTCCGAAGCCGGTTGATATGACCGGTCTGGAACAGACGGTTCGAAGAGTTTTGGGTCTGTGAAGACAGTGAACAGTTGCGAAAAGAAACAGAACAACAAAACCTGATAAATGTGGGAGAGGATGAAAATATGCAGAGAACAAAGGGAAAAAGAATGGTAGCGGCAGTGTTGGCAGTGCTTTTAGCAGTATCACTTCTGTCAGGATGTGCAGCGTCTGAGAAACGTGAGGATGCAGAGACCATCACGGTCTATCTATGGAGCAATGCGATGCTCAACAGTTTTGCACCCTATATCCAATCGCAGCTTCCGGATGTGAATATTGAATTTGTTGTTGGAAACAACGATCTGGATTTCTATAAATTCATGAATGAGAACGGAGAACTGCCGGATATCATCACCTGTCGCCGTTTTTCCCTGCATGATGCAGCGGCGCTGAAGGATCAGCTGATGGATCTGTCCACGACGGAGGTAGCCGGTGCGGTCTATGAATCGTATATCAGCAATTTCACTAACCCGGATGGCACGATCAACTGGCTGCCGTTCTGTGGTGAGGCAGACGGTCTGGTTGCCAACCGGGCGGTGTTTGAAAAATACGGGATCCCGCTGCCGACGGATTATGACAGTTTTGTGGCTGCATGCCAGGCATTTGAAGCAGAAGGGATCCGCGGCTTTGCAGCAGATTTTGCGTATGACTATACCTGTATGGAGATCCTGCAGGGCCTGTCCATTCCGGAGATCACCTCCATGGAGGGGAGCATGTGGCGCAGCGGCTACGAGGATCCTTCCAATATGGATATTACCGGTCTGGATGATACCGTATGGCCGGGCGTGTTTGAGCGCATGGAACAGTTTATCAAGGATGTCAATATGCGCCCGGAGGATGTGGAACTTTCCTACGATCCGGTGATCGAAATGTTTACCGAAGGAAAAGCTGCTGTGATCCGCGCCGGAGGATCGAATACCGTTGCATTCAAGAATATGGGTGTTGACGCGGTATTTCTTCCTTATTTCGGGCAGAACGGCGAGCAGTGGGTGCTTTCCTATCCCGCGTTTCAGGTTGCTTTGAACAAGGATCTGGAGCTGGATAAGACCCGTTATGAGAAGGCAATGCGGGTACTGAATGTGATGCTTTCCGAGGGAAGTCAGAACAATCTCGCAAATGGTGAGGATGTGATCTCCTACAGTCAGAATGTGAATTTGAAGTTGTCGCCTTATCTTGACAATCTGACACCTCTGATCAAACAGAACCATATGTATATCCGCATTGCCTCCAATGACTTTTTTGCGGTATCTCAGGACGTTGTTTCCAAGATGATCCAGGGGGAATACGATGCGAAGCAGGCGTATGAGGCATTTGACGCGCAGTTGAGGCAACCAAAGGATGATGCGGCTGAAACCGTACTGACGCTTGAACAGGGTTACTCCAATATCTTTCACAAAAAAGGCGGCAACGAATCCTACTCCGCCATGGCTAATACATTGCGCGGGGTCTATGACAGTGATGTACTGATCGCACCCTCCTACAGCTTTACGGGCTCTGTCATGAAGGCCGATTATACCGACAAGATGGCGGGCAACATGATCATACCGAATCCCCTGGAAGCCTGGAAGAGTGAAATGAGCGGCGCAGAGCTGAGAGAGTATATCAGATATTCCGTAGAGGGCGTGGAGGATGGATTTACACCCTTTAACCGGGGCTCGCTACCCACAGTCAGCGGACTAACCATTGAAGTACTGGAGTCAGACGGAACATATCTGCTGAGTCATGTGCGTAAGGATGGCAAGGAGATCAGTGATGAGGATACATTCCAGGTGACATGCCTCAATCTGGCCGCATATATGAACCCGTTTTTGAGTGACGAAACCCGTGTGTTCGAAAAAGAAGAAACTCGTGTCAAGGATACATGGACAGCGTATATCGTGAACGGTGGTCAGGTAGCAGAACCGGAAAACTATATCACATTAAAATAAATACACAGAGATAAAATGAGGAAAATATATGAGGAAGAGGCTTCAGGTGATTTTGGCAGCAACCATTATGATCATTGGAATTACCGTGTTTGGCATCCGATATTATCATTTTATATCACAGACAATCTATTCGGAAAGTATTTCCCATCTGACAGAGATATTTCATCAGGCTAACACCTCTCTTCAGAATCTGGTAAAGAAAAACTGGACACATATGCATTTGTGGGCGGATTATTTACAGGACGTTTCAGATGAAGGTGAGATCAGGGATTTTGTTGCCCATGCCAAAGAGGAAACCAGTTTTACCGAGTTCTATTTTATCAGTCGCGAAGGAGATTACCGGACGGTAAGCGGTGAATCCGGCTATTTGGATCTGGATAATGAATTGTCGGAGCTGGTTCTTCAGGGAAAGGATCTGGCAGTGAATTCTGTAGTGCCGGGGCAGCCGCAGATCATGGTATTTGCGTCACCTGCACCTTCCGGGATATTCGGAGGCTTTCCATATGAGGCGATCGCGGTCAGCTTCAATAATTCCGATCTGGTGCATGCTTTAAAGATCACTTCTTTTGAAGGTGCCGCCAGCAGTTATGTTGTTCATTCGGACGGAAGAGTGGTGGTGGACAATGCAGCTGATAAGCAGCAGGATGTCTACAATTTTCTGGCGTTGCTGAGAAAATATTCCACAATGAGCAGCGAGGAGATAGACAGGCTGCATGAGGATTTTAAGCAGGGGTGTTCCGGGGCGACGCTCATAAATATACAGGATGTAAGCTATTATCTGGTATATGAGTCAGCTGATTTTGAAGACTGGATGCTTTTGGGGCTGGTCCCGGCCGAGGTTGTAAATGCCAGCATGAACAAGCTGCAGTACAGTACACTTCTTGTGATGGCAGGCATCATGATCGGTCTGGGCATTCTGATGCTGGGTATCGTTATCCGACAGAATCAGCGGAAGCTGAGAAAGAAGGACATGGAGATCTTATACCGTGAAGAGCTGTTTGCCAAGCTTTCCGTCAATGTGGACGATGTGTTTCTTATGCTTGACGCCGAAAATCTCCGTGTGGATTATATCAGTCCCAATATCGAAAAACTGATCGGTATTTCCGAAAAACGGGCCCGGGCAAATATTCATGAGCTGGATCATCTTGTAAGAGATGACGCTACCGTCCGTGTTCTGGATCAGCTTGCTGATATCCGTCCGGGAGAGCAGGGCGAATGGGACAGAGAATATATTCATCAGAAAACCGGTGAGATGCGTTGGTTCCATGTGGTCGCGTTCTGCAGTGATATTCAGGGAAAACAAAAATATATCCTTGTAATGTCTGACCGTACAAAGGACAAGAACATCAATCAGGCGCTGGAGGATGCTGTAAAAGCAGCAGAAAGTGCAAACCGGGCAAAGAGTACCTTCCTAAGCAATATGTCCCACGATATCCGTACACCGATGAACGCCATCATCGGTTTTACGACGCTGGCAAGTGCCAATGTTGGCAATGAAGAAAAAATGAAGGATTATCTGTCAAAGATACTGGCTTCGGGAAACCATCTGCTTTCCCTGATCAATGATGTGCTGGATATGAGCCGCATTGAAAGCGGAAAGATACATCTTGAGGAGACGGAGGTCAATCTTTCAGATGTACTCCATGATCTCAAGACCATCGTCAGTGGTCAGATCCACGCAAAACAGCTGGAATTATATATGGATACCATGGATGTGATTGATGAGAATGTGTACTGTGATAAGATACGATTAAATCAGGTGCTTTTAAATCTGTTGTCCAATGCGATCAAGTTTACTGCTCCGGGCGGCACGGTATCGGTTCGTGTATCACAGCTGCAGCAGGCACCCCAGGGAAAGGGGCGGTACGAAGTGCGTGTAAAGGACACCGGTATCGGTATGAGCAAGGAATTTGCGGATCGCATTTTTGATCCCTTTGAGCGTGAGCGTACATCTACGGTTAGTAAGATACAGGGTACGGGTCTTGGCATGGCCATCTCAAAGAATATCATTGACATGATGGGTGGTTCCATTGAGGTTCATACGGAACAGGGCAAAGGAACGGAGTTCGTGATCTGCATGGATCTGCGTCTGCAGTCTGCACAGAAAAAGATAGAAAAGATCGAGGAACTGGAAGGATTGAAGGCGCTCGTTGTGGATGATGATTTCAACACCTGTGACAGCGTGACAAAGATGCTGCTGCGTGTCGGCATGCGATCGGAATGGACGGTTTCCGGCAGGGAGGCAGTTCTTAGGGCAAGACAGGCCATA
>JALELN010000132.1 GCA_022771765.1 Lachnospiraceae bacterium | reverse complement strand
GTTCTGGGGTCTCGGCGGAGATGGTACTGTAGGTGCTAACAAGAACTCTACAAAGATTATCGGTGACCACACAGACAAGTATATTCAGGCATACTTCCAGTATGACTCAAAGAAGACCGGTGGTGTTACCATTTCCCACTTGCGTTTTGGTGACAACCCGATCAAGAGCCCTTATTACATCAATCAGGCAGATTTCGTTGCATGCCACAACCCTGCATATGTAACTCAGGGTATGAAGATGGTTCAGGATGTAAAGCCGGGCGGAGTATTTATGATCAACTGCCAGTGGACAGATGAGGAACTGGATCATCATCTGAACGCAGAAGCAAAGAAATATATCGCTGACAACAACATTCAGTTATATACCATCAACGCAATCGACAAGGCAATCGAGATCGGTATGGGTAAGAGAACCAATACCATTTTACAGTCCGCATTCTTCAAACTTGCTGACGTTATGCCCATCGATGAGGCTGTTGAGTTCATGAAGCAGGCTGCAAAGAAGTCTTACTCTAAGAAGGGTGATGCAGTCGTAGAGATGAACTACAAGGCGATTGATGCCGGTGTAGATGCCGTTCACAAGGTAGAGATTCCCGAGTCATGGAAGAATCCGACTCCCGATGCTCCGAAGGCTGACAAGACCGGTCGTCCTGAGGTTGTCTCAATGGTTAACAAGCTGTTAGATCCTATCTCCAAGATGGATGGAGACAGCCTGCCTGTATCTGCATTTAAGGGTATCGAGGATGGTCAGTTTGAGACCGGTGCATCTGCATACGAGAAGCGCGGTACCGCTGTTACCGTTCCTGAGTGGGATGCTGAGAAGTGTATCCAGTGTAACAACTGTGCATTTGTCTGCTCACATGCTACCATCCGTCCGTTCTTACTGAGCGATGACGAGGTGAAGGCAGCTCCTTCTAACATCAAGTTAGCAGATATGAAGCCGAAGGCCGGCGAGTACAAGTACACTATGAGCGTATCTCCGTTAGACTGTATGGGATGTGGCGAGTGTATTACTGTCTGCCCTACTGCAGCAATCTCTATGGTACCTCAGGAGTCACAGGCAGCAGAGCAGCCCGTATTTGACTATTTAGTAGCGAATGTTGGAAAGAAGGATGTAGGTCTTTCTGATACAACGCCGAAGGGCTCACAGTTCAATCAGCCCTTACTTGAGTTCTCAGGCTCTTGTGCAGGATGTGCTGAGACCTCTTATGCAAGATTAATTACTCAGCTGTTTGGTGAGCAGATGTACATCTCTAACGCAACCGGATGTTCATCTATCTGGGGTAACCCGGCAGCTACCTCACCTTACACGGTAAACAAGGATTCCAAGAAGGGACCTGCATGGTCTAACTCACTGTTCGAGGACAATGCTGAGCACGGTCTTGGTATGGAAGTTGGACAGAAGTATATCCGTGATATGGCAATCGAGTCTGCAAAGGCTTGCGCTACCTCTGACAAGGCATCTGCTGAGTTAAAGGCTGCATTTGACAAGTTCATGGAGACAAAGGATAGCACTAAGGCAAACGTTGAGCCTACCGCTGCTCTGATCGCAGAGTTAGAGAAGGCAGCAGCAGCCGGATGCCCGGATGCTCAGGCAGCTCTTGAGAAGAAGGATTACCTTGGAAAGAAATCTGTATGGATCTTCGGTGGTGACGGATGGGCATACGATATCGGATTCGGCGGACTGGATCATGTACTTGCTTCCGGCGAGAACGTAAATGTTATGGTATTCGATACCGAGATGTACTCTAATACCGGTGGACAGGCATCAAAGGCTTCTAACATCGGTGAGGTTTGCCAGTTTGCTGCAGCCGGTAAAGAGATCGGAAAGAAGTCTCTGGCAGAGATCGCTATGAGCTACGGCTATGTATATGTAGCACAGATCGCTCTGGGTGCTAACCCTGCACAGGCTGTAAAGGCTATCGCAGAGGCTGAGGCATACAACGGACCTTCTCTGATCATCGGTTACGCTCCTTGTGAGCTGCACGGTATCGCTAAAGGTGGTATGAACCATTGCCAGGATGAGATGAAGAAGGCAGTAGCTTCCGGTTACTGGAATCTGTTCTCATTCAACCCTGCATTAAAGGCAGAGGGCAAGAACCCGTTCACCTTAACTTCTAAGGCTGGCGACGGCACCTATCAGGATTTCCTGAACAACGAGGCACGTTATACTCGTCTCATCAAGCCGTTCCCTGAGAGAGCTGAGAGACTGTTCAAGGAGTCTGAGGATGCTGCAAAGGCTCGTTTTGAGCACTTACAGAAACTGGTTGAGTTATATAAATAATTCTGAACAATCAGTTCAATTAAATGATATTCAAAACCCCGCAGGCATTGCCTGTGGGGTTTTCTCGTAAGGAAATAATTACGAAGCATTTACAAATCTGTTATTCGGTGTTAGAATAATGGCTAGATGTAATATTATAGGATAGCTATACTGGGAGGAAAAAAATGCTTCAGATAGAGGAGTGGTTCCGCAGACCGCAGCGAAAAACAGAACGAAAGGCCGCGTCTGTGACAAAGCCAACAGCATCTGCGGTACATAAAACAGAGGATGTACATCCGCAGGCAACGGTAAAGAAAGAAATACCTGTGAAACAGACTTCAGAGGAGACGGCGGCAGAGTTTACTCCGGAACCGAAGTCTGCTGCGTCACAGAACGGGAATGCGGTTACAGAAGAAGTGGCTGCAGTGCCGGAGACTACTGAGGCGAAGATGCCGGAAGAGACGGTCATGACAGCACCGGAAAAAGAGGTCGTGATGCCGGAAACGGAAGATCAGGCTCTTGCGGAAGTTCCGGAGAATGATGCACAGGTGTCTCTTGCGGATGAGGCAGAGGATATGTTTGAGCCGGAAGATCCTGCTATTTGGAAACAAAGGGCAGCAGAAACACAGGAAAGTGTATCACTGCAGGATTCGGTTGCGGAGACGGATGAATTGGAACATATTTCGGAAAAGATCGGGCAGGATGTGTCCGGTATGATTGACATGGAAAAGGAAGATTTCCTGCTTCAGCAGATTGATGAGTTCCGGGAGAAGGCGAAGCAGCTCCAGCAGCTGATGCAGAGTCGTGAGACAAAGGCGAAGGAACTGCAGGGCGTTGTGGATGAAAGACAGGCGAAAGCGAGCGAGTTGGACAGCCTGATCCAAGTACGTCGTGGAGAGGCTGACAAGATCATGGATAATGTGACGGAGCGTATTGATGCGATGTCCGCAGGTGTCAGGAATGAAATGTCGGGATTGTCTGATACGGTGAGCAGACAGGTCAGTGGGCTTTCGCAGAATCTGTCCTATGAGCTCAATCAGTCAACTGAGAAGACACGGCAGGTGGTGGAGGCTGCCACCCAGAACATGATTGATCAGAACACGCGCAGTCTGGAGGGGTTGAAAGAACAGTTAGACCAGCTTGGACATCTGGAGCAGATTGGCGAGTTGTCCAACGAAATGAACAGCCAGATTTCGACCTTAAAGACCGATATCGCGGACAAGATTCATGCGGAGGATGTCAAGTGCTATCGCAATATTCAAGCATCCATGGACGAGCAGAGCAAGCTTCTGTCTGAGGGGGATGAGAAGACCCGCCAGCATATTCAGGAGCAGGTGGACAACCTGAGCCGCCAGATGCGAAGTCAGGCAAAACTTTCGAAGGTTTCCTTTGCCTTTACAATTATGAATTTCCTTGGAGTGATAGGTATTCTGGTGTTCTTAATCCTTTTTTAAAATGTTGTAGGGGGAGATGTATGAAACGGAAATTGCCGTGATTCAATCCCCAATTGTATCATTTATCACATCATAGAGGTATTTATGAGTTATAGTGAAACAAACAGTGTCTGGGTTTGCGGTCATAAAAATCCGGACACTGATTCTATTTGCGCGGCAATTGCGTATGCCGCATTGAAAAATCAGACCGATCAGGAACAGCATTACGAGGCAAAACGCGCTGGAGCGATGAATGGTGAGACCGCTTATGTGCTGGACTATTTTGGGGTGGAAGCTCCGGAACAGATCAGTGATGTAGGTGCGCAGGTCAAGGATATTAATATTCGACGTACAGCCGGTGTCCGCGCAGGCATTACGTTGAAAAAAGCATGGGAGCTGATGCAGACGGAGCGTGTGGTGACGCTCCCGATTGTCAATGAGAGTCGTAAGCTGATCGGCTTGATTTCCAACAATGACATTGCCATGTGCTATATGGAGGTATCAAATCAGGAGAGCCTTTCGCAGGCACGACCGCAGTACAAAAATATCATAGAGACACTCAATGGTACTCTGCTGACCGGAAATGAGCACGGTATTTTCATGCATGGAAAGGTAGAAGTGGCAGCGGGGAACAAGGAGCGTGTTGACGAGTATATCGAAAAGGATGATCTGGTCATTCTCGGTGACCGGGAAGAGATGCAGCGTCGCTCACTGGAACTGGATGTGAGCTGTATGGTTATTTGTGGCGGGTCACAGGTGTCTACAGAAATTCTTGAGATGGCAAAACGAAGGGACTGCGTGCTGATTTCTACCCCCTTTGATACATTTACCACGGCACGTCTCATCAATCAGAGTATGCCGATCAAGTCAATTATGACAAAAAACGGGCTTGTGACTTTCGAACTGGAGGATTATGTGGAGGATATTCGGGATGTGATGTCCAAGGAGCGCCACCGTGATTTCCCTGTGCTGGATGAAAACGGAGACTATGTGGGAATGATCTCCCGCAGAAACCTGTTAAACATGCAGAAAAAGCGTGTCATACTCGTTGATCACAATGAAAAAACGCAGGCGGTGGACGGTATTTCCGGTGCAGAGATCCTGGAGATTATCGATCATCACAGGCTTGGAAGTTTGGAGACGATGTCGCCGGTCTTTTTCCGCAATCAGCCGCTCGGTTCCACATCGTCCATTATTTGGAAAATGTATCAGGAGATGGGTGTAGAGGTCGATGAAAAGATCGCTGGGCTTCTTTGCGCGGCGATTATTTCCGATACGCTGATGTTCCGTTCTCCAACCTGCACTGCTTCTGACAAGGAGGCGGCGGAACAGCTCGCAAAGATCGCAGGTATTGATATACAGACATTTGCCAGTAATATGTTTCGTGCAGGCAGCGATTTCAGCAAAAAAAGTATCGAAGAGATTTGTTATCTCGATTTTAAGACCTTCACCGCAGAAAAGATCACATTCGGTGTCAGTCAAATCAGCGCCATGAGCTCATTGGATCTTGCTGATGTAAAACAACGTGTGCAGGATTATCTGGATACGATGCTCCTGGAGCGCAAGCTGGATATGGTATTTGTCATGCTGACCAACATCGTGTTGGAGCAGTCGGAAATCCTGTGTGCCGGCGAGGGGGCGAGCAAGGTGCTGGGGCAGGCCTTTCGTGATGCGACTGAGGAACAGGATGAGGTATTACTGCGTGGGGTTGTTTCACGCAAAAAGCAGTTTATTCCGGAATTGATCCGTGCCATGCAGGAGTCATAGTATGAAGCAGAACGTAAAAAAGAAGAATTCGCAGAAGCAGGATATCAAAGGCAAGCAGTTAGCAAAAACAGTTACTAAAACGCAGGTTATCACAAAACAGACCTGGAAGCCAGGAAACATGCTCTATCCGGTGCCTGCGGTCATGATCAGTGTGGCACGTGAGGGTGAAAAACCAAATATTATCACTGTGGCGTGGGCGGGCACGATCAACTCTGATCCCGCAATGCTGTCCATCTCCGTGAGAAAGGAGCGCTATTCCCATGCGATTCTGTGCGAAACCAGAGAATTTGTTGTAAATCTGGTAAACGAACCGCTGGTGCGCGCCTGTGACTACTGTGGTGTACGATCCGGCAGGGATGTGGATAAATTTGCGCAGATGAAGCTGACCCCGCTATTTGTGGAGGGAGTCAATGCTCCTGCTATCGCAGAAAGTCCGGTCTGCCTTGCCTGCAAGGTAACGCAGATGATTCCGCTGGGCAGTCATGACATGTTTCTTGCTGAGATTGTCAGCGTGACGGTAGATGAGCGCTACATGGACGAAAAAGGAACCTTCCATCTGAACGATGCGGGGCTGGTGGCGTATTCGCATGGCACCTATTTCAAGCTCGGTAAAGAGCTGGGCACTTTCGGATTCAGTGTGCGGAAGAAGAAAAAATAGCGTATAAAAAAATAAAATATAAGAGAAGCGTATCCCGCTACTCGATTGCCCGATTGTCGTCAAGCTCCGTCGGGCAAAATCGTATCGGGATATCGCTTCTCTTTTTTGTTTTTACACAATCGTTATTCTTTACAGCTTCAATCCTGCCAGAAGACTTCCGAGACTGGTGGTCGCCTGTTCATCGGAGGTATACTCGATGGCTTCGGCATTTTCCGGTTCTGTGTCCACCATTTCCTCCTGAAGTGCTTTCATGGAAAGACTGATTTTATTGTCGTTGGTATTTAGAATCTTTGCCTGCACTTTTTCTCCCTCTTTTAAAACCTCACCGGGATGCTTGATACGCTTTTCACAGATCTGGGAGATATGCACAAGACCGCTTAAACCGTCGCCGAGATTGATGAATGCGCCGTAAGGCATCAGACTTTCGACGGTTCCTTCCACAACAGAGCCCGGTACAAGCATGGAGATTTTGTGGTTGCGCGCTTCTTCCTGTTGCTTGCGAAGTACAGCCTTTGCGGAGAGTACCAGTTTTTCTTTTTCCGGATCAACGGTAATGACTTGAACATCAAGATCCTTTCCAAGCCATGGGTTGCAGTCTTCCACATAGTTGAGGCTTAACTGGCTGGCAGGGATAAAACCGCGAATGCCTTCCAGATAAGCAACAACGCCGCTCGGCACGATTCCCTTGACGCGTACCGTGTGGATGCTCTCATCCTCCAGATAGCCTTTCAGTACATCCCATGCGAGTACATTGTTTGCTTCTTTTTTGGAAAGAAGGATGTTGCCCTCGCCATCATCTGTGCGGATGACGGTTGCCTCTAAGGTATCACCTATTTGGACCGCTTCTTTTAACATACAGTCGGGATCATCGGAGTAGTCCTCTGCCTTGATGATGCCGGGCGCGAAGTAGCGAAGGTCTAAGGTGACCTCTTCCTCAGTTACGGCGATGACGGTTCCGGTTACGATATCGCCGACACCGATTTTGCGGAAGGAGGCATTGATTTCTGCTTCATAGTCTTTCATTGATTCTGACATAATTGTAACACTCCTTTGTATAATTTCTGATACATAGTATCTCGTGTGCGAGGACGGCACACGATCAAAATTCGCCGTTCGTCAATCATGCAGGCATGTTGACTCACTTACGCTCATTATAACATACAGTTGTTTCCATAGCAAGTTGGTAGGAATTGTTCTTGACAATGGGTAGAAATGGGGTATAATGTTAATATTCAAGGGCTGACAGAAGTCTGTCTGGTTCTGAATCTATAATTAGGAAAGAGGCATACACTATGAAATATATTTATTTAGATAATGCTGCGACGACCCGCGTCGCACCGGAGGTGTTGGAGGCGATGACACCGTATTTTACCGAATATTACGGTAATCCCTCCAGTATCTATTCTTTTGCGGGAACATCCAAGGATGCCATGGAGGAGGCGCGTGCCAAAATAGCAGGGATTCTCGGGGCAAAGCCGGAGGAGATCTATTTTACCGGCGGCGGCAGCGAATCTGATAACTGGGCACTGAAAGCAACCGCAGAGGCTTATGCGGGAAAAGGAAAACATATCATTACAACCACGATCGAGCATCATGCGATTTTACACACTTGTGAGTATCTGGAGAAGCATGGTTATGAGGTCACTTACGTGGGCGTGGACGAAAACGGAATTATTCGTCTCGATGAGCTGGAGCAGGCGATTCGTCCTGACACAATCTTGATTTCTGTCATGGCGGCCAATAATGAGATTGGCTCCATCCAGCCGTTAAAAGAGATTGGCGAGATTGCTCGTAAGCACGGTGTATTTTTCCATACGGATGCTGTGCAGGCATTTGCGCATATTCCGCTTAATGTGGACGAGATGAATATTGACATGCTCTCTGCCAGCGGACATAAGATCAACGGACCAAAGGGGATCGGTATCATGTATATCAGAAAGGGAGTTAAGATCGGCTCTTTCATTCACGGTGGCGCGCAGGAGCGCAAGCGCCGCGCAGGTACGCATAACGTGCCGGGTATCATTGGTATGGCAAAGGCTGCCGAGATCGCTGACGCGAACATGGAGGCGCGCATGGCTTATGAGTGTAAGTTGCGGGATCATCTGATCGAGCGCGTACTGGAGGAGATTCCCTACAGCCGTTTGAACGGTGACCGGACGAAACGGCTGCCGAACAACGCAAACTTCTGTTTCCGTTTTATTGAGGGCGAGTCCATGCTCATTAAGCTGGATCAGAAGGGGATCTGCGCATCCAGCGGAAGTGCCTGCACATCAGGTTCTTTGGATCCTTCCCACGTGTTGCTGGCGATCGGTCTGCCCCATGAGATTGCGCACGGTTCTCTCCGTCTGACCATCTCACAGGAGACAACCATGGATGACATTGATTATACCGTGGATGAGCTGAAGAAGATCATTGAGCAGCTTCGCTCCATGTCACCATTATATGAGGATTTCGTGAAGCACCAGAAGTAAATTATTATTATAGAGAGGAAACGACAAGTATGTACAGCGAAAAGGTAATGGATCATTTTAATAATCCCCGCAATGTGGGTGAGATTGAAAACGCAAGTGGTGTAGGTACCGTCGGCAATGCTAAGTGCGGAGACATCATGCGTATGTATCTGGATATTGATGACAATGGTATTATTCAGGATTGTAAGTTCAAGACATTTGGCTGCGGTGCAGCTGTGGCGACCAGCAGTATGGCGACAGAGCTTGTAAAAGGAAAAACGGTACAGGAAGCACTGCAGGTGACTAATAAAGCAGTGATGGAGGCTTTGGACGGACTTCCTCCAATTAAGGTGCATTGTTCCCTGCTGGCAGAGGAAGCGATTCATGCCGCACTCTGGGATTATGCCGAGAAGCACAATATCAAAATCGAGGGACTGGAAAAACCGGTCAACGATATCAGCGAAAAGGAAGAAGAAGTCGAGGAAGACTACTAAAAATAGAACAGACAGTGTCATTTTACACGAAAAACAGCGTCAGAAGGCGCTGTTTTTTTGTGTGTGGTTATGCGTTTAACCTATTGTATTTCCAAAGAAAAACAGTTACGCTGATTACAGGAGCGGAGGAGCCATAATCATCCGTTTTGCCGGAGTATCATGAAATGTGGGAGGAAAGATCTATGCCGGGACGGGTACGAATTGTGGATATCGCGGAGGAACTGGGACTGAGCACCGCCACGGTGTCCAATGTGATCCATGGAAAAACAAAGAAGATTTCAGATGAGACGGTAAAGCGCGTGCAGGAGCTGATTGAAAAGCGTGGTTACATTCCGAGCATGGCAGGTATTTTGCTGGCGCAGAACAGTTCCGGAATCATTGGTGTTGTGGTTAATGACCATCAGAAATATGAGGGCAGGACGTTGGAGGATGCGTTTATTGCCGCGGCAGTGAATGCGCTGGCGGTAGAGATCGAAAAGGCGGGACTGTTTTTGATGATCAAGACCACGAGAGAGCGGGATGAGATCCTTCGGTTTGCCTCCATGTGGAATATGGAGGGGCTGGTACTCATTGGCTTTTGCGAGGAGGACTATGCCAGCCTGCGGGAAAAGATGCATATTCCCTTTGTGATTTATGAGGGGTTTTTCAGCAAAAATGAGCGGGTGAGCAATCTTTTGATCGATAATTTTGACGGCGGCAGGCAGGTTGGAACATATCTTCGGGAGATGGGTCATGCGCGGGTACTATGTATCTCGGATAATGACATCTGCATGGACGGTGAGCGGATGGCAGGCTGTCGGGCAGTGATGCCGAAAGGCGCAGTGGATTTTCTGTGTGTGCCGATGGAACGCGCGGGGCGGCTTCGGCTCTATGAGGCAGAATTGGAACACCTGCGCAGTTATACAGCCATTTTTGCGGTCAGTGATGTGTACGCGATCGAGCTTATGTATTTTTTACAGGGACACGGCATCCGGGTGCCGGAGGATATTTCCATTGTGGGATTTGATAATATCAGTCAAAGCGCGCAGGTGTATCCGGGTCTTACCACGGTCGGACAGGATGTGAAGGAGCGGGCGCGGCTGGCACTGACAGAGCTTTCACGGTTGAAGAAAGATCCTGCGGGTGGCAGAGAGCTTTTGCTGCCGGTAACATTGGTGGTCAGGGAGAGTGTACGGAGGATAGTGGGATGAAAGAGGATCATTTTTATAAAAAGTTATGGAGCATTGCGCTCCCGGTGACATTGCAGTCACTTTTGCAGTCATCCTTCAGTATGATCGATCAGGTCATGATCGGCCAGCTGGGAGCGGTCAGCATAGCAGGCATTGGCCTGGGCGGAAAATTCGCGTCGATGTACAGTGTAGTGCTGGGGGCGATTGCGGCGGCAGCAGGCA
>JALELN010000124.1 GCA_022771765.1 Lachnospiraceae bacterium | reverse complement strand
TGTGGAAGGCATGGCTGATCCTCGGGGGGATCGCGTGCGTGGAACTTCTGGCGATTGTGCTGAGTGCAGAAATGAGTATGGAAGTGTTGTTTATTTTCTGGCTTGCGGAAAAACTGCTCCTTTATCCGGTCATCATCATGGCACTGTTGCAGATGAATCGCCTGCAGGAGGGCAGTAAAACACTGGCGCAGGGAGATCTGACAGGCAAGATCGACACGTCGAAGATGTATTGGGAGTTCAGGCAGCATGGAGAGAATCTCAATGCGATCAGTGACGGAATGAACGCAGCCGTGGAGGATCGAATGAAAAGCGAGCACTTTCAAACAGAGCTGATCACGAATGTCTCGCATGATATCAAGACACCGCTGACATCCATCATCAATTACGTGGATCTGCTCGGTAAGGAGCAGCTGGACAATCCAAAGGCGCAGGAGTATCTTGAGGTGCTGAACCGCCAGTCGGAGCGCTTAAAAAAGCTGATCGGAGATCTGATCGAAGCTTCCAAGGCTTCCACCGGAAACCTGAAGGTTGAACTGGAGATCTGCGACGCGCAGGTAACGCTCGTTCAGACAATCGGGGAGTATGAGGAGAAGCTGGCGCAGGGACAGATTGAGCTGCAGATCCGGGAGCCGGATGAACCGGTCAGGATCAAGGCAGACAGCAGGCATCTGTGGCGTGTCTTTGATAATCTGATGAACAACATCTGTAAATATGCGCAGCCCGGAACACGTGCCTATGTGAATCTGGAGCGTGTGGGAGATCAGGCATGTATCACCTTCCGCAACATTTCCAGAGAACCGCTCAATATCACCAGCGAGGAACTGCTGGAGCGCTTTGTTCGCGGGGACCGTTCGCGCAGTATGGAGGGTAATGGACTGGGATTGTCAATCGCCCGAAGCCTCACCGAGCTGATGGGTGGAAAACTGGAACTGACGGTGGATGGCGATCTGTTTAAGGTGGTATTGACGTTTCTTGTAATAAATGACGAAAAAGAGCTTTTATTTAATGAAAAGAATGTATAAATTTAACTGTTTTTAAGAGTTGTTTCGTTTTTTTTAAAAAAATACTGGACAAATTAAAAAATGAATGTTATGATAGCCATAACTTAAAAAAATTAAGTAAAAGCGAAACGAAGGCGTTTCAACCAAGGGGTTGAAGCGCCTTTTTTGTTCTGACATTGTTTATGGATATTACAGAGCAGACAAGTTTTGAAAATGTTACGAGGTGAAAGATGATGAGACAACAGTTAGACAGCGTGGACAGAAAAATTTTACATATTTTACAGGAGAATGCAAGAACCTCATTAAAGGATATTGCGGCTCAGGTATTTTTATCTTCTCCGGCGACATCTGCCAGAATCGATAAGCTGGAGCGCGAGGGTTATATTCTCGGCTATCATACCTGTGTGAATAAAGAGAAGCTTGGAAACCGCATCCGTGCGTTTATCAATGTGGAAGTACTCCCCGGAAAGAAAGAATCATTTTTAAATCTGGCACGGGCATGCAATAATGTGATTGAGTGCAGCTGCATCACCGGAGATTATTCCATGCTTCTGGAGGTGGCTTATTCCAATACGAAGGAGCTGGAGTCCTTTGTATCTCAGGTGCAGAAGTTCGGCAAGACACAGACACAGATTGTATTTTCGACGGCGATTGAGCACCGTGAGATACCGACACTGGTGGGTGAGCCGGCCTAAAAACATAATTATGAGGGCGTGAGCAGGGACGCAACCCCGGGTACACAGAGAGAATGTGTATCCGGGGCTTTTCTTTTTGATCAAAAACGGCTATACTAGTGAGAGTGTCTGCCGCATCAAGACGAAGAACAGCGGAATCGGGATGTGGTTTGGATGTGGTCTGAATACATACGAAATATGAAAAAAGGGAAATAGCTGTAAGTGCAGCGGCTATCGAGGAATAAAAATAAGATGGAAGAACAAATACGGACACGGCTTCCGCAGGAATTTACGGAGCGGATGCGGGAGAGTCTCGGATCGGAAGCAGATGCGTTTTTCGCGAGCTATGATTCGCCGCGCGCGTACGGACTGCGGAGAAATCCGTTAAAAATGGAGAAAGAGCCGTTCGAAACACAGATGCCCTTTGCGCTGGAAAAAGTCAGCTGGGCAGCGGAGGGATATTATTATGAAGAGACGGAGCGCCCGGGAAGGCATCCGTTTCATGAAATGGGGTTATACTATATTCAGGAACCCAGCGCGATGTGTGTCGTGGAGGTGGCGGATCCAAAGCCCGGAGAGTATGTGCTGGATCTGTGTGCCGCGCCGGGCGGTAAATCAACGCAGATTGCCGGGCGCATGGCGGGAGAAGGACTGCTCGTCTGCAACGAGATCGTGCCGAACCGCGCAAAG
>JALELN010000119.1 GCA_022771765.1 Lachnospiraceae bacterium | reverse complement strand
TCCGGCACTGCCTCGATATCCTCACGACTCATCTCCGTATGTCTGGAATGAGGAGCCATAAAATAGTCATCGAACCCACGTACAAGCGGAATTTTGCGGTTCATCACATGATGCTCATAAACACCGAATACTTTTTTGTCCATCTGATGTTTTTTGATACCATAATAGTGGTACAGCCCCGCTTGAGCGCCCCAGCACACGTGCAACGTGCTCGTCACGTGCGTCTTTGCCCAGTCCATAATCTCACAAACCTCGTCCCAGTAGTCCACCTGTTCAAAATCCATATGCTCTACCGGCGCGCCGGTAATGATCAGTCCATCGAGATTGCGGTCACGGATCTCATCCAGTGTCACATAAAACTGATCGAGATGCTTCTGGGAAGTATGCGCCGATTCATGACTGGACACCGTCATAAAAGTCACATTGACCTGCAGCGGTGTATTGGACAGCGAGCGCAGTGTCTGCAATTCGTTGTCCTCCTTTAAGGGCATCAGATTTAAAATTCCAATCTCGATCGGTCGGATATCCTGATGCTCCGAACGCGTCTCATCCATCACAAAAATATTTTCATTTTCCAGTATCTCCCTTGCGGGCAAATTACTCTTAATCTTTACCGGCATAATAACGCCCCTTTCTCTCACTCTGTATATATGAATCATATGCTCTGTGCTCTTTTACACAAAAATCCAATGATCCTGTCAAACATTTATTCACGTATCATTGTAAACAACTCTTCCTCTGAGATAACCGGAATGCCAAGGCTTCTCGCCTTGTCCAGCTTGCTCCCGGCAGCTTCGCCTGCTAATACATAGCTCGTCTTTTTGCTCACAGATCCGGTACACTTTCCGCCGTTATTCTCAATGAGCTCCGCCGCCTCCTTACGCCCCAGCGTAGGGAGCGTTCCTGTCACAACGATCGTAAGCCCCGCAAGCGCCGTCCCCTGTGCCTGTATCTGTGATTCCAGATTCATGCCGAGCGCAGCCACCTCCGACAGAAGTCTTCGGTTTTCTTCATCTGAAAAATAGTCATGGATACACTTTGCGGTGATCTCTCCCACATCAGGTATCATTACGAGCTGTTCTACGCTGGCGTCCGCCAGTTCATTCAGACTCGTAAAATGCTTCATAATTTCTTTTGCGGAAGCCTTTCCGACATTTTGGATTGCCAGTCCGGTCAGGAATTTATCCACCGGATGGTGTTTACTCTCCTCAATTGCCGCCAGTATTTTATCGGTATTTTTTTCCTTTCCCATAATACCCTTTTCGACCAGCTCATCCCGATGCTCATGTAGCCGGTAGATATCTACATAATTGTGCAGATATCCCTCCTCTACCAGCGCATCCACATAGGTGGAGCCAAATGCCTTGATATCCATGGCATCACGGCTTGCAAAATAGGACAATGTACGTTTCAGCTGTGCCGGACAGGACGGATTCACGCAACAGATATCCGCCGTTCCTTCCTCCTTCACCAGCGGATGTCCACAAACCGGACAGACGTCCGGTGCCCGAAAAATCGTTCCGGTGGGTTTTGTCACCCGAATAATTGCCGGAATGATCTCGCCCTGCTTGCGACAGATCGCCCGACATCCCTCGTCGATGCCAAGGCTCTCAATATAGTCCATATTATGCAACGTGGCATACTGCACACTCGTACCGCACAGCCGCACCGGCTCTTTAAATCGTGCACGGAAAGTCATCTTTCCGGTGCGTCCAACACCGACCTCCACCTCTTCGATCTCTACTTCCTTTTCCTCCGGCGGGTACTTGTAAGCGACATGTCCGGCAGAATATTTGCTGCCTGCCGGAAAATCAGCACGATAAGCGACCTGTTCAATCTTTACCACTGCACCGTCAATGTCATACGCATAGTCCCCGCGATGCTCGCCGATCTCATCGATCGCTGCCAGCACTTCCTCTGCCGTATTGCAAAGTATGTGCGGAACAACCGCCACGCCCTGTGCTGCCAGTTCGTCCAGCCCGGCTGTATGGTATTCCATCAAATGCGCGCTCTCTCCGGTAGCATCCTGCACGTTAAATACAAACATGCGAAGCCCCCGTTCCTCTGTAATCTTAGGATCCAGCTGCCGTAACGTTCCCGTCGCAAGATTTCTCGGATTTGCTGCCGGCTTTTTGCCGAGGCTCTCCTGCTTCTCGTTAAACGCCTCAAAAGCCTCATGACTCATATATACCTCGCCACGCAGTTCCACATAGTCTCCTGCGTCAATCGTCTGCTTCACATCAGGAATGACCCGGGCATTTAATGTCACATCCTCACCCTCGGTTCCGTTACCGCGCGTTTCCGCCAATACCAGAACTCCATCCTGATAGCGCAGCGACATACTCAGACCATCAATCTTATGTTCTACAGAAAACCGGGCATCGGGGTGCACCTCCTTCACCTTGGCAATCCATGCCGTCACTTCTTCCTTTGAAAAAAGATCCTGTATACTGAGCATCGGCACATGATGCGTGATCGTCACACCGGCCTCGCGCTTCGCGACACCGCCAATCTTTTGGGTCGGTGAATCCTTTGTCACCCACTGTGGATGCTCCTTTTCTATAGCCTTCAACTCCAACATCAACTGATCATACTCATAATCGCTGATCTCATTCGTATTCTGATTATAATACAGATCCATATGTCGGTCGATTGTCTGTTTTAATTGTTCGTAATACTCTTTTTCCATCACTTGAGCTGAATTTTTTGCTTCTTTTTTTATTTCATGTTCTGACATCTTTTCCCCTGCTTTAATCCCTGATTTCTACGTGTTCCGATTTTCGGCTCTGTTGCTTTTACTGTTGTATTGGAAGAATACCGGAGCATTCGTTCCAGTTCACTCCACTCCTCCGGTGTCACATCACGATAAGTTCCCTCTTTTAAGCTTCCCAGACAAATATTCATGATCCGCAAACGTTTGAGCGTCTTCACCTGATATCCCAGCGTCTCACACATGCGGCGGATCTGCCGGTTCAATCCCTGCGTCAGAATAATGCGAAACTCTCTCGTCCCCGTCTTCCACACCTTACACGGCCGTGTCACGGTATCCAAAATTGGCACACCCTTTGACATCTGCATGATAAAATCATCCGTGATATCTCTGTTTACTGTCACCACATATTCCTTTTCATGGCGGTTGCCGGAACGCATCATTTTATTGACGATATCGCCGTCATTGGTAAGCAGAATCAGGCCTGTGGAATCCTTATCCAGCCGCCCTACCGGATAAATTCGTTTGGGGTAACCGATAAAGTCTACAATATTGACCCCTTCCTTTTTAGAGGTCGTGCACACGACCCCTTTCGGCTTATGAAAGGCGATCAAAATCCGTTCCTCTTCCCGGCGTACCGGTTTTCCTTTATAGTACACCGTATCAGTTTCCCGCACCCGGTCACCAAGCACCGCCACGCGCTCACCGATGCGAATCTGTCCCGCCTCCAGTGCCCGGTCTGCTTCCCGGCGCGAACAAACACCGGCTTCACTCAAAAATTTATTAATTCGTATTCCTTCCTGTTGTTCCATCGCACACATCCTGTAACATTCTCAACAGCTTGTCTGTGAAGAGAAAAAGCGGCTGACCGACTGCGCAAATGCAACATGCACTGCAGCCTGCAACCGCTTTCTTATCCTCTGTTTTATTTGATCAATTCCGTCTTAATATATCCGGTCTGACCATTCCACTCAACTTTTGTCCAGCCTTCCGCATAACTCTGGATGACCTTCACTGTATCACCCTGATATGCCAGTCCGACCTTATCAGCTGTCTCGCTCATGGAGACACGAACATTTACGGAATCTGACAATACAATTTCCTTCCCCTGTGGTAATGCCTTTGCGGTTTCCTCTTCAACTGCCTCTGCCCCGGTCGGCACCTTCGACTTATCGGTTGTCACATACTCCAGTTTCACATAACCCTTCTTGCCACGATAAACGGCTTTTACCCAGCCCTTCTTTTTGGTGTCAGGATAAATCTTCAGCTTACTTCCAAGCGGAATCTGTGTCACAATCGCCTTTTTCGTACTGGGACCTTTTCGAAGATTGATGCCGTCTTTTGCATACGCTGTCTTTGCCTTGCCGTTAGGATTTTCTGTTTTTTCTTCCTCCGGCTTTTCTTCCTCTGACTTGTCAACCTCAGATTGATCATCCTTCGTCTGCTCATCCTTTGCAGCGTCATCTTCCGCAGGCTTGTCCTGTTCTTCTGTCTGATCCGTCGCTTCCTGTGCTGTATCTTCTGCCTGCGTCAGTGACTGTACCCATGCCGAAATTGCATTTGGTATCGTCTCATTTGCCATTTGATTCAGATCCTGATCAGCCGAAATCGCCTGCTCGTATTTTTGCTGTACCTCTGACTGCAATGCCAC
>JALELN010000115.1 GCA_022771765.1 Lachnospiraceae bacterium | reverse complement strand
CGCGCTGGTTGGTAATTATGTAGGAACATCTTCACAATATATTACACCGCTGGAGGGCATTCAGCAGTACGTGGGTGACACAGCCCGTGTTTATTACGCGGAGGGCTGTCATCTGTATAAAGACAAGGTGGAGTTTCTCGCAAGGGAAAAAGACCGGTTTGCAGAGGCGGTGATTGCGGCAGAACAGGCGGACGTTGTCATCATGTGCCTGGGACTGGATGCGACGATCGAGGGTGAGGAAGGAGATGCCGGCAATGAATACGCCAGCGGAGACAAGATGGATCTGCGCCTGCCGGGACTGCAGCAGGAACTTTTAGAGGCGGTGGCAGCAGTGGGTAAACCGGTGGTTTTACTGCTCTCGGCAGGAAGCGCCATGGATCTGAGCTGGGCGCAGGAACATGTGAGTGCGATCATTGATACCTGGTATCCGGGTGCGCGGGGCGGCAAGGCGGTTGCCGAGGCTTTGTTTGGTGATTTCTCACCGAACGGAAAACTTCCGGTCACCTTCTATGCATCCACCAATGATCTGCCGGATTTTACGGATTACAGCATGGATAACCGCACCTACCGTTATTTTGACGGAACACCGCTCTACCCCTTCGGATACGGATTATCCTACGGTGAGATTGCATATAAAAATGCTGCGATCAGCAGCAACAAGGGTCGGATCGGAGATTCTGTCACGGTGACGGTGGAAGTGGAAAATAAGGGTGCGTATGAGGTGCACGAGGCAGCCCAGCTCTATGTGAAGGACTTGGAGGCAAGCACACGGACCCCGAACTGGCAGCTTCGCGGCGTGCAAAATGTGTACCTGTTGCCGGGAGAGACAAAACGGGTATCATTTGAGTTACATGCGAGGGATTTCGCTCTGATCACTGAGGATGGCAAATGTGTCGTGGAGCCGGGGGCTTTTCAGATCGCAGTCGGCGGTCAGCAGCCGGATGCGCGCAGCGCTGTTTTGACGGGAAAATGTGTGGATGTATTTGATCTTGTATTGGATGGAGAAACAACAAACGTAGTCTATTAGAGATGCATGATGGCATCAGAACGAGGTGATTGAAATGGGAGCTTTTCATCCGGATAGTGAGTTTATGCAGGCGTTGGGACGTGTTGCGGATTTTGTGATTCTGAATGTGCTGTGCGTACTGTTTTCGCTTCCGGTCGTTACGGCCGGGGCAGCGATGACCGCAAAGTACTATGTGTCAATGAAGATCATCCGGGGTGAAGAACCGGTTGTATTTCAGGCGTTTTGGCGCTCCTTCCGGGATAATTTCAAGCAGGCGACCATGATCTGGCTGCCCGCGCTGGTCATCCTGCTGGTTCTGGCATGGGACTGGTATGCTGTGGTTTACGGAGACAGTCAGGGAATGCCGGCAGCGGGAAGAATCCTGCTTCTTGTCATGACACTTCTGGTGTGCATGGTGATCTATGCAGTGTTTCCGTTCCTCGCACGTTTTCAGATGTCGACGAGTGAAGCGCTCAAGGGAGCAATGGTATTTTGCTTTTTGCATTTTCCGAAGATGCTTCTGGTCCTGCTTGTGATTGCACTACCGTATGTGCTTGCGCTCTGGTACATAGAGTGGGCGCTTGGGCTTTGGTTTTTTATTACGACTGTGGCACTCTATTATATCAGCAGGATGTTTGTAAAGGAGTTTAAAAAAATTGAGAAGGAGGAGCAGTTATGATGCAGGGTGTGGCAGCACCGAAAGATCCGGAGAAAAAAAGACCGTTTTTTTATATTATGAAGGATAAGGAGATCTTTGGCTCTGTACAGGAGGATGGCAGAGGGATCCAGTATCTGTATCAGGATGCGGGCAGGCTGATCAACAGCGCACAGATTGTGGGAAATATTGAGGATGAAGAAACATTAAAGCTGATGGAGACGGTAGATGGTTTTCGTAAGCTTGTACACAGTATTGGTGTATCGGTGGAGACCGAGGACCCGAAGGATCAGGTGGAGTTTATTTTCCAGATGTACGGAAAAAATGACATATACGGAGGCGGAACGAATCTGACAGCGACATTTTCCGGAGATGGAGCAGAAAAGCGTATCTATCTTTCGGAGGCAGACTGGCAGGAGGATGACCATGTGCCCGGACAGATCAAGATTCTTTTGGAGACACCGGAGAAGCTGGCGAAGATCAGTGTCCGCCTGTATTTGAATGACGGCTATACGGCACCTGAGGTTTCTGAGGAGCAGAACGTGGATGTGTGCTCGGTTCCGTATCGGAATATGATCGCAAAATCGCTCATTCAGACCGGAAATACCTATCGCATTTACCGTGCGATACAGAGAGCGCGTGTGGGAGAGAATGTGACACTTGCCTATATTGGAGGCTCTATCACGCAGGGCGCGGGAGCGACACCGATTAACACAGAGTGTTATGCCTACAAATCCTTTCAGCGTTTTCAGAAAATCGTCGGAAGAACGGAAAATATACATTTTGTAAAGGCAGGTGTCGGCGGTACGCCTTCGGAGCTGGGAATGATCCGTTTTGACCGTGATGTGCTGCGGGACAATGTGCAGCCGGATATCGTGGTCGTGGAGTTTGCCGTTAATGATGAGGGAGACGAGACAAAGGGTGACTGCTATGAGAGCCTGGTGCGCAAAATCTTAAAGCTGCCGAATCACCCGGCAGTGATCCTGCTGTTTTCCGTATTTGCGGATGACAGTAATCTGCAGGAGCGGCTCATTCCGGTGGGACTGCGCTATGATCTGCCGATGGTGAGTGTGAAGAATGCCGTTACCCCCCAGTTTTATGGCAGAGAGAGCCGGATACTGACGAAAAATCAGTTCTTCTACGATATGTTCCACCCCAGCAATCTGGGACATACGATCATGGCGGACTGTCTGGCGAATCTCTATCGCGAGATTATGAGATCCGTAGAGGAAAAGGGTGTGGCGGATAGTGACTACAGACCGGATCTGTTTGACGGTGAACCGGCGATCGGCGCTACCTTTGATGATATCCGTTTGCTGGATAAAAAAGAAGGATATGAAAAAGCAGTCATTGACTGTGGTGGATTTACACAGACGGATACGGTGCTCCAGAGTGTGGAGATGGATCTGGATCTGAATCTGACGCCGGAGTTTCCCTACAACTGGATGTATGATGGCACTGTGTCAAAAGACTCTTATTTTGAGATGAAGATCACCTGTAAGGCGCTTGTCATGGTATTTAAGGATTCCGGTGAAGTGGACGCGGCAAAGGCCGAGGTGTATGTGGACGGCAAATGGGTGCGCACGGCTGATCCATATGTAAATGGCTGGCTGCACACGAATCCGCTGCTGCTTTTTGCAGAGCCGGAGACAAGGGAGCACACTGTGCGCATTGAGATCGCAGAGGGTGACAAGGACAAAAAGTGCACGATTCTTGGTTTTGGATATGTAGAATAAGGAGTTCGGGGCTCAATGATAACAATATATGATATGCCCTCCGGTTATAATGAAGCATTTTTGCCGGAAGCATCAGCGCAGTGGAGAGAGATTCGCTATTTTTCGAATGTATCGGGCACTTATCGCCGTGCAAATGTGATCCTTCCAGAGGGCTATGACACGGAAAAGCGTTATCCGGTGTTGTACCTTTTGCATGGGATCGGCGGTGACCAGAATGAATGGAAAGTGGCAAAGCCGGAGGTGATCAGTGCGAATCTGGTGCAGGAGAAAAAGGCAGCTGAGATGATCATTGTACTTGTAAATGCCCGCGTGAGAAGGGAAGACCAGGTTCCGAAGGCGGATATGTTTACCATCGAACATTTTCGGGCGTTTGACGCGTTTAGAGAGGATCTGACGCAGTGTCTGATGCCGTATATGGAAACATATTTTCCAGTGAGCAAAGGGCGTGAGCATACCGCGCTTGCAGGTTTGTCCATGGGTGGAAGGACAGCACTCTATATCGGTCTTACGATGACGGATCTGTTTGGATATATCGGTGCATTCAGCCCTGCCTTTGGCCTGCTTCCTTATACGAACAATGGTGTGACAGAGGAGGGGCTACTGGGCGAGAGCGGTCTGTGCCTGCCAAAAGAGCATGCGGAAGATACGCTTGTGATGATCGTGCACGGAACGTCTGATGTGGTCGTGCGTGATGAGCCGGTGCGCTATCATGAGGCTCTGGAGCGAAACGGAAGTAAGCATGTCTTTTATCTGGTGGAAGGTGGGCATGATTTCACAGTCTGGAGCAATGCCTTATACCTTTTTCTCGGTTCTGTTTTTGGAGGATGAAATGGAACAAAAAGCGATAAATCCGATTATGAGGTTAGATTACCCGGATCCGGATGTGATCCGGGTGGGTGATATTTATTATATGGTTACGACTACCATGCACTTCATGCCGGGATGCGAGATTCTGCGCTCCTACGACCTGGTACATTGGGAGCATGTATCCTTTGTATTTGATAAATTGGATCATACACCGGGGCAGTGCCTGACAGAAGGCCGGAATATATACGGAAAAGGAATGTGGGCAGCGTCTCTTCGTTTTCATAAAGGGATGTATTACGTTTGTTTTGTTGCAAATGACACCGGAAAAACGTATCTTTATACATCAAAAAATATCGAAGGACCGTGGAAAAAGAGCTATATCGATGGGTTTTACCATGATGCATCACTGTTGTTTGATGATGACAAGGTCTATCTTGCATATGGAAACACAGATGTATATATCACCCAGTTAAAGCCGGATCTCAGTGGTCCCTTAGAGGGCGGTCTGCATCGTCTGGCAGTCAGTGACAGTGGTCATCCCGGATTGGGATATGAGGGATCACATTTCTATAAAATAAATGGAAAATACTATCTGTTTTTGATACATTCCCTGCGAGACCGGTGGATGAGAACCGAGGCATGCTTTGTGGCGGATTCCCCGGATGGAGAATTTGCCGGTGGAGATGTGCTGGTGGATGACCGCGGATACTGTGGACAGGGAGTTGCGCAGGGCGGTATTGTGGATACGCCGGAGGGAAAGTGGTATGCCATACTCTTTCAGGATCACGGTGCCGTGGGGCGGATTCCGGTACTGATTCCGGTAGAATGGAAGGATGGCTATCCGGTATTCGGAGAAAATGGAGAAGTTCCGATAGAGATAGCAGTTTTGGACGGAAAGCCGGGATATCATTATGAGCCGTTGACGCAGAGTGATGATTTTAAGCTGGAAAAGAATTTAACTTCCGCAGCGCAGAAACAAAAATACGGCTGTTTCGGCTTAAAGAGCGTATGGCAGTTTAACCATGAGCCGGAGCTTTCACTGGTTACAGCAGACCGCGAAGCAGGAATTTTGTGGATGAAGACCGGAAAGCTGTGCAGGACTTTGACACAGGCACAGAATATACTGACACAGCGAATGTATTTTCCACGCTGTGCGGCAGAGGTGACAGTGGATGCCGGTGCATTGGAGGAGGGCGACTATGCCGGAATCTGCGCACTGCAGGGCTGTTATGGAATGGTGGCTGTGACAAGGAGAAACGGCAGACTATGTGTTATGATGAAAAGCAGAGTTGCAGAGGATCTGTCTTTACAGGAATCTCCGGAACCGATAAATAACAAAGACAGCGAGTGGGAGCTGGCAGAAATCGATCAAAGCCGGATCAGGCTGCGGATCGAGGCAGATTTTACGGAAATGAAAGATGAAGCAAAGTTTTTTTATCTGTGTGATGGTGTATGGAAACAGATTGGAATCACACAAAAGCTAGTCTTTCAACTGGATCATTTTACCGGTTGCCGTTTTGGGCTTTTTGTCTATGCAACAGAGATCATCGGAGGAAAGGCCGGATTTATGGATTTTGAATACCATAAAGATTTAAAAATAAAGGAGTAAGTTATGACAATCGCAAATAACCCTATTTTAAGCGGATTTTATCCGGATCCGTCCATTTGCAGAGTGGGCGAAGATTTTTACCTGGCAACATCGAGCTTTGTGTATGCCCCTGGTGTGCCGTTGTTTCACAGCAGGGATCTGGCTCATTGGGAGCAGATCGGCAACATTTTGGACAGAGAGAGTCAGCTGCCCGTGGATGGCGCCGAGATTTCCGATGGTATTTATGCCCCGACGATCCGCTATCATGAGGGCACATACTACATGATCACGACAAATGTTACCTACGGCGGCAATTTTATCGTGACCGCAACAGATCCGAAGGGACCCTGGTCAGAGCCCTATTATCTGGGCGATGATGCACTCGGCATTGATCCAAGCCTCTTTTTTGATGATGACGGACGTTGTTATTATGTGGGAACGAGACCGAATCCTGAGGGTGTCAGATACAACGGAGACTGGGAGATCTGGGTACAGGAGGTGGACCTGAATCAGATGAAGCTCATCGGAGAGAGTATGGCGATCTGGAAGGGTGCTGTCAAGGATGTTATCTGGCCGGAGGGACCGCACCTCTATAAAAAGGATGGCTATTACTATCTGCTGCACGCAGAAGGCGGTACAGGCCCGGAGCATAGTATCTCTGTGGCCCGCAGCAAAAACCTGTTCCAGTGGTTTGAGGGATGTCCGCGAAATCCGATTTTTTCCCATCGGAATCTCGGCAGGAATTATCCCATTATCTATGCCGGACATGGTGATCTGGTGGATGATGTGAACGGCAACTGGTATGTGGTGATGCTGGCCACCAGACCCTGCAGACGGCATGGCAGCATGGGCCGTGAAACATTTCTTGCAAAGGTGATCTGGGAGGATGGCTGGCCCGTCATCAGTCCGAATGTCGGAAAGCTGGAGGATACACTGGAAATACCGCTTCCGGAATACCGTTTTGACAGGGAGATCAGCGGATCGGATCATTTTGAGTTTTATGATGAGGCGCTGGATGACCGTTTTGTCGGCATTATGAAGCGTGATGATGCCATGTATTCCTTAAAGGAACGCGAGGGCTTCCTGCGTTTGTACACGAGAAAGGAACAGATTGGAAAAAAGGAGCACGCCTCCTATCTTGGGCTGCGCCAGAAATCCTATACCTTTGCTGTGAGCACCGGTGTGGAATTTACACCGCAGGCAGAAAATGAGACGGCAGGTATGGTTCTGTTTCAGAATCATGCGAACCATCTGCGCATTGAGATCGTAAAGAAGGATGATGGCAGGGCAGTCCGCGTGATCGCATGTGTAAAGGAAACAGACCAGGTACTGGCAGAGCAGCCGCTAATGGCGGATGGTCTGGTAGAGCTTGAGCTCTTTGCAGCAGACCAGAGTGCACAGGTTTTCGTGAAGGAAAAAGGAACGCGCACGAAGCTGGCAGAGCAGATCGATCTGTTGCCCTATACGACAGAGGAGGCCGGTGGATTTGTAGGCTGTACGATCGGTATGTACACCTCGTCCAATGGGGCTGACAGTGAGAATTATGCAGATTTTGCATGGTTCCACTATGATAATCAATAAAATAGAAACAATAACCAGCCGGGAGCGGTAGGAACGCCGCTATTCCGGCTGTTTTTCTATAGGTTAAGTATATTTTTTTCGGGGATGATGTGTTAAACTAAAAATATATAGGAAAGGGAGTTTTGCATATGAAAAGGCTTCTGCGATGGATTGAAGCAAAAATGGACAATTTTACGATCAAGCGTAAGCTGATCATTTTTTACATATTTTGTGTCATTACCCCATTGATCATCACAGACAGCGTGACCGGCGGGATCATGTTTCAGTGGGAAAAAGGAAATCAGCAGCACGAGATGGAGAATATGGCCAGCGCAGTGCATTACAGCCTCTCTAATGAGATCGACAGCGCGGCAAGATTTGCAAAGAGTGTTTATACAAGTAAATATATTGATGACTTTTTAAAGCATGAATATGAGTCGCCTCTTAGCTACTATACAGCGTATCAGAAATTTTTTAAGGATACGATGCTCCAGATGGGTATCGGGCAGAACAATATGCAGCTTACGCTCTATGCCGATAATGACACGATCGTTAGCGGTTCTGAGTTTCAAAAGGTCAGTGAGGTGAAGGGGGAGGACTGGTATCAATATCTGGTGGGCAGTCAGCTAAAGAAGGCGCTCTATGTGGGCTTTGATGAGAGTGCGGCATCGAGCCGGTCTAGGAGAAAGATTTCTTTTTTGCAGCGGCTGGATTTTTATGGAGCATCCGATAATGTCCTTCGGATCGATATTGATTACAGCAGTCTGGTGCGCAGTCTGGAAAAAATGAACTATGACGCAGATATTTACATCTGCAGGGGCGATCAGATCATTTTATCCAACGGGAAAAATGGAAGTGTCACAAAGGATTTTGAGACATTTACTTTATTTGATGATGTGGGTTATCGTGAGCATGTGAGTGTCTACGGACAGGAGCTGGAAATCTATGTTATGGAGCCTGCGACAGGTATTTTACAGGAGATGCTAAGTCATTTTCCGTTTATTCTTCTTTTGGTCCTGGTGAATGTGCTGTTGCCGTTTTTTATGGTTTATTGTATCAATCATTCCTTTACGGAGCGTATCGGAGAGCTGTCCGCAGTGTTTGATCGGGTGAATGATGACAAGCTTGTGGAGATCTGGGAAGTGCGGGGTGAGGACGAGATTGGCAGCCTGATGCGCAACTATAACAAGATGGTACAGCGCATGAATTCTCTCATCCAGATCATGTATAAAAATAAGATCAAAGAGCAGGAAATGATCGTCGCCAGGCAGAATGCAGAGCTTCTGGCACTTCACAGCCAGATCAATCCGCATTTTCTGTTCAATGCCTTGGAGAGCATCCGCATGCACAGTATCATCAAGCATGAAATGGAGACCGCTGACATGGTGGAACGCCTTGCTGTGCTCCAGAGGCAGTATGTGGAATGGCAGGATGATTCGGTGCGAATCGAAAAGGAGATGGATTTTGTAAAAACCTATCTGGAATTGCAGAAATACCGCTTCGGAGATAAGCTTTCCTTTGAGCTGGATGTGGAGGAAGCGTGCAAAAGGTATGTGATCCCGAAGCTGTCGATCGTTACATTCGTTGAGAATGCATGTGTGCACGGTATCGAGAGCAAGGCCACGGCCGGATGGATCTTTGTGCGGATCTATACGAAAAAAGACTGCCTGTGTCTGGAGATCGAGGATACCGGAAACGGAATGGATGAGGAAGAGACGAAAAACTTAAAACAGCGCATGACCGATGCAAATATTGAAATGCTCAAGGGCAAGGGGCGCGTGGGAATCGTCAATGCATGCCTGCGGCTGAAAATGGTCTCAGGGGATGAGGTTGTCTTTGATGTGGATTCCGAGCAGGGAGTTGGAACTCTGATCCTTGCCAAAATACCGTTATGCTATGTTACAAAGGAGGCAAACGATGCTTAGAGTATTACTGGTGGATGATGAACCGTTTATTTTACAGGGACTTCAGGTGCTTGTGGACTGGGAAAAGGAAGGCTACGAGATGCCGCTTACGGCATCGAATGGTGAGGAGGCGCTTCACATCCTGTTGGAACAGCATGTGGATCTCGTGATCGCTGATATCAATATGCCGGTGATGACCGGGCTGGAGCTGCTGCGTCAGATCCGTCAGGTACATACACTGGATACATGGTTTGTGATCCTGAGCGGTTATGCGGAGTTTTCCTATGCGCAGGAAGCGATGCGCTATGATTGTACGGACTATATTTTAAAGCCGGTGGAAAAGGATGTCCTCATCTCCCTGCTGCGTAAGGTGTCAGCCATGAAAAAAACGCTGGATCAGGAGACGGAGGAGGGAAAAAAGAACGAAAAGGCTTATTTAGACCGTAACCTGATCGCACTTCTTCTCGGAAAGCATGATCAGGCAGTTCTGGATTATTTAGAAAAGCATATGGAATTTTCAGAGGAAATGCGTTATATCGAAGTACAGCTGGATACAGAGACAGCAACGGAGGATTTTTCGGATGAAGAAAAGCGTGGTTACCTGCGCAAGCTCTATGATGCCTGTCAGGATTTTTTGAAGGAAAATGCCAATCACTGTGTCATTGATGTAGCAGGGCATGAAAAGATTTATGATATCGGCTTTTTGTACTGTGATTATATGGCAAAGCAGCGTCAGCTGTCAGAAAAGGCGTATCTGGAGACATTTTTAAAGTATCTCAAGGAGGTCACGAAGCTGCCGGTCATCATGCTGGTGGGAAAGAAGGTCACGGCGGTAGAGGCGATACCGAAATCCTACGGAACTTCGTATATGCTGCGTTCCCTGCAGGGCTTTCGGAAGAAAAAGGCGATCTATTATTATGAGGAGGAGGCTCAGGTCACAGATGGCGGTATTCTCCTCTGCAAAAAGAGCATTGATGAGCTGATACTGGCCATTGAGCAGAATGACCATCTTTTGATCCGGCAGAAGGTGGATGCATTTTATGAGGAGATGCAGACGATCGGTGTCGCCGGAGAGACGATGAATCTGAACATCAATTACCTGCTGTTTCAGCTGATCCATCTGGCCAGTGAACAGGATAATGATGTCAATCAGGAAGAGATTCTGCGCCTGATCGGTGAGAGCACTTTTGAGGAGGGCGTGATGCGGGGAAGTAAAACGCATCTGGTGCGCATGACCTGTGAATATGGAGATTATCTGGTACAGCTGCGGAAAAATGTATCCAGAGGTGTACTTGGTGAAGTGGAGAAAGAAATTCGCCAAAATTATGCGGAAAATCTGACTTTGAAGGATTTGAGCGAGCGCTATTTTGTGAACAGCGCGTATCTTGGTCAATTGTTCCGGAAAAAATACGGTTGTTCTTTTAAGGACTATCTGAACCAGTATCGTATGGAGGAGGCGGCAAAGCTCTTGCTTCGCACGGATCAGAAAATTTATCAGATCGCTGAGGCCGTTGGATACAAGGATGTGGATTATTTTGTCAATCGTTTTATTGC
>JALELN010000103.1 GCA_022771765.1 Lachnospiraceae bacterium | reverse complement strand
TCGCGAGGTCTGCCGGTGTCTGAACACTTCTGCCGATTATCTTCTGGGCCTGTCCTCCCAAAAACACCCGTTTCGTCTGCCTGATGATGAGATGGCGCTGCTCGAAGTCTATCGTGCGCTGCCGTCCACGGCTAAACGATGCGCGACAAACCAGTTGCAGCAGCTGGCGCAGCTGTGCCGGCTGTGGAAGAGACAGCAATAAATCGCGTGCTAGTTTCATGTACTAACATACGGACGCGCTTTCCGTGATTGCAACATACGCAGGACGTTATGCCGCATATCACGGAAAGCGCTGTGTACTGCAAGATTATAGTCCTTAAGATAACATCATAAGGCAGATTTTTATTTGACATATGCACGCAGAAATAGCTTTGTGGTGGAGGAACGTGCGCGCTGGATTTTGCGCCTTTGCCCGACCGAGCAAGCCCCATCTGTCTTGCGTAGACCTTCTCATTGGCAGGGCGCGACGATGGGAGGGGAACGAAGCAAAAGACGGTGCGCACGTTCCATGATTCAACAAAACTATCTTCCGCTTATTCGTTGCCAAGTGACTGCGATTTACGCACCTGCGTGGTCTTGTCATAGCAGGAGAAGATCTCGTTTACTGCCTTCTCATCCTGTTTCGGCGAGATGAGGCTGACAACAGGTACGATCACAAGTCCTGCAAGCATTGCAAATGCACCACAATTAATCGGCGACTGCAAGAGTGTCGGAAAGGAGCTGCGCGCCAGCATGTTCAGCACCATGATGCCTGCGCCGAAGATAAAGCTGACCCAGACAGAAAGCTTTGTCGTCTTCTTCCAGTACAGTCCATAAAGAAACGGTGCCAGAAACGCGCCTGCCAGTGCTCCCCATGAAACACCCATCAGCTGTGCAATAAATGTCACATTATTTGTATACTGAACGATTGCGATAACCACAGAGATCGCAATAAACACCACGATCAGCACGCGGATGCAGAGCAGCTGTTTCTTCTCGTCCATCTTTTTGATGACATGGTTTTTCAGCACGTCAATCGTAAGTGTGGAGCTGGACGCGATGACCAGTGATGACAGCGTAGACATAGAAGCTGAGAGCACCAGAATGACCACCAGTCCGATCAGAAGATCCGGCAGACCGGAAAGCATCGTAGGAATAATGGAATCATATCCGTTTGCAGCGATATCTACCTTATCTGAGAACAAGCGTCCGAAACCACCGAGAAAATAGCTTCCACCGGCTACCACCAAAGCAAAGAATGTGGAAATCACAGCACCCTTGCGGATCTGATTTTCATTCTTAATTGCATAAAATTTCTGTACCATCTGCGGAAGTCCCCAGGTTCCAAGGGATGTCAGAATCACGACACCCAAAAGATTAATGGGATCCGGCCCAAGAAAGGAGTTAAATACTCCGGGCGTTGCTGATACAGTTGCGTCCTCAATGCGCGCCAGACCATCCAGCGCACCCATCAATCCGCCATTCATCTTCAACACAGCCCCGATGACTGCCACGATACCGATCAACATGACGCAGCCCTGAATAAAATCATTGATCGCGGTTGCCATATAACCGCCTGCGATGACGTAGATTCCGGTGAGCACCGCCATGATCACGATACACAGCTTAAAATCAATGTTAAATGCCATTCCGAACAGACGTGAAAGTCCGTTGTAGAGAGACGCGGTGTACGGAATGAGGAAAATAAACACAATGACAGAAGCACAAATCTTTAAAGCAGGACTGTCAAAGCGCTTGCCAAAAAACTCCGGCATCGTGGCAGAATCCAGATGCTGGGTCATGACACGTGTCCGGCGTCCCAAGACAACCCATGCCAGCAAGGAACCGATCACGGCATTACCAAGACCGATCCATGTGGCCGCAATACCGTATTTCCATCCAAACTGTCCGGCATAACCGATGAATACAACTGCAGAAAAATAGGAAGTACCATAGGCAAAGGCCGTCAGCCACGGGCCGACACTTCTGCCGCCAAGAACAAATCCGTTAACATCCGTTGCATGCTTGCGGCAATACAAGCCAATTGCGATCATCACTCCGAAGAAGATGATCAGCATCAAAATTTTAGCGATCATAACATTACCCCTTTTTCATTTGTTTATCGCGTTAAAGTGTTGCGGTTTAACGCTTTTAATAGTTAAAGTATTGTAGCATAGA
Organism: Lachnospiraceae bacterium; assembly: GCA_022771765.1. Classification (GTDB taxonomy): domain Bacteria; phylum Bacillota; class Clostridia; order Lachnospirales; family Lachnospiraceae; genus W0P33-017. The sequence continues at coordinate 3,123 of JALELN010000103.1, read as the reverse complement.
AAAAGGCGGCTGTCAATGCAGCCACCACATTTCATGTCAAAACGCAACATTTTTTTGTCACACATCGTCTATATGCCACCGTCCCGACGGTCAGCAAGCTCCTCCCACACTGCCTGTGGCGTGTCACACAGTATTTCGGCTCCGTGGGCAATGAGCCAGTCCCTGTCACGAAAGCCCCATGTGACGCTGATACACGGAATCCCGGCATTTTTCGCAGTGGCGATATCCACCTCTGAATCGCCCACATAGACTGCGTTCTCAGCAGAAACACCCAATTCCCGCAACGCTGCATAAACTGTATCGGGTGCCGGTTTTTTCTTCACACCGGCAGACTCATTCTCACCGATCGCCACGGAGATGTCATCTTTAAAGTAAATGTCATTCAACTGTTTTACCGCCGCGTCCAGCTTGTTGGACACAATCGCCATCGGTACACCCGCAACGTTCAGCTTGTGCAAAAGCTCTGGCACACCGGGATATGCACAGGTGTTGTCATTGCTGTGGAGCGCATAATGCGCCCGGAAGGCCGCAAACACTTCCTCAAAATTGTCACAGTCCTCCGGCTTTTCCACACCCAGCGCCCGCAGCATCAGCAGCTTTACTCCGTTTCCGACAAAGCGTCGCACCTCGTCCAGCGTGCGGATCGGATATCCAAACTGAGCCAGCGCCGCATTTGTACTATTGCACAAATCCTGTAACGTATTCAAAAGCGTTCCATCCAGATCAAAAATGACGGCATGTTTACTCATCTGTAAAATCATCTTCCTTTCTTATCCCGAATCATTATGCATGCCTGCATTTTAACACTTCAAGAACATATTCGTAAACCCGCTTTGTAGAGGAAATCGATAATTTCTCCTCAAAGGTATGAATGCCGATCATATCCGGTCCAATGGAGATCGCATCAAGATCCTTGATTTTTCCTGCTAAAATGCCGCACTCCAGCCCGGCATGAATTGCCTCGACCTGTGGCGCTTTTCCATACATCTGCTCGAAAATACGTACCGCATCCTCCCGCAGCACGGAATCCTTTTTGTACTCCCAGGCCGGATAGACTCCGTTTACCTCCAGACTGCCGCCGGCATACTCCACCAGATTACGGATACGCGCCGTCAGGGCATCCCGGGCGCTGACCACAGAGCTTCGCACCGCAAACTCGATACGCAGTTCTTTCTCCTCCAAGGACACAATACCCATGTTGAGGGAAGTCTCTACCAGTCCTGCAATGTCTGCACTCATGGACTGGATGCCGCCGGGAAGGTTGTTGATGAGCACCAATGCCTTCTTCATGCACTCTTCAGTCAACACCTGCACTGCCCCGCTGCCCTGCTCTGTGATGTCAAGTACGATATCCGGATCCGGTGTCGCATACTCACTTTTAATCTGTGCGATCGTCTCCCGCAGACACGCGAGCACTGCTTCCCTTTTGTCCGGTGCCACCACGATCACAGCTCCGGTCTCTCTCGGAATCGCATTCTGCTTTGCTCCGCCGGAAAGCTTCGCAATCGGACAGCAAAGATCTGCCTGATCGAGCGCCAGAAGCAGGCGTCCCATCACAAGGTTGGAATTGGCTCTGCCCTTATCGATCTCCGCACCGGAATGACCGCCCCGCAGCCCTTTTACTGTCAACACCAGCTGCACGCCCTCCGCACGCTCATAACTCATCGGAATATGACAGATACTGCTGTTACCACCGGCACAGCTCACAGTCATGACACCTTCCTCCTCAGAATCCAGATTGAGCAGCTTATGGCCTTGTAACATGGACAGATCAATACCGGTCGCGCCCTCCATGCCGACTTCCTCAGACACGGTGATAATAACCTCCAGTCTGGGATGCGCCACCTCTGGAGAATCCAGAATCGCCAGCGCATAGGCAATCGCGATACCGTCATCACCGCCAAGTGTTGTGCCCTTCGCAGTCACATAATCGCCGTCAACCATCAGGGTCAGTCCATCATTTTCAAAATCAATCTCCACGCCCGGCTCCTTCTCACAGACCATATCCATATGGCCCTGCAAAATAATGGGCTCCTCGTTTTCATAGCCTTCCGTTGCAGGCGCGATCATGATCACATTGTACAAATCATCCTGATAGTACTTAAGACCGTGCTCCTTCGCGAAATTCACCAGATAATCACTGATTCTTTTCTCCTTGTAGGAAGGATGCGGAATACTGCATATCTCCTCAAAATAATGAAATACCTTTTTGGGTTCTAAATTTTCTAATACTCTCATGCTGTTCCTTCTTTCTTTTTTATAAATCTTCAGACCCTGTCTCAATTCCACTGGCAGTCCTCAGATTTACATTTTATTTACATAAACAATAAAGCAGCTGTTGTGCAGCGATTTGATAAAGGTGCACAGTCGCTCATAGAGCGGTTCTGCCTCTTGTCCGTATTCATTTTTTAACAACTGTCCCAACTCATAAACCGTTCGTTTTCCGTCAATCTGATTCCAGATAAAAGTTCCCATACCCGGCAGCTCGATCCAGCTGATCTTCGGGCGTTTAAAAAAGATCTGGGCAATGCGGTTGAAAAGTCCCTTATTGACGATTTTCACCTCAATCAGCCCTTTTTCATTTGTCCGATACTCATAGAGTGCATTGTGTTTGGGGATATAATCCAAAAAATTGTCTGCTTTTTTCTTCGCCATAAATACTCCTTTGATAGAAGAACTGCACTATCCGGATCTCGCCGAATAGTGCAGCCCCTTTGCATATGCGTTTTAACTGCTTTTATTTACTCTTTTTCTTTCCTGCAATGACATAAATCAGCGTTGCGGAAAGCAGTGCGAACACAATCAGTCCGCCCCAGTTACCCAGGTTGAACGGAAGCACGCTGCCGATGACATCTCCAAGAGATCCTTCGCCTGCCGGAATGATCGCAAATACTGCCAGAAGAATACCTACAAGACCCTCACCTGCAATCAGTCCTGAAGCATACAGAACACCGCGGTCGATGCCTTCCTTGTTCTCCTTCTTGCGCTCGAAGAACCAGCGGATGAGACCACCAACCATCATCGGAGTGCTCAGGTGGATCGGCAGATACAGACCTACAGCAAACGGAAGTACCGGAATGCCAAGGATCTCAACAACAATAGCGATACCAACGCCGGCAAATA
>JALELN010000083.1 GCA_022771765.1 Lachnospiraceae bacterium | reverse complement strand
GCGATCTGGTCATCAAAGGCTACCCGCAAAGTATTCATCATCGATGAGGCTGCAGCACTTCCATGAACACCGAAATCGTTAGAATAGGCTTTTTCCTGCGTAAAAAGTATCTCCTCCGAATCCGGATCTACATAGCCTATGATCTGTTCATTAAATGCCTCATAGGCGCTCTTCGCGTCATATTCTCCGGTCATCATCTTATGTCCCACATCCTGAGAGACACCAAAAATCTCGGTGGATGCCAGACGCATGTACAGGTGATTACTGTCGATGCAGTCCTGCGAATACCGGAGTGACGAGGATGCAGAAATATTCACTTCCTTGTTATAGGACAACACAGAAGTGCCGGCTGCAACCGCCTTCTGTCCCTCCTCACTAAAAATAGCAAGCAGAATCTCCATGACAGCTTTCTTCTTGGCCTCATCCTCTTCCACCTTGTTGGAAACAGCCAACTGGCACATGGGATAGGTCAGGATCCAGTTGTCCTCAGAGGTCTCTCCGAAATAGGGCAGAATCACGCTGTTCAGACCATCTTCCTTGGTGATGTTGTCTGCCAGAGCCGCCGTATTACGGATCATGGCAGTCTGTCCGTTTCGGTAAGCCTCGGTAACCGGAGTGAACTGCAGCTCCTCGTCGCCGGGCTGAAAACGCACATCCTTCAGAAACTGCTCATACTTTTCAAAGACCTTAGGCCAGACCGTATCGTCCAGACCCACCTGATGATCCTCGGTTTCACTTTCGTATGCCATGCGCCATTGGGTTCCCTCCAGACTCATCAGTTCCGGGATGGCGCAGCCCTGCATGGTCTCCAGACAGGAATAGTCATAAAACCAGTCGGTCTGGAAGCCCTTGATGCCAACTTCCTCGAAGGCATCGATGGCTACCACAAACTCAGAATAGTTTGTGGGAAGAGGAATGTGATACTGATCAAACAGATCCTTGTTGGCCATGATGGAGTCTACCTCAGCACACATCGGCAGCCAACGGATCGCGCCATTGTCTTCACGGTTCACCTCCAGGTAGCTTGAGTAGAAGGTTCCCGCCACCTCGGTCTGGCTGAGATCCATCAAATAGTCAGACAGCGCTGCCGCATCATTGAGCGAAAACCGGCGACAGGTGATAATGTCCGGAATGGCCTCCCCCCGGTTCAGCAGATCCTTGTAGTATTCTATGGTGTTGTAGCTTTGAATAAAGGTAAAGTTAATGTCAGGGAATTTCTGCTCCAGCCACGGGGTAAACTCCTTAAACATGGAGCGGTCCCACATATACATAGTGATAGAGATTTTACCATCCTCACCCCCATTCGCCGCGTTGCCTTCCGGGTTTCCGCAGCCGGCAAGCGTGGTTACTACCATAGTAATCACAAGAACCAGACTGATCCATCGTTTCTTTTTCATTTGCATTTTCATCCCTTTTCTCCTTAAATATCTATTTTTCCTGATTCTGCTCAAAGGAACTTCATCAGACTACTCAAAAGCCGGGTCGAACTGACCGGCTTTGCCAGAAAATCATCCATTCCTACCTGCGCCGCGCGTTCCCGATCCTCCGGGCAAGTATTTGCTGTAAGCGCGATAATCGGGACATTTGCCCGGATGCGGTTCGGCAGTTTTCGTATCCGCTCTGTGGATTCGTATCCATCCATCACAGGCATTTCAATATCCATCACTATAAAATGATAGTAACCGGGCTCATTTTCTTTTACTGCTGCAATGGCTTCACTTCCATTCTCTGCCTCCTCAACAACGAGGCCATGGCCTACAAGAATTTCCTTCATGATCTCGCGGTTTAAATCATTATCCTCTACAAGAAGGACACGCCGTCCCTCCAGCATTTCCATATTCTCCGGCTCACTGGCAACCGGCTCATCATAGACATTCTCACCAAGGGCATAAGCGATCGTTAATTTCATATCGGTAAGAACCGTCTGCATCTTTGCCAGATAATCCTCTGCGCTGGAACCGGGTCTTGCGCCAAGTTCTGCATATCCAACCGCGCTGTTCAATTCTGTCCGCAGGTCCCTTAATGATTTTTTATGAAATTCCGTTGCTTTTCTCGCAGCCTCCAGCTCCGCTTCCAGCATATCCACTCGTTCAAGAAGCATCTCATAATTCGCCTGCGAACTTCGGGTATTGCCGTCCGGATATCTGAGATTGAACTCTACCGTGACTCCTAACACATCCAGACATTTCTGAAGTTCTTCCAGCGTCATGCTCTCTCTAGCAAGCTTTCTGTAGAGAGAAGACGGAAGCATGCCCATTCTCTTTGCAAGGTCTGCTTTTGTAATTCCAAGTTCAGAACAAACGGTATTTATTGTTTCTGCTGTCTTCATACAATCAATCCTATCTTTCTATGCTGTATTTAACATTCCATTTTTGGTAGTATAACATTTTCGACATATATTTACAAGAAGGTTTGGAAAAATAATGTAAAAAGTAAATTTTCTCCATGTCCCCACCCTTTGGCAAAAAAATCCTCCACCAATGCTGGTGGAGGATCATACTTTCAACCCAACCATTTATACAACGCATATTAGTCTACGGTAAACTTACAACCCGACCCTGCTGTTTACATCATAAGTCAGATAAATAAGTCCGGGCGATTAAGGATATCCTGTCCGCTATAGATGGATATCAATGCCGCTTTTTGCTGTTTTAAGATCTTATCCGCATATTTTTTATTTACATTATATTTTTTGTATTTGAATTTGTAGGTGCCACCCTTGTTACCGGATTGTTCTTCATTTGTATATCTCCTTAAAATAATATTTATTATATTATACACGATAGAGAAGGCAACTACAATTCAAAAACGCCTAATATAACATTGTAACTTGTTGTGATAAAGTATTATATTAAAGAAGGTTTCCCCCGAAATCAAAGTACGGTTTGCGCCTCTCACAATGTGCCGTCTGACACTTTGCAGTTTGTCCAAATAAAGCAACATTTAAAAGATCTGCTTCACTGGCATATGTATAGGCAATCTGTTCTGGTGTTAATTCTGGTGGAATCAAATTTTCTTTCACTGCATCCGTATGAATACGGTAGTTCACCTTTGATAAAGCTCTGTTCAAGTTCCAATCCAATGAAAGCCGACTATTTTCATCCTGCTTTAATCTGCGGTAATCTTTCATAATATACAACTGGAATTCCGGAAAAATCCATGTGGCAAATGCCATTGCAATATCGCTATGTGCATAAGTACCTCCGCCGTACCTGCCTGCTTTCGACACTATTCCAATAGCATTTGTCTGTTCAATCCATTTAGTAGGTGTCATAACAAATCTGTTTAATCCAGCTTCACTTCTAACCGCCTCGAATTGCACACGGTTAAAATCCGGATTGTGAAGTTCTTCCCAAACTGCTAAAAACTCAACTGTGTTCCTATTTCGCATCCAATTCTGAATAACAAATCTTGGGTCATTATCATTTCTGTATTTAGCAATATCAGTCAATGAAATAAATTCATTCTCAAAATCATTCGTGTAGATTCCAATATCAATTCCTTTTGCGTGAATGGTTTCCCTAACTATTTTATTTGCCATCTCTATTCCTCCACAATGCTCTCCATCTCTTCCAGCTTCTGCAAGGCCTTCAGATACTCCATCAGTCTTTTATACTGCTCATCACCCAGACTATGTATCTGTTTTAAAAACTTAATATCCGCCCTAGTATTGCAAATAATAAGTAACAAAAACAATGATATTGTGATATAATGTTGCTATCATTAAGGAATGGGGTGCACATTATGTCACGTAAAGCGGAAGCACTAAAACTACAGGATGGAGATTATGAATATCTCCGCTCAT
>JALELN010000034.1 GCA_022771765.1 Lachnospiraceae bacterium | reverse complement strand
ACGTAACGTTTTGAGGTCATGTGAGCACATGTATGGCAGGCACGCTCCCGCTACTTGTCGCTGGCAGTGGTACATAAGTGACCAAAATACGGTCACTAAGTACCAGCCGCTCCAAAGTACCTGCCTGATACATTGTGCCTCACATTCCCTGTTCACGTTATGAAGGAGTTTCGCAATTGTCTCTTTCTTAGGTGCACCTGTATATAAGAGCAGTACACGGATAGAATGGTTCAGCAATTCAGATATCTTTTATAAAAATTTTTGTAATCGCTTATTTGGATGATTCTACATGCAGCAATTGCTTTTCTATAACTGCAAAACTTCCGTCGAAAATAATGCCCTTCATGCCCACAGCCTCTGCTGCCTCCGCATTTTCGGGCCTGTCATCAATAAATATACATTCCTCCGGTTTCAAACTGTAGGTATTGCACAATAGCTCATAGATGCGTGTGTCCGGTTTGATGAGATGCACTGATGAAGAGACCATGATACCGTCAAAAAAGTCCATGTCATATTCTCTGGGGAAATAGTCATAAAAACGGTTGCAGGCATTGGAGAGCACATAAATATGATAGCCTGCCTCACGGCAGCTGTGGCAAAATTCCTTTGCCCCCGCAATCGGAAGCATACAGATGTCCCAGTTAGCCACGCACTCCTTTAGCTTCGGGTGCAGCTCCTCCGGTAAATGCTCCTTTGCCAGCTCATAACGCTGATCATTCGTGATCTCGCCGCGGTCACCCATAAGCCAGATGTCGCTCTCAAACAAATGTGTCAAAATCAGCTGCTTTTCTTCCTCCGTCTCACAGACCTTATTTAAAATCACAAGCGGATCATAGGACAGCAGCACATTTCCCATGTCCAATATCACATTTTTTATCATCTCAAAGTCTCCTTTTCACATCTCTCCGAATCAGGTAATTGCGAAACTATTTACGTTATGTTTTTGGTCATGTGAGCACATGTATGGCAGGCACGCTCCCGCTACTTGTCGCTGGCAGTGGTACATAAGTGACCAAAATACGGTCACTAAGTACCAGCCGCTCCAAAGTGCACTGCCTGATACATTGTGTCTCACATTCCCTATTCACATTATGAAAAAGTTTCACAATCACCTAATCTCTCCGAATACGCTATCCGTAACATTTCCGTACATTCACGATTCCGATTTCAAATACTCCTTCACGGCAAACAGATCCGGCAAAATCGCCGTCGAGAGCGCACGCATCTCATCGGTGGGCGCTTTCAGATCCGGCACCATGATCGCCGGTATGCCCGCAGCGGCAAGCGCGCGGATGCCGTTGTAGGAATCCTCCACACCAAAGGCGCGTTCCTGCTCCACATCCAGTACTTCACATGCCTTCAGAAAAATGTCCGGCTCCGGCTTGCTTTTCTCCACCATATCTCCGCAGATTACCGCATCAAAATAGGAAATCAGCCCGCCGTCACGCAGCTCCTGTTCCACCACCTCGCGTCTCGTTGATGACGCGAGAGCTACTTTTTTATGGTGCGACTGTAAATATTGCAGCAGTTCCACCGCACCCGCCTTTTTCGGCAGTCTTCCGCCGCCATAGCGGCTGTGAAACAGATCAGACATTTCTTTCTTATATATATCATAAGGGAAATCCGCTCCGTAGTGTTCCAGCATAATCGCCCGGCTCATCTCCCTGGTCGTGCCGAGGCAGGCGTGGCACTGTGATTCGATATCCGCAATTCCATACTTGTCCGCAATCACCTTCCAGCACTCCACAACTTTGATCTCCGAATCAAAGATCACACCGTCCATATCAAATAATACTGCGTCAAAATCCATTTTTACATCCTTTCCAGTTCCTCCAGCGCACGTCTTGTCCACTGATATTTTTTCAGGTCAACCACTCCGTCCGGACACGGAATACCATCTGCCTCCAACAGTTCAATCTGGCGGTTGCCTCCTCCAAATGCAAAAGCCGGTGACACCTCTCCCATGCGATTGACGACTCTATAGCACGGAATCGCATCCGGATCCGGATTCACATGCAGGGCATAGCCCACCACCCGTGCCCAGTGACGATTGCCCGCCAGCGCCGCCACCTGTCCGTAGGTAGCCACTTTCCCGCGCGGGATCTGACATACAACCGCATAGATCTTTTCATAAGCACTTCTCTTTTCTTTCCGATCATCACATTTTATTTCCATAATCCCCGCCTCATTTATCTGCCATTCATAAATCTGTTGCATTTCGCAGCTGCCACATTTCCTATTTTCGACACATTCCCCTCACCCATGCCAGCATCCTGTGAATGGGATTTCGAAGCGGCAGCATGACAAGCCACAGCCCGGAAAACAACCGGTAGCCAATATTTTTCACCGAATATGTCCTGCCACGGCGCACCCACTGAACCAGAATTCCTCGCATCTGGTCTGCCCGCAGCGGTCCCTCGATCTCGCTCTGATTGTCACCCACCATGTAAAATTCTTCACCATTCCGTCTGTAGATCCGGTGCATGACGAGGAGACCACCTGCATTCGGATCTCTGCGGTAAACGACTACATCTCCACGCTTTAATCTCGCGACATCAACAGGCGCAATCACAGCCTCATCCGCAGGATCCGCAAACATTGGATACATGCTCGTTCCCTGCGGACGCATCTGTATGGTCCGTCCTGCTGCCAGCAGCGACTCGATATCATATTTCTCTTTTATTTGCTTCGTATCACACATCTGTCAAATCCTCCTCTCCATACACTTCCGTTTTGAGTTTTTAGTATATCATTTCAGAACGGAAAATGCTATAATTTTAAAAACAGACGCATATCTGCAATGATAGATCCATGCATGGATTACATAGATAAAGGAGATTTTGCCATGACCAGTCTCAACGGATATCTGCTGACGGAGCTTTCCGGGCAGACCTACCTGCTTCCCTACGGCCAAAATATTGCTGCGTTCCGGCGCGGACTGAAGATGAATGAAACCGGAACGCTGATCTGCCGGGCCCTTCAGGATGGAAAAACAAAGGAGGAGCTGCCGGCCCTCCTTGCTTCTTATTATGAAGCAGACGAGCAGGAACTGCCGCTGCTACGTGAAGACATTGACCGGTTTTACGAACAGCTACGCATATTAGGCGTTCTCGATCGGCCATCACCCTGTCTGTGTTTTCCCACAGAGACATTTCAAAAATTTCTGATCGGCACGGTCATCTTACAGATCAATTTAGAAGACGAACTGATTCCCAAGGAGTTTTGGCCCTTTGCTGTCCGGACACAGGGCGCAGCAATTGATTCACTCACCACTTCCGGCACAACGGAAGGAAACGATACGCCAGGACAAGCGACTGCTCTGCCGCCTGCTGATCTGACCGTCAGTGTCCGCTTCGGTCAGCCTACGCAGCGCCCGGTCGGAAAGGTGCTCATTCACAGTGCGGAGCTTCTCATCCTTGAAGCCGAAGACTGCTACAGTCTCACGTTTCTCTCCTCCCCGGATCTTATCACATGTCACATGGATAAGGAGGCACGCTTTGCCTGTTTTTACTGCCGCAGCCGCGACAGTGAAACTCTGCGTGAGGAGTTGTTCCACGGCATCCGGTTTGCATGGCTGTTGACTGCTGAACAGCAGGGCTTATACGCGATTCACTCCGCATCTATCTTATATAGAGGAAACGCATGGCTATTTTCCGCATCATCAGGCACCGGAAAATCCACCCACGCAAAGCTCTGGCAGGATCTGTATGGCACACCGATGCTCAACGGCGATCTCAATCTGCTTGGAATCAAAGACGGTGAACCGGTCGTCTACGGTCTGCCCTGGTGCGGCACTTCGGGTATTTCCACCACCGAAACCTCCCCGCTCGGCGGTGTCATCTTTTTACAGCAGAGTGCGCATAACTGCACGGAATCACTCTCCGCAGATGAGCGCAGCCTCATGCTCTGCCAGCGCCTCATCTCCCCCACCTGGACGAAAGATATGCTGAGCGCTGCCCTCAGCTTCTGCGAACAGATCGAACCGAACATCACCTGCTTTCGGCTGTGCTGCACACCTGACCGGGAGGCGGCGGAAGTATGCCGTGCTGCCATCGATGCGGCACTTGACAGAACATCCATCCGCTGATTTTCGTACAGGTCTCACCATAGGTAATTGCGAAACTTATTCATAATGTGAACAGGGAATGTGAGACACAATGTATCAGGCAGTGCACTTTGGAGCGGCTGGTACTTAGTGACCGTATTTTGGTCACTTATGTACCACTGCCAGCGACAAGTAGCGGGAGCGTGCCTGCCATACATGTGCTCACATGACCCAAAACATAACGTAAATAGTTTCGCAATCACCTAAAGTCTCACCAAATACAAAGGAGTACGCTCT
>JALELN010000192.1 GCA_022771765.1 Lachnospiraceae bacterium | reverse complement strand
CGCGGAGGATTACCTGCAGTTTTGCAGGGAGCGGGGGGTGAAAGCCTATGAGGATCTCATGGCTTTTCATATCTTTTTTGGCAGCTTTTTTGTGGCAAAGCAGGAGCTGCTGGCGGGAAACGGAATCGCGGCGGCAGGCCGCGCACTGAAACGGTATGGGGAGCAGCCGCTGGTGCAGCGCTATATGCGGGAACTGTCGGAGCGTGTCTACACGAAAAGTATCCGCGGCGGTCTGTGGAATGCGGTGATTCCGGTGGCCGCGTGGTTTTTCAAAATGCATGCCTATGGTCTTTTCGCGGTGGGGATTGCGCTGCTCTTGCAGCTGCAGGTCGACAAAAAAATCACTCGTTCACGACATGAACAGGATCAACATAAAGGAAACAGAAAATGAAACGAATCGTATTTTTTTCCGGGGATATTACGCGGGGCGGCGGCACGGAGCGGGTCGGTATTCTGATCGCCAACGCGCTGGCGGACTGTAAAGAATATGAGGTATCTGTGGTCAGCCTCACCCACGGCGCGCCGCAGCCTGCGTTTTTTTTGTCGCCGTCGATACGGCGGGAGGCGCTGTCGGATCACTGGGTGACGCCGGGGCCGGGGTATCTTCCACTCATTTTTCGATTAAAAAAATATATCAAACAGCAGAAAGCAGATCTGATCATAGATATTGACGGCGTGCTGGACATTCTCTCACTTCCGGTGAAATGGATGACCGGTGTGCGGGTGATCTCCTGGGAGCATTTTAACTATCATTATTTTGATCAGGTGGGAAGCGGTTACCGGAATGTGATCCGCAGGCTTGCCGCGCGTTATGCAGATGCCATTGTGGTGCTTACAGAGCGGGACCGGGGGTTTTATCTGGAGCATCTGAAGATCCGTCACGAGATACGCGTGATCCATAATCCGGCCGATTATCTGGAGCCGGATCAGTCCGGAAGCATCCACATGTCTGAAAAAAAGGAACTGCTCAGTGTCGGCGGGCTGGTGGACGCGAAGGGGTTTGTGAGAGTGCCTCGGATCGCGCGTGTTCTAAAGGAACGGTATCCGTCCCTCAACTTTGTATGGCGCATCGCCGGAGAGGGTGAGCAGAGGGCAGAGATTGAAGGACAGATTCGCGAGTGTGGTGTGCAGGATCAGGTGAAGCTGCTGGGGCGGATTGCGGATGTGAGTCCCCTCTACGATCAGGCGGATCTGTATGTGATGACTTCGAAGCGCGAGGGGCTTCCGATGGTTTTGCTGGAGGCAAAACAATACGGACTGCCCATCGTAAGCTACGATATCTTAACAGGTCCCTCGGAGGTGATCGACGATGGTGTGAATGGCCGGCTGATTCCGGAGACCGGGGATGAGCAAAAGGATGCGGCAGCGATGGCAGATGCCATCGGCAGGCTGCTGACGGATGAGGCTCTGTACGATTCCTTTGCGCAGCACGCGAGAGATCACATCGAAGATTTCCTGCTGGAGCCTATCGTGGAGCAATGGAAGGAGCTGCTTGAGCTTGTTTTGAGTGGAAAGCTGGATATAGATACAGCTGCGGAAACGTGCGGAATCACACCGGAGGAATTTCAGGAGAAACTGGCAAAAGCAAAGAAACAAAACAGATAGGACAATCCTTACCAAAAGGGAGTAAATTTTTTCATGTTAGTTGCAAAGGAACGAATTTCATGCCAGTTCTTCTTTGATCTGTTCATACTCACATCAAAAATACAAGAGTTGGGAAAAGGCAATCGATCAGAAAAAATTGCTTGCATAACTGGTCTTATCATGCTACACTCAGACCAAAGCATAAGAATCTAACACACATATTGCAGAGGCTGCAGTGATTACATACAGGCTAATTATTGAAAAGCTTCTGCTTCTTTAAACAGAATACCATCACCGGTATCATCTACATGTCATAGAATCATGCTTTTAATTTCCAATATGAAAAATTAATAAGCAGGATCAGGATGACAGGTGGAAAATCTGATTTTTGGGGTGCCGAAAATTCCCGGTTCTGCAGAACAGGAGGTACGATGGAGATTATTTCACCAAAGATGGATTTTGCATTCCGGGAGCTCATGGAGGATGCAGAGGTAAGGCGTTACTTTATCTGCGATGCGCTGAATATGCCGGTGGAGCAGGTTAAAGAGACGCGGCTCGGGAACTCCTTTTTAAGGAGACGGCATCAGAAGATGAAGCAGGGAATTCTGGATGTAAAAGTGTTCCTTCATGACGGTACAAGGATCAATCTGGAGATGCAGCTGAGACGGCAGAAGTTCTGGGGGAAACGTTCGCTGTATTATCTTGCGAAAATGTATGCGGATATCTTGTTTATGGGTGAGCATTTTGACCGGCTGCGGAGGTGTATCGGCATCAGTATCCTTGATTTTAACCTGACGGAGGACGACAGGTATCATTCCGTATACCGTATGCGGGACGAGACAGGGAAGGACTACTCGGATCTGTTGGAACTTCATATCATAGAGTTACGGAAAACACTGACTGGAAACAGCAGGATGGATGACTGGCTCCGGTTGTTTAATGCGGAAACGGAGGAGGATTTGCATATGATCAAGACAAAGAATGCAGGAGTTCAGAAAGCAAAATATGTCATACAGGAGATGAGCCTGACGGAATCACTTCGTGAAGCGGTGGAGTATTACCGAAAGAAAAAGATGGATCGGAAGTCCGAAGATGCGTATGTATACGATCAGGGCAAGGAAGCCGGAGAGCAGATCGGCATAGAGATCGGCAGAGAGCGCGGCATAGAGATCGGCAGAGAGCGTGGCATAGTGATCGGAAGAGAGGCGGTGCTGCTTGATCTTGTTTTGAGTGGAAAGCTGGATGTAAATACAGCCGCGGAAACGTGCGGAATCACACCGGAGGAATTTCAGGAGAAACTGGCAAAAGCAAAGAAACAAAACAGATAGGACAATCCTTACCAAAAGGGAGTAAATTTTTTTCATGTTAGTTGCAAAGGAACAAATTTCATGCCAGTTCTTCTTTGACCTGTTCATACTCACATCAAAATACAAGAGGCTGAAAAAGGCAATCGATCATGTTGTCAAAGGATTTTCTGTCAAAAACGTTGAAGAAAAAATTGCTTGCATAACCGGTCTTATCATGCTACACTCAGACCAAAGCATAAGAATCTAACACACATATTGCAGAGGCTGCAGTGATTACATACAGACTAATTATTGAAAAGCTTCTGCTTCTTTCAACAGGATACCATCACCGGTATCATCTACATGTCATAGAATCATGCTTTTAATTTCCAATATGAAAAATTAATAAGCAGGATCAGGATGACAGATGGAAAATCTAATTTTTGGGTGCCGAAACTTCCCGGTTCTGCGGAACAGCAGGATGGATGATTGGATCCGGTTATTTAATGCGGAAACAGAGGAGGATTTGCAGATGATCAAGACAAAGAATGCAGGAGTTCAGAAAGCAAAATATGTCATACAGGAGATGAGTATGACGGAATCACTTCGTGATGCAGTGGAGTGTTACCGCAAGAAAAAGATGGATCGAAAGTCCGAAGAGGCGTATGTGTGCGATCAGGGCAAGGAAGCCGGAGGGCAGATCGGCAGAGAGCGTGGCATAGAGATCTGAAAAGAGGCAGTGCTGATTGGCTAAAAAAGTGTGTTATGTAGAAATAATTTCGCAGGAAGGAGCGGCGTTTGCCGCTCCTTCTTTGGGTCTAGTTTATTTGTGTATTGTAAATATGTTACAAAAAATGCGAGTGTTAGCAAACTAAATAAATATAAAACAAGGTAAAAATGACGAAAAATAAAGCTAATATTGACTTAAATAAAGCCGAATTTTATACTTAATATGTGAAAAGTATCAAATATCAGAAGAAAAGATCAAAATGTATTCTGATTAAGCAGATTGTACGGAGAGAGGTAAAAACAGCTAATTGGGAGGTAAAAACATGAGGAACATGAGAAAAAAATTTTCGAAACTGGTAGCATCAGTGCTTGCAGTGTCACTTGCACTCGGTCTATGCCCGGTGACAGATCAGCTGTTCACGAGTGAGGTGAAGGCGGCGGAAAATGAAATGACGGTAGTGCGTGAGTGGAATTTTGATGATGGGCTCGACGGATGGAGCTATGATTACAATTGGGGGTGGGAGTATTCCGCAGGCACCTCTACTTCTGTCTCATCAAATAAGACCAGATGAGATTTAATGTGGACTATACGAAAGACCAGAATAAAACGTGGTCGCAATCATCAGTCGTTTGGCACGCGCAAAATGGATCAGGTATTACCCTGACAGGAGAATGCAGCGTAACAATGGACTTTTTCTATTGTAAAACTAAGAAAACAAAGGGTGACTTTAAAATTCAAGTGTATATTAATGATGATATGAAAAAGGATGTGCTTGTTGACTCTTCGGCAGGTCAAGAAGTATTTGACGGATTAACAAAGAATTCATTGGAGATACCTCTTCCTGCGCCGTCGGGCGGTACGATAAATGTGGATCAAATTGCTATTCAGTTGATAGGAGTACAAACAGATTATAATGGATCGGTATGGTTCGATAATATTGTCATAAAGAAACCCACGCAGTCATCTGGCGGTGACTCTCAGCTTCAGGAAAAAGTAAAATGGGCCTTTGAAGATGGAACAACACAAAACTGTACTGTAAAAAAACTGATGAACAACCACAAAGGGTAGAGGTTTTTTTGGTTAATGATGCTAAGGATGATGCTAATAAATCTAAAAAATCAGTGTGCACTATGGATCTTGCTTCAGCACAAAAAAAGAAACGAGCATAAATGGAGACACTTATTATCAATATGACCTGGTGGGGGCGTTGACTGACAATGGTCCGGATGACTACAAGCAGGGTATTAATGTTATTGTCATACAGGTAATAAGAGGCGGAAAAACATTTAACGGCGATGTATATTTCGATGATATTGTTTTATACAAGAGCAGAACATCCAAACCAACAGCTCCGGACGACAATCCTCCAGATGAAGGTGGCAGTACAGATTCGGAAATAATCACATTGAGTGATTCCAAAACGATTTCAGTCACAGATGCAAATGTAAATACGTGGCCGAATGAGCAGTTTGACATAAGCACTTCAGGCAAAATCTATTCAGAGACAACGGTTGCGTATGATGTGACGATAGAGGATAAAACCTTCAACAGTATATATCTGGAAACTGATTTTAACTGGAATCCGATCAATACGATAACATTGACTCCGAATGATTTCAAGGATGGTAATAGAACACGTATAACGGTTACATTTATCGGGGAACCGATAGATAATCTGTGGGGATTACAGATAAAGACTGACGGATCGAAGATGGACTATCGCGGAGATATTACATGTTCTAATGTGACCATCACACGTGGTAAGGAAGTGCAGGGTGAGGGTGACGCGGAAGGCTTGGAGCATACGGTTCTCTTTTCCGGCGGCAAAGAGATGGGAACTAATCAGGGTGTTTTATATGAGAATACCGGCTTTAATATGAACAGAGTGATGCCTGGCGGATATTTCTATGTGGAATATGAAGCAGCGAAAAAAGCCACTTTAAAGCTTACCTTTAACAGCTGGCATGTTCCGTCTGTTGGTTGGAAGGAAATGGCAACAACTGCATCGGGTGAAGTAGAATCAGACACAGGAAAATATTATGCAAAAATATCATATCGGGCGTGCGAAAATGCAGTTGGTGCAGCCAATCTTTCTTCTATTAATGCAGTCGGTATTAAGATGATAGTAAATGCAGATGAAGCGGGTGATCAAACGATAAAGCTCACTTCTTTCGAATGGATCGGACCCAAATACACCCAGCCTTCAATTGGCGGTGGCACTTATGACGGGGGAAGCAATAATACGACATCAGATGCACCTAAAGAAGATAAAAAGAACACGAATAGCACCGACAGCGCAGCTCCTGCCGTTGAACAGAACAAGAGCGAGACAGTGGGCGGTCAGGATTTCTTTGTGACAAAGAGCAGTGCAGGCGGAAGTGCAGAGGTGGCTTTTGTGGAGACACCGGCGACTACAAAGAATACTGTGATCCCGGATACGGTGACGATCAACGGAACGGAATGCAAGGTCGTGACTGTAGCAGCAGAGGCATTCAAGGGCGATACAAAGATTGAGACAATGAAAGTAGGCGGAAATGTTGTCCGCATCTGCGATGAAGCCTTTGCAAAGTGTACTTCCTTAAAGAAGGTGACGATTTCAAATAGCGTGACATCGATTGGTATGGAAGCGTTTTCTGGATGCAAGAATCTGAAAAAGATCGTGATCACTTCAAAGGGATTGAAAAAGATCGGTAAAAATGCGTTAAAGGGTGTCAACAAAAATGCAGTCATTGAGGTGCCGAAGGGAACGTTGAAGGCATATAAGAAGCTGTTCACGGCAAAGACCGGATTTAAAAAGACAATGAAGATCGTGGAGGTTTAAGACAGAATGAATGTTGAGGAGGAAAAGGACAATGAAACATGCGTATTTTACAAGACGGGGAATGGCTCTGTCATTAGCGCTGGCGCTGGGGGTGAGTGGCGTGCCCTTTAGCGGGGCGCTGCAGGCTCATGCAGCGGTGCCGGTTGTGCTTAGCGAATTCAATTTTGATGACGGGATCAGCGGATGGTCCTACGGTTCCGGCTGGGAGTGGGAGTATTCCTCAGGCGCCGCTACTTCTGTCTCATCAGATAACGGCCGGCTGAAATTTGATGTGGACTATTCGGCAGACAAGGATAAGGGCTGGTCGCAGGTGACAGCGGTATGGGAGCCGTCTGACGGTAAAGGTATGAACCTGACAGGAGCAACGAATGCGACACTGGATTTCTTCTATGACACTTCAAAGATGTCCATCGGTTCCTTTTCTGTCAAAGTGTACTGTAATGAGGGACTCGATGCAAATGCAGTAGTCGACGCGACATTGGCAGAGACGGTTTCCGGAACGATCAAAAAGGTGCCGGTAGAGATTTCCTTTGATGCGCTGTCATCAAAAGCGTCAGATGTCAAGCAGTTTGCGCTTCAGGTAGTCGGTAGAACGACAGACTATAAAGGATCTGTTTGGATCGATAACTTAACGCTGACGGTTGGTTCGCTCAATGATCCTTCCATTGATTCTACGGTGCGTGTACGGACTTCCAAGCCGGTGAAGATTTCCGGTTCGGATCTTATCACTTACAAAAAGGATGGCAGTACACAGAAGACAAAGCTTACAAAGAATGTAGCGCTTGCAGATAAGAAGGCGACTGATGAGGCGAAAAGACTCTATACATATCTGAAGGCAGTCGGAGCTTCGGACAGCGTGATTTTCGGACATCAGAATGATACCAGTCACAAAGCCGGCAATACAATCAGTCTCATCCAGATGTGATGAAGGAGACGATATCCAACAATGTGCGCGCGGCAGCATACCTTTCCAATGAAGCGGCTGAGCAGGGTGCGATCATCACCTTATCCGCACATATGCCAAATTTCGCGACCGTAAAGAAAAACCCGGATTATAAGAGCTGTGAGCCGTCTTATGCGAAGTATATTTTTGGGGGATACACGCCGAACAGTACAGAGGGCGACCCCATGAACCAGATCCTGCCGGGTGGAAAATACAATGAGGTCTTTAATGCTTATCTGGATATGATCGCCGACTATGCGGATAAGGTGGATCGTGCGATCCTGTTCCGTCCACTCCACGAGAATACCGGAAGCTGGTTCTGGTGGGGCGCAGCATTCTGTGATGCGGAGACCTATAAAAATGTATACCGTTACACGGTGGAGTATTTGCGCGATACAAAAGGTGTACATAATATGATCTATGTATACAGCCCGAGTAATACGGGTGTGTCTTCCGTGAAAGATTTCGAAGAGCGCTATCCGGGTGATGCGTATGTGGATCTGGTCGGCTTTGATATGTATGACAGAAAACCGGCGGATGACGGCGTATTTATGAAGCAGTTTAAAAAACAGCTGGGTATCGTGGAAACGTTTGCAAAGGAGCACGGCAAGCTTGTGGCTGTGGCGGAGACCGGAGCAGCCGATGATCCGGCACCGGGAGATGCTCAGACAGCATTGCTCAAATCAGACAACGGCAATAAGGACTGGTACAATCAGATCCTTGATATCGTTTCAAAATCAGAGGCATCCTATTTTTTGGTGTGGGCAAACTTCAGTAAGACAGATGGCTTCTACACACCGTATGTGGATTCTGTGAATGCGGATGGAAGCCTGCACGGACACGAGATGCTTGACAACTTCATTTCCTTCTACAATGACGGCCGGAGTATTTTTGCTGCAGACCAGAAGAATGTGATGACAAAGCAGAGCTTTGGCAAGATTACGGCAAAGGCTGCAGTGGCAGGTGCAAACGGATATATTACTTCACCGCTTGCAGATCAGAGAATTCTCAAAGCAACCACGATCAAGGCACTGGTGACTGGTGCGACAAAGAAAACCGATGTGAAGTTTGTTCTGAAAGCCGGAAAAAAGAAGGTGACCTTAAAGGCGAAAGCAGACGGAAAGGGCTACTATACGGCGAAGCTGTCCGCTGCACAGCTCAAAAAGCTGGGCGCAGGGATCGGTTCACTTTCTCTGTACATCGGAGGCAAGAAGGTGCAGACTATCAGAGAGACCTATAATATCAAGGTCGCAAAAGAAGATCCTTATCTGATCGACGGATTCGAAAATTATTATGGCTTGAATGATCAGCTGACAAGTGCATGGACAACAAACGCGGACAATGATTGTAAGGTTACTCTGGAGCTGACAAAGAACAAGAAATCAGAAGGCAGCTACGGTCTGAAGTTTACCTATAATGAAACGGCTACCGGATGGGGCGGTGCGACAATCTCCAAAGAGGTAGACTGGTCAAAGTGTGATGCACTGCAGTTCTATACCGTGCCTGATGGAAAGAATCAGAAGATTGTTATCCAGATCACGGCAAACGGAGTGGTATATGAGACTTACCTGAACACCTACAATGTATACAAGAAGAGTGGCAATAAACCGATTCTTGTGACGATACCGTTCGCCGAGTTCTGCCAGAGAGATGCAGAGGGCAATCCGAAGGGCGGTCTTGTAAATGACAGCAAGAAAATACAGTCATTCGGACTTTGGGTGAATGCGATCAGTGATTCTTCCGAAATCTCGAATGGAAGAGTGAAAGGTACGATCTACTACGATAATATTACAGCTGTAAAATCTTCGGCAAAGAAAGCAACCTTTAAAACCATAAAATAAACGAGAGGCCGGTACTTGAGAAAAGAGTGCCGGCTTCTTTCTTGACAGGAAACACAACAGGAAAAGAAGGACGATGCGAACGATTATGGGATTGTCACATTGTGCCGGCACATGTTATAATGTACCATAAGAGATGTATGGGAGGGGACGTATGTCAGAGAGAAGAAAACGCGTCACAATTGGAGTACTTGTGAGCGGGATTTTAGATGAATTTACGAAATATGTCTGCAAAGGTGCGCTGGAGGCTGCAAGAGAGGCAGATGTCAATGTTGTCATTGTGCCGGGAAAATACATTGACCGGGATCTGTCCGGACAGGCAGATCTGATGTATGAGTATCAGTATAACACGGTATTTTCTTATATTAAAAAAGAAAATATAGACGCAATTGTGTGCACAGCGGACAGTATCGGCTGTTTTTCTTCAAAAAAGAAGACAAGAGAGCTCCTTGCTCAGTACAGAGATATTCCATGCGTGCTGATTGCATCTAAACTGGAAGGCTATCCACATGTCGTGTTTGATAATCAATCAGGCATTCGAGAGGGATTGGAATATCTTATCCGTGAGAAAGGATGCACGTGTTTTGGCATGGTTGGCGGCAGCGAGGAGAACAGCGATGCCAGCGAGCGCAGGCGGACATTTGAAGAGGTATTGCGGGAAAATGATATACCGTTTGAAGAACGGCAGTTTGCGCAGGGCGATATGTCTTGCCGGTGTGTGCGCGAATGTGCAAAGCTGTTGGAGGACAATCCGGATTTAGAGGCAGTATTCTGTGCGAATGACGAGATTGCCATGGCGATGTATGAGGCCGTGAAGCAGCGGGGGCTGTTACCCGGAAAGGACATTTTTGTATTTGGTTATGATGATACGGCGGCTGCGTCAAAGGTGGATCCGTCACTTTCATCTATTCGTGCCGATTCCGCAAAGCTTGGCGAGGAAGCAGTGCGGATGGTCTTGTCCATTCTGGGCGGTGCCCGCATGGATAGCCATATTGTGCCGACACGTTTCATTATGCGTGATTCTTTTGCGCGAACATGGAATGATGAAGAGCGGACTGCTCGGGAGAATGATGGTGATGATTCCGGATTTGAAGATGTATTTTACTGGTATCTTCATGAGGAGTCAAACGGACAGATCGAGGTGCTGCGTGCTGCTTATGAAAAGATGATCCATGAGCTGACCGAAGGTTTTGCGGGGCAGGTGCCCGAGCATCCAGAGCGCCGGGAGATCATGAAAAGTGTGGAGGCGTTTTTGGGTCTGGAAGGTGTGGAATATGCGGATATGGACAAACTTTCTGAGGTGATGGAAGATATTTATGGAGTACTGCTCGGACAGCAACGGGACGACTATGGTCGATACCGACTGCGGGATTTCTTTTCAAAAATCTACCGCAAAATGGCGCTTGCGATGAACAAGCAGTTTGGAAGCATGAAGCAGAAAAAAGAGAGGGAGAACTACGAAATCAAGCTGTTTGTGCAAAACGTGCTGCAGTTTGACAATTGCCGGGACGAGAGTTATGGTCTGCTTTTGTCAAATCTCGAATGGCTGGGTATCAGAAACGCCGCGATTTATCTGCTTTCACAGCCCCGGCTACATCTGTTCGGAGAACCGTTTCGCGCACCGTCCAATCTTCACTTGAAAGCGTTGCTGACAGATGGCAGGACAGGAACCGTCGCGCTTGAGGAACAGAAACAGCGTATCGAAACATTATTTGAAAATCCATATGTTCATTCGGATGCACGTTTTGAACGGGTATTGTTGCCGTTGTTTTCCAATGAGGCTGTGTATGGCATTCTGTTTTGTGATATGGATGAGAGTCTGTTTGTGAACGGTGAGTTTCTGGTCAATCAGATCAGTTCTGCGATTAAGATGCTCACGCTGTTGCGAATGAACGGTGAGATCCAGGAGCAGCTGGAAGAAAATCTCGCAACACTGCGTGCCCACAATATTGAATTAAATCAGATTTCCCGGTCGGATATGCTCACCGGCATCTTGAACCGGAGAGGATTTTTTGAGGAGGCGAATGAGTTGATCGATCGCCGCAAGACCCAGGGAAAACGCACGCTGTTGTTGTATGTTGACATGAACAATCTTAAAATCATCAATGACCGCTATGGGCATGAGGAGGGCGATTTTTCTCTGAAGACGATCGGGCGGATCTTGACGGAAACCGTGGATGCCGGCGGAGTTGTCGGCAGGATTGGCGGAGATGAGTTTGCGTGTGCGATGGAGTATGATGCTGTCTCTGATGGATCTGAGATGCTCTCTGTATTGTATCAGCAGTTTGAACACTTTAATGCATCCAGTGAGAAAAGCTATAACGTGACTGTTTCTGTGGGTGTCTATCTGATAGAGCCGGGTAATACAGCGGTTTTGGAGGAGGCGTTGGCCTGTGCGGATGAGATGCTCTATCTGGAGAAGCAGCACAGAAAAAAGAGTGTGCAGAAAGGTATGTAGCTATATCTCACAAAAGAGAGAATGCATTTTCGTTCATAATAACGAAAATGGCTTAAAAATATACTAATTATTGACTTAAATAAAAGTAAATTATATACTTCAATTAACTAAGAGATGATTTTGAGCCAAATTAACAGCTTAAAACCGAATAATAATTAGAGGAGGAGAGACACATGGGTTATATGGAAGTCTACAGACAGTGGTGTACAGATGAATATTTTGATGAGGACACAAGAAAGGAGCTTCTGGCGCTGGAAGGTCAGGATGCGGAGATCGAGGATCGTTTTTACCGCCAGCTGGAGTTTGGTACCGGCGGTCTGCGCGGTGTAATTGGCGCAGGAACAAATCGCATGAATATCTATACGGTTCGTCAGGCGACACAGGGACTGGCAAATTATATCATCGCCTGTGGCGGTCAGGAAAAGGGAGTGGCGATCGCCTATGATTCCCGCAGGATGTCACCGGAGTTTGCTACAGAGGCAGCGCTGTGCCTGAACGCAAACGGGATCAAAACCTATCGCTTCGAGAGCCTGCGTCCGACACCGGAGCTGTCATTTGCAGTGCGTGAGCTGGGCTGTATTTCCGGTATCGTCATCACGGCGAGCCACAATCCCCGCGAGTATAACGGCTACAAGGTATACTGGGAGGACGGCGCGCAGATCACCCCTCCTCATGATAAAAATATCCTCGCCGAGGTCGCAAAGGTGACGGAGTTCTCACAGGTGAAGACGATGGATCTGGCGGAGGCAGAGGCAAAGGGACTGTATGTGACGATTGGCGCAGAGCTGGATGACAAGTATATGGAGCAGCTCAAAAAACAGAGCATCCATCCGGAGCTGATTCAGAAGGCGGCAAAGGATATCCGCATTGTCTATACACCGCTTCACGGTACCGGAAATCTTCCAGTTCGCCGCGTGTTAAAGGAGCTGGGCTTTGAGAATGTCTATGTGGTAAAGGAGCAGGAGCTGCCTGATGGCGCATTCCCGACAGTTGCCTACCCGAATCCCGAGGATGAAAAGGCATGGACACTAGCATTGAAACTGGCAAAAGAGGTAGACGCCGACATCGTGCTGGCAACAGATCCGGATGCAGACCGCCTCGGTGTGTATGCAAAGGATACAAAGACCGGCGAATATGTCAGCTTCACCGGAAATATGTCCGGTATGCTGATCGCGGAATATATTTTACGTGAGCGTACGGCAACCGGAACGATGCCCGAGAATCCCGCACTCGTGGAGACGATCGTTACGACCGACATGGCAAAGGTGATTGCGGCAGATTACGGTGTGAAGCTGATCGAGGTGCTGACCGGTTTCAAGTATATCGGAGAGCAGATCAAGCTGTTTGAGCAGAATCACACTTACAACTATGTATTTGGTCTGGAGGAGAGCTATGGCTGTCTTGCCGGAACCTATGCCCGGGACAAGGATGCCTGCGTGGCAGTGATGATGCTGTGTGAGGTAGCTGCCTTCTACAAGCTGCAGGGCAAGACTCTTTGGGATGCGATGCTCGACATGTACGAGAAGTACGGCTATTTTAAGGAAGGTCTGGCAACGCTTACCTTAAAGGGTATTGACGGAGCAAACCAGATTCAGCAGATGATGAGTGATGCAAGAAGCAATCCTCCGAAGACTCTGGGCGGTTATCAGGTGCTGGCAGTGCGCGATTACAAGGAAGATACAAGAAAAGACATGGTAACCGGAGCGGTGACCGCTACCGGACTTCCCGCATCCAATGTGCTTTATTATGAGCTGGAGGACAATGCATGGTGCTGTGTGCGCCCGTCCGGAACCGAGCCCAAGATCAAATACTATTTCGGTGTAAAGGGCACATCACTTTCTGATGCTGCTGAAAAACTGGAGGCGTTAAAAAAGGACATGGTTTCTGAATAAGGCTTTGGGAGGTTCTCTATGAGAAAATGTAAGGATGTACAAAAACTGACGGATAACCGTCATTTGAATTTATATCATATTGATGCCCTTGACAAGGAAGGAAAGAGCTTTGACTATTATTTTGCGTCCCGCAATGATGAGGAGCATATCAAGCTTCGCACCAAGGAGATGAAGTCGGAGGGTATCGTCATCTACGCAGTGACGGATGAGATCTCTCCGCGTCTCGCGCTGATCCGCCAATACCGGTATCCGCTGGATGCGTATGTCTATGAGCTTCCTGCCGGACTGATCAATGCGGGGGAGACCGCGGCACAGGCAGCAGTTCGCGAGATGAAGGAGGAGACGGGGCTGGACTTTGTGGAATATACCGGTGGCAGCCCGCTCTATCGTCGTCCGTTTTTTATGGGGCCCGGCTTTACCGATGAGACGAGTGCTGCGGTTTACGGCACGGTTTCCGGTCAGATCTCGGATGAGGACACGGAATCAACGGAGGAGATCCGGATTTTCCTCGCGGATAAGGCCACGGTTCGCCGTATTCTCGAGACAGAACGCGTGTCCCTGCGCGGTGCCTATCTGATGATGCACTTCCTCAGCAGTGTCGGAGGCCCGCTCACATTCCTGGAGCGCTAACCGCATAGATGTCACGAATTACGACAGCGGAACCATGGAGTTTCTGCTTCGGCTGTCAAAACAATGTCATGTCAGGGAGACAGCAGGGCACCTGCGTTCTGCTCCGATTGCGCTCGGGTGTCTCGCTGTCCCTTCAGCCCCTGCTCGGTGTTGCCAAGCATCCGTAGCGAACTGCCAGTGGCAGTTCGGTAGGTTCCTTTGCACACATAGCAGGGGACTTTCAGTTATGATACCAAAAGGGTATTTTTTCGCTTCGCACTTCCTCGCGCAAAAGTCACAGTCCGCAGGCGTCCCTGCTGTCTCCCGAACTACAGTATCGCTGACAGCCGAATTGGGAAGTGTGCTATGCCGGGTCTGATTCAATGTCGCTGTGTGTAAGAGGGAAATGGTGATGTGTAGGTGCGAGCACTGCGCTTACCTACCGGGCAGTGTCCTCGGAGCATGATTTCCGAATGTTAAGACCCTCGAAAAGCGTCGGTACTTGGATTTTCCGAGTGATGGGTTTCACGATGGAAAATCCTTAGTAGCCGTTACGCCTTTTCGCGGAGCGGAAGCGTGTCTTACATGGAAACATGTCCGAGGGCACAAGCACGGAAGTAGAACTGCGAGCAGCCTAAGTGCACAACGTAAATTATAAATTCAACAGTAGAGGTAAATACAATGATTACATATAACGAGAACACGAAAATATTTAAGCTCGACACAAAGACGACGAGCTACGTCCTCGGTCTGGCAGATGATAAGTACGTCGGCCATGTTTATTATGGAAAAAAACTGGAGTCGACGGATCTTGGCTATCTGCTTCGTCTGGAGGAGCCTCCCTTCGTTCCGTCGAAAAATCTGCGGGAGAAGGTGACATTTCTCGACACCTGTCCGATGGAGTATTCCTTCAGTGGCAGCGGAGATTTCCGGGAGAGCTGTATTACGGCGACAACGGCAGAAGGGCAGCAGGGGCTGGATCTGACCTATGTCAGCCATCGGATCTATACAGGTAAAGAGGCACTTGACAGCCTGCCTGCCACATGGGGAGCAGACGGTGAGACACTGGAGATCACCATGGAGGATGAGCCGACAGGAATCCGCGTGCTGCTCTCCTACAGCGTATTTGCCGACAGTGACGCAGTGATCCGCAGTGTGAAAGTCATTAACGGAGGCAAAGAAGCGGTCTATCTTGACCGCGTGATGTCAGCATGTCTGGATATGGACAATGAAAATTACGATGTGCTCTCCCTGCATGGTTCCTGGGCGAGAGAACGCCATATGGAACGCCAGTCGCTGGGCTATGGCAGCTGTGTCACAGAATCCCTGCGCGGTGAGTCCTCACATCAGGATCATCCGTTTCTGGCGCTGCTCACAAAGAACTGCACACAGGCAGAGGGCGAAGTGTATGCGATGAATTTTGTCTATTCTGGTAATTTCCTTGCAAAGGCACAGCGCTGCCAGCATGATACCGTGCGCATGGTCATGGGTATCCATCCCGAAAACTTCCGTTGGAAGCTGGAGGCCGGGGAGAGCTTTCAGGCACCCGAGGTCGTGTGTGTCTACTCGGACGAGGGACTCGGCAAAATGTCGCGTACCTTCCATGACCTCTACCGGAACCATCTGATCCGGGGTAAATATAAGGATCAAATACGTCCGGTACTGGTGAACAGCTGGGAAGCGGCATATTTTGATTTTGATACAGAACAGCTGCTGGCGCTGGCAAAGCAGGCAGCTGAGCTTGGCATTGAAATGCTCGTTATGGATGACGGCTGGTTTGGACAGCGAAATTCCGACGAGGGCAGTCTCGGTGACTGGACGGTCAACGAAGAGAAATTAAAGGGCGGCTTAAAATATCTGGTGGATGAGGTGAATGCACTGGGCATGAAATTCGGTATCTGGTTTGAGCCGGAGATGATCTCTCCGGATTCGGATCTGTACCGCGCCCATCCGGACTGGGCATTGCAGTTAAAAGGCAGGACCGGATCAATGGCAAGGGCGCAGTATGTGCTTGATCTGAGCCGTCCTGAGATGGTGGACTATGTTTATGAGAGTCTGTGCGCGGTTTTACGGTCTGCCAATATCGAGTATGTGAAATGGGATATGAACCGCCCCCTCACCGATATCGGCAGCACTTATCTTCCCGCGGACCGGCAGGGCGAGCTGTCGCACCGCTATATGCTTGCTGTCTATGAGCTGCAGGAGCGCCTGACCCGGGATTTCCCGGATCTGCTGCTGGAAAACTGCTCCAGCGGCGGGGCACGGTTTGATCCCGGCATGCTTTACTACAGTCCGCAGATCTGGTGCTCGGATGACACGGACGCCATTGAACGTCTGGCAATTCAGGAGGGAACGCAGCTGTTGTATCCCCTCTCAACGATCGGGGCACATGTGTCGGACTGCCCGAATCATACAGTCGGCAGAGTCACACCCTTTGAGACCCGCGGGATTGTGGCGATGGCAGGAACCTTCGGCTATGAGCTTGATCCGCGCAAGATTCCGGCGGAGGATCGCGAAAAGATCCCCGGACAGATTGAGGATTACAAAAAGTATGCACCACTCATTCAGAAAGGTGATTATTACCGGATCTCTTCTTATCAGGACAACCATCTGTTTGACTGCTATGAAATTGTCTCAAAGGATAAAAGCGAGGCAGTGGTATTCTTCATACAAGTGTTAAATGAGCCGAATTACCGGAGCAGAAAGATCAGACTGCAGGGACTGGAGGAGAAAGCAACGTATCTGATAGACGGAAAGTCATATTCCGGCGAGGCACTCATGTCTGCAGGTTTGATCCTACAGAGACTGCAGGGTGATTTTCAGGCGCAGATCATCGAAGTGCGCCTGAAATCATGAAGTTCTGAAAATAGATACAATACGGAACAAAACAGGTAAAAAGTTATGATTGAAATAAAAAATCTGGAACTGTTCGAGAGTCTGGTGAATATCAAAGAACTGTACGCAAAGCCGGTTGGCAGCTCTCCCTGGGGCAGCGCATGCTCTGTAAAGTGACAGCAGCATTTTTGCATGATCCCAAATCGTGTTTCTGGATGAGCCGACGATTGGACTGGATGTTGCGGTTAAGGACACTGATTTTTGATGATCGGATTTATTGCCTATTACCCGGCAAGCTTCTTTTTCGGGAGAAAGGGAAGCAGTACGATCCTGACGTATCTCTCTCCGGTCATTGGGGCGTGTTTTTTCTGGATCTCCTGCAAAGTATGGGAGTTCTTTGCGGAGCGGTATGCGGGAACCGGGTCATGAGCAGAAGGCTTTTAGAAAATAGTTAAATAGGATTGCTTTATTGACAAAATTGCCAAAAAGAGCTAAATTAGAAGTAGCTAATTTAGTCTATGTGTATAGGGAAAATTAATTAAACTATTTGTAAAAGGGTGGAAATTATCATGCCAAAAGCAGTAAAATTATCAGATATAGCGCAACGACTCGGCGTGAGTACGGTGACTGTTTCAAAGGCACTGTCAGGTCAGAAAGGTGTCAGCGAGGAGATGCGCGAAAAAATCAGGCAGCTTGCCGACGAGATGGGTTATGTAAAAACTGTTGTTTCAGAAAAAAGCATGCAGAGAAAAAGCTATACAATTGGAGTCATAGTGGCGGAACGTTATCTGGAGGAAAATAAGTCGTTTTACTGGTCACTTTACCAACAGACCGCTCAGTGTGGACTGCAGAAAAACTGCTTTACGATGTTGGAAGTGATTGGTTTCGAAGAAGAACGCAGCCAGCAGCTTCCAAAGATGGTGACGGAGGAAAAAATTGAGGCAATCATCATTATGGGCAGTTTCAAGATGGAATATGTTCGGTTTTTAAACCGGAATGTCCGTATACCGATGGTGTTTTTTGACGCAATCGGGTGTGATGGGGACTGCGATGCTGTGGTAAGTAATAATATGATGGGCGCTTATCAGATGACAAACTATCTCTTTGAGCTGGGACATCAAAAGATAGGGTTTGTTGGTACGAGGCTTGCGACAGCAAGTATTGATGACCGCTTTTTCGGATATATGAAAGCGGCTATGGAGCATGGAATGGAAGTGGAGGACGGGTGGCTGATTGATGACCGTGATAAAGAAACCGGCCTTAATGATCCCATAGTATACCTTCGTTTGCCCGTAAAGAACATGCCGACAGCCTTTTTTTGCAATAATGACATGGTGGCGCTTATGCTGATTCGCAAGTTACAGGATAATGGTTACCGCGTGCCGGAGGATATATCTGTTGTTGGCTTTGATAATTTCCTTACGGAATCGTACAACCAGATCGGTATCACAACCTACGCCATCAATGTTAAGGAGATGGCAAAGCGCGTTGTCCACATCGCGATTCACAAGCTTGAGAATTCCGACTACAGTTCCGGTGTGTACATGATCGCCGGTCAGTTTATTGAGAGGGAGAGTGCAAAACGGGTAGGACCTCCGGTGCCTTTTGTCTAAAGGAATTTGGAGTGGTACCAACGTATTTTTTAAATAAATTAATAAAGTGATTCACATTTTCGAAACCTACAAGGCTGCTGATTTCATGGATGTTTAATTCCGTGTTCAGCAGCATTTCTTTTGCTGCTTCCAGGCGCCTGTGATTTAAATAACGCAGAGGTGGTTCGCCAAAATATTCGGCAAATTCACGGCACAGACGGTATTTGCTGACGGAATAGTGCTCCTGGCAGGTGGAGAGAGAGAACTCCTTGGCGTAGTGGTGATCAAACAGATCCTTCATTTCTATTAAGTATGCAGGAATATCAGATAAAGATGCGGAGGTGTCGGCATCGGTCTCCTGTGCCGACAGGCATAATGTTGTACAGAGTTGATCCAGGAGTTGTTGCATGAGAAGAAACTGCGGCAAGGTTACTGATTCACTGATACCAAGCAATTGACTGAAGGTCTGGGGAAGTGGTGAAAATTTGGGAAGCAGAAAAAGAGGCGCCTGCTTTGCGTGAAGCAAGTCACGGAAAAATCCCAGACGGTCACCTGAAAGGAAAAAAATCTTGAATGACCAGGGAAGCACAGCGACCTGAAGTGAAAAAAGCTGGCGGCAATCAAAAAAAAGCAGATGGTTTTCTGTGAGCGATACAGATGTGCCGTTTACAGACAGCTTTCCACTTCCACCCTGAGTGTAGAGCAGCATGCAGCAGTCCATCGGCTGAAAGGAAAAAGAAAATAGATCCTCGCAGGACAGATTGCCTGCTGCCAGCAGATGAAGAAATGCACAGCGTTCTGATTCACTGACGGGTAGGGCATCATAGGAATACAGGTTTGGAATCAGGATCTTTGGATCTTGTTCGACACTGATGTCTTTTCTAACAGATACACAATGCAGATAATTTTCCTGGAAATTCATAATGGTCGCCTCTTTTTTATAGATAGATGGTTAAAATTAAGTTAAAAATATAGGGTTATTTCTATTTTAAGCGAAAAACGAGAAATAAACCATGTGCAATATACACAAATATGGGATTGCAAATTGTAATAAATATACAAAAATGATAATGGATACAATAATAAGTGACTAATCACAAAAATAAATGATGACTAAAAAGAATAAATGTTTATAATAAAATTAAGTTAAATGAAACGGAAATTTAACTAAATACAAATTAAAATTCAAGGAGGACTACAATTATGAAACTGAAAAAGGTAATGGCAGTAGCTATGGCAGCGACTATGGTTGTATCTTTAGCAGGCTGCGGATCAAAGGCAGATGCTCCTGCTGCGGATGGGGACACCGCTACAGAGGCAGGGGATGCAGAGACAGAGGATACGGCTGACGATGCCGGAACAGAGGACGCTGCAGCGGACGGCCTGATCTCTTATTCTGATCTGAAACTTGGCGAGGACCTGACAGACCTGACCGCGACAATCACTCTGTTTAATCATAGAACAGATTTGCAGAATGCGGATATGCCGAATAAGCAGTGGGATGAGTATCTTGCAGACTTCAACCAGATGTATCCGAATATCACCGTAGAGGTAACAACAGATACTGATTACGCTGAGAGTGCATTGCTTCGTTTACAGGGCGGTGATTGGGGAGATATCATGATGATTCCTGCGGTAGATGCAGCAGATCTCAGTACATATTTCTTGTCCTATGGTGATCTTGAGACTTTGCAGAACGAAGTTCGTTTCGCGGATCAGTGGTCATATGACGGACAGGTATATGGTATTCCTTCTACAGGTACCGCACAGGGTGTAGTATACAATAAGAAAGTGTTTGAGGAGGCAGGTGTGACAGAGCTTCCCAAGACTCCTGATGAGTTTATAGCAGCATTAAAGGCAATCAAGGATAAATTCGGCGATGAGGTAGTTCCTCTTTACACGAACTACGCAGCAGGCTGGACCATGGGTGCATGGGATGCTTACATCGGAGGAACAGCTACCGGCGATCCTGCTTTCCAGAACCAGAAAATGCTTCATATGAGCAACCCGTTTGCTGATCAGGGAAATGGCGCAGGCGTATACAACGTATACAAGATTCTTTACGATGCAGTTGCACAGGGATTGACGGAGGACGACTACACCACAACTGACTGGGAAGGTTGCAAGGGTATGATCAACAGCGGCAAGATCGGCTGCATGGTTCTTGGTTCATGGGCATTCCCTCAGATGAGAGATGCCGGTGAGAACGGTGATGACATTGGATATTTCTCTTTCCCGATCACAGTAGATGGCAAGCAGTATGCTTCAGCAGGCCCTGACTATAACTTTGGTATTAATGTAAACGCTGATGAGACAAACCAGCAGGCATCTTTGATCTTTGTAAAGTGGATGACAGAGAAGTCTGGCTTCTCTTATAACGAGGGCGGTCTTCCGATTTCTTTATCAGATAATAACTATCCGGATGTATATTCTGCATTTGATGGTATTGAGATGGTAGCAAATGAGCCCTCAGTTGCAGGTGAGGAGGATCTTCTGAACAACTTAAACGCAGATTCAGAGCTGAACTTCAACGCAGGCGGAGACGCTAAGGTACAGGCAATCATCGAGCACGCTGCAAATGGAGATATGAGCTACGATGATATCATTGCTGAGTGGAACCAGAAGTGGACAGACGCTCAGGCGACAGAGGGTGTTGAAATTACAGAGTAATTATTGATAAACTGTATCTGTAGAGTGATAGTTGAGTTCTGCCGGAGCCTTTCATGAAAGGACTCCGGCAGAACGATAAAATGGGAGGAGATCTGTATGGAAAGGCAGGCATTCAGCTTACGAAAATGGGTAAAAAGCAGAAAAGGTCAGCAGACGATCATCATCCTTGCGTTTATGATCATTCCGTTGTTATTGCTTTTTACTTTTACATATCTGCCGTTTGGTCAGATGGTACAATTTAGTTTCTTTAAAATGAAATATTCTACTCCGGTAGACAAACGTGTATTTGTCGGGTGGCAGAATTATATTGATGTATTTAAACGAAAGGATTGCTTCTCAGCATTGAAATTGTCTGGTTACTATATTATCGGCGCACTGTTTCAGCTCGCGCTGGCATTGTATCTGGCGACAATCTTAAGCTTTAAGACAAAGGGAGGAAGCGTTTTTAAAGCGCTTATGTTTTTCCCGTTTCTGATCAGTGGTATCGCGATCGGATTTATTTTCAAGTTTTTCTATACGAGAGGCTTTGTATTTGACACCGTGTTACAGTGGTGTGGTTTTAATCTGGAAAATCTTCCGTACTGGCTAAAAGACCAGCGGATTAATAATATAGCCCTTGTGGCCACCTCGGTGTGGCGCTATTTCGGACAGAATATGGTACTCTTTATCGGAGCAATCATGTCTGTAGACAAAGAGATGTACGAGGCAGCAGATCTGGATGGCGCAAATAAATTTCAACAGTTTTTCTATATCATTCTGCCGAGTATCAAGACAATTGTTACATTGAATGTGATTATGTCAATTACAGGTTCCCTGAGTGCATTTGAGCCACCTTATGTCATCACAGGAGGCGCGAACGGAACCGGAACCTATTTCGTCATCATGAACGAGATCGCGCATGTCAGCCAGAAGGTTGGTCTTGCTTCTGCGATGGCGGTTGTACTGTTGATGATTATCTTTGCGGCGACGATCTTACAGAAACTGTTCTTTAAGTACGTGTTTAGAAACGCATATGAGGACAGTGAGGTTAAGCATAAGAAGCGCGTAAAAGCAGCAAAGGGGGTAAATTGAGATGAAAAAGCATAGAACAGCAGGGGCATGGCTTTGGATTGTAGTCAAATATGTTTCACTTATATTTTTCTCCCTTGTGGCGGTTATTCCGCTTGCATCCTGTGTCATCACTGCTTTCAAGAGTGATGCGGAGTACGCGTCAACGAATGTGATGCAGTTGCCGACACAATGGCAGGTCAGTAATTTCGTGAAAGCCTTTCAGACAGCAAATATGGGGCGTGCATTTATCAACTCGGGCATCGTTCTGGTATGCGTGCTGGCTGGCGCAGTGATTATCGGTACACAGCTTGCGTATGTATTAAACCGTTTTAAATTTCCCGGAAACGGACTGATCCGCAGCCTGTTTTTGTTTGCGAGTCTCCTGCCCGGTGTTGCAATGCAGGTGTCTGTTTATAATATCATGCAGTCCCTTGGTTTTATTAACCATCTTTATGGCTACATTATCATGATGATGGGTACGGATATTATCTCGATTTACATATTCATTCAGTTTATGGAGAACATCTCTATCTCGCTGGATGAATCGGCCATTATTGATGGAGCATCTTATTTTACAATTTACTGGAAGATTATTCTTCCGCTGTTAAAACCTGCGATCGTTACAAGTATGATTTTGAAGGGTGTTGGTACCTACAATGAGTACTATGCAGCCAGTCTGTATTTGCAGAAAAAAGAACTTAAAACAGTTGCAATTTCCCTGTACACTTTTACCGGTCCGATGGGTAACAAGTACAACATGATTTGTGCAGGCGTGCTGATTTCACTTCTGCCGGCGCTGATTATATTTATTCTTTGCCAGAAGCAGATTTACAGTGGTATTACAGCCGGCGCAGTGAAGGGTTAAAAACTGCGTGATGCGAATTTAAAAGGAAGTTTGGAGGAAAAACAAATGTCTAAATATAAAATGATTGCACCGGCGGTGCCCAATGTACCGTGGCAGGAGAAGCCGGAAGGCTTGAAGGGAGCGCCGATCTGGCGTTACAGTGAAAACCCGATTATCGGACGCAATCCGGTAGAGGGAGTGGCACGAATTTTCAACAGTGCAGTAGTTCCGTATGAAGGAAAATTTATCGGAGTATTCCGTGGCGAGCAGACAAACGGAATCCCGTATATTTACCTCGGCAGAAGCGAAGATGCGATCCACTGGGAATTCGATAAGGAAAAGATCCCCTTTGTCGATGAGAACGACGAGCCGTTTATGCCGGTATACGCATACGATCCGCGTCTCGTAAAGGTTGAGGATACTTACTATATTATCTGGTGTCAGGATTTCTACGGCGCTGCCATCGGAATGGCAAAAACAACCGATTTCAAGAAGTTTGTACGCGTGGAAAATCCGTTCCTGCCCTTCAACCGCAACGCGGTATTATTCCCGCGAAAAATCAATGGCAATTTTATGATGCTTTCCAGACCGTCCGACAGCGGACACACACCCTTTGGTGACATCTTTATCAGCGAGAGCCCGGATCTCGTATACTGGGGCAAACACCGTCATGTGATGGGCAAAAACCCGGAGTGGTGGGAGGCCTTAAAGATCGGCGGCGGCGCAGCTCCGATCGAGACCAGCGAGGGATGGCTGTTATTCTATCACGGTGTTACCGGAACATGTAACGGTTATGTGTATTCCATCGGAGGAGCCATCCTTGATATTGATGAGCCCTCCAGAGTAAAATATCGCTGTGAGAACTTCCTGCTCACTCCGGAGGAGTGGTACGAGGAGCGCGGATTTGTACCGAATGTATGCTTCCCCTGCGCAACGATCCATGACTCAGAAACAGGAAAGATTGCCGTTTACTACGGCGCGGCTGACAGCTATGTGGGACTCGCGTTTACACAGCTGGATGAGATCATTGATTATATCAAGGATCACAGCGTAGTCAGAGAAGCCGACACAGAGATCGGCCGAAGATAGTTTTTTGTTATTTTTAATTTTGTTCTCCCTTTTTTTGTTTACTATTACTTTATGACAGGCTGCGGATATTTCCGCGGCCTCCCCGAAAGGGGATTTTTTTTACGCACTTTTGGGAAAAAACGATCAGAGAGTATTTTATAAGGAGGTTCATGCATGAGGATTGATCCGGATTATGGAAAGCTGAGATATAGTGGAAGAATTGATTTTACAGACAAAAAGGCACCGGTCATGGTTTTTCCCTGCAGTTATATTGCATTTCGCTTTACGGGAAATCGTCTCAGGGTGATGGTGGAAAATAAGCATGCTTACTGGGAAAATTATATTGGATATATTCTGGATGGTGTACAGCATAGTGTTCATCTGGAAAAACAGGGGAAACAAACCCTGAATATTGAGGTAGGGAGCACTGCAAATGGAGTCCATGAATTCATGCTGTTTAAGCGTATGGATGCCTGTCATCATCTGGTTATTTTAGGTTTTGAAGTGGCAGATGGAGCTGAATTTTTAGATCCGCCATCGGCAAAAGACCGCCGGATCGAGGTATACGGAGACAGCGTGTCCGCGGGAGAAGTCAGTGAAGCGGTCGATTACGTGGGGAAGGAGGACCCGGAGCATAATGGTGAATACTCGAATAGCTGGTATTCCTATGCATGGATGACAGCACGCAGACTGGGTGCCGAATTGCATGATATTGCGCAGGGCGGTATTGCGCTTCTGGATCATACCGGATGGTTTGCGGCACCAGAGTACATTGGTATGGAGCAGGTATATGACAAAATTACTTATAACCCGGAGCTTGGAGATTGCAGGCTGTGGGATTTTTCTGCATATACACCACATGTAGTTGTAATTGCAATCGGACAAAATGATAATCATCCGGATGACTATATGGCCTTTGATCCGGGCGGCGCGCGGGCGCAATACTGGAAGAATCATTATGAACAGTTTGTGCGCGCGATTCGCGAAAAATACAAAAATACAACGATCATCCTTGCTACGACCATTCTGCAGCATGACGCGCATTGGGATGAGGCTATCGACGAAGTGTGCAAAAAAATTGACGATCCGAAGGTGCATCACTTTTTATATAGCAATAACGGCAGAGGTACGCCGGGACATATACGCATTCCGGAAGCAGAGCAGATGGCGCAGGAATTGAGTGATTTTATTGAATCACTCGGAGAAGATATCTGGGAATAGGAGAAAAATGCATATGGAATATTATATTGACAAACAGGCGGGAGTTTCCAATCATGGAAATATAAATCAGATGAAACAGCTGATGATACGCGCAAAGCGCGGCGAAGATCTGACAATAGCTTTTCTTGGCGGGTCAATCACACAGGGCTGTCTTGCCAGCGATCCCAAGCTTTGCTATGCGGCACGCGTATTCGACTGGTGGGAGAAGACCTTTCCGCAGGCAGAGTTTACTTATATCAATGCCGGGATTGGCGGAACAACCTCACAGTTTGGAAATGCCCGCGTGCAGGAGGATGTACTCAATTATGCACCGGATCTGGTGTTTGTGGAATTTAGTGTCAATGATGACAGTACAGAGTTCTTTTTGGAGACCTACGAAGGGCTGGTACGAAAAATTCTTTCAGATGAAAAGAATCCGGCGGTCATGCTGGTGCATAATGTGCGTTATGACGATGGTGGAAATGCACAGGTACAGCATGCGAAGGTGGCACGTCACTACGATCTGCCAGGCGTGAGTATGCAAAGTTCCATCTATCCCCAGGTTGTGGGTGGCGTCATTCCAAACCGCGCAATCACAGAGGATGATCTGCATCCGAATGATACCGGTCATGCCCTGGTGGCAGAGGTCATTACCTATTTTCTACAGCAGATCCTGGATGAAACAGATACGGAACTGGAGATGTGCATAGAGGAGAACGCGCAGGCGAAACTGCCATCTCCGATTACGGCGAATCGTTATGAACAGGCGGTTCGTTGTCAAAATACTTATGAACTGGTATGGACGAATGGCTTTGTTGCGGATCACACGCCACAGGATGGTATAACGGATGTTTTTAAAAACGGGTGGACGGCAACACAGCCCGGTGCGTCAATCCAGTTTGAAATAGAAGGTACGGGGATTGCCATTCAATACAGAAAGTCTGTGAAGAAGCCGGCTCCGATCGCGAAGGTGGTTGTCGATGGTGACAATGAGCGTGCGGTGATTCTCGATGCCAATTTTAATGAGGACTGGGGTGACTGTCTTTATATTGATACGGTCCTTTATCACGGGCAGAACAGGCTGCATCACGTGGAGATTACGCTGACATATGATGTGCCGGATGCAAAAGTGCCTTTTTATCTTGTATCTGTGATTGGATCGAACTAAAGTGAAGAGGATACGTGTATGAAAAAGAGAACAAAACAAAAGAAAGAGACAGAAAAGCTACAGGCAAAATCAGGAAGGAGAAATAAAAGATTGCGCGCAAATAGGACGGGTAAGCTCAAGAACAAGCTGATTGGCGCGTTTTTGGTGCCGGTTGCGCTGATCATTCTGCTTGGTGTGACTTCGTACCAGCTTGCGCGGACAAATCTGAT
The DNA here is from genome assembly GCA_022771765.1 of Lachnospiraceae bacterium. GTDB lineage: Bacteria > Bacillota > Clostridia > Lachnospirales > Lachnospiraceae > W0P33-017. Next base: position 3,640 of record JALELN010000192.1, on the reverse strand, counting down.
TCGGGAATATCGTAATTCGGCAAGCAGTACGATGTCGGCAATGGGCATGTACTGTGAACAGCTTTGCAAAAATGTGGAAAATAAGGCGAACGAGCTTGTCAATAACGAAATTGTTCAGTCTTATTATAAGAAACATGCCGGGGCGACGGATTCTGCGGCGATGGATGTGTACCGCAAGGCTGAGAGTGCCGTGAAGACCGGATTAGTCAGCAGTAACGATGTGGCAAATTATGTTTTGTTTTCCGAAAAAGGGAATGCAATGACCGGTGCGTCAGGGGTTGTTCCGGCAGACTTTTATGCGCAGTATCTCGAGAGCGCTGAAGGAAGTGGTTTTGCTGCCGAAAAGAGCAGAATCGGCGCATGGAGTGGAACTCATGATCTGATTTCGCAGACGATTGGAGTCTCAGAAGATTCCTATGCGATCTCCTATACACAGCGCATGGTCAAGGGAAAAGGCTTTCTTGTGATCGATATTAAAAATGAGAGTATCTTAAATATGCTTGGACAAATGTCTGATGAGGGATCCGTCAGTGCATTGCTCACACCGGACGGCAGGGAAATCCGCGGCGATGGTGCAAATGAGGAGACGTTTTTAAATCAGAGTTTTACACAGACGGTGATGAGCGCAAAGGAAGCCGGAAATGAGATGGTTGCGATCAACGGTGAGGACTACCTGCTGCTCTATACGCCGGTAGGGAATACCGGAATGGTATTGTGTGGCGCGATACCGGACAGCACAATACTAAAAACTGCATCCACGATTGGAAGAATAACTATTTTTATTGTAGCGCTTGCAATCCTGATCTCTCTTTTGATTGGTTCCGTGCTTGCCGGAAATATTAGTGGCGAGGTACGGCGGCTGATCGGCAGTATGGAAAAAATATCGCAGGGAGACCTGACCGCGCAGTTTTCCTCCAAGAGGAAGGATGAGTTCAAAAATCTGACGATTGGCATGACAGATATGTTAGAGAGCATGCGGCATATGATTAGTGACATGAAGCAGTTCTGTACCCATGTTGGGAATTCATCGGGGGATGTCAGCGCGGCAGCAGCCCACATGGATGAGTCTATCCGGAGTATCAACGAAGCGATGGCACAGGTTGCGGAAGGCGTGGCAAATCAGGCTATGCAGACTGAACAGAGTCTGAACAGGATGAATGAATTCTCAGAAGAATTAAATCTTGTCTCACAGGGGGCGGAGGAGATTCAGATCAATTCGGATTCTGCGATTGCGGCAGTTAAGAGCGGGGAGCAGATGGTCGCGGATCTGAGCGAAAAGGCACAGGCAGCGACACAGATTGCCCGCAGCCTTGTGGGAGATATTGAAGAGGTGAATGCGCGTTCAGAGGATATTAACGGATTTATGGGGGTGATCAGTTCGCTGGCAGAACAGACAAATTTGCTCTCACTTAATGCTTCCATTGAGGCAGCGCGTGCGGGCGAGGCTGGAAAGGGATTTGCTGTTGTGGCAGAGGAAATTCGTAAGCTGTCTGAGGAAACGAAAGAAGCGGGAAGCCGGATCAATCAGATCGTAGCGGATATCCAAAAGACAACACAAAATACGACTGCCTCCGCAAAGCGTGCAGAGGAATTTTTACAGTCGCAGTCTGATTCCATTGAAGGAACCGTGCTTGTTCTGGGGGATATTGCACACAATGTCGAATCGCTGGTTACCGTGCTTCGTACAGTGACCGCGCGTATTGACAATATGGTACAAGGCAAGAATGAGGTACTTGACGCAATCGGAAGCATTGCGGCATGTTCTGAGCAGGAAGCGGCTTCTACGGAGCATATCACGGCAAGTGTAAGTGGACAGGCACAACAGGCGAAAAAGCTGCTGCAGGAGGCTGTGGGTCTGGAAGAGAGTGTTCGCAGACTGGAGATGAGTATGGATCATTTTGTTGTGGACAAAAATGCGTAGTGTTTAAAATTATGAATGAGAGAGGGGAAAATATGTTTTCAGAAAATTTTATCTGGGGTGTTGCCAGCAGCGCTTATCAGATTGAGGGAAGAGATCAGGCAGACGGAGCAGGCGCATGTGTCTGGGATGCGTATTGTGAACAGGGAAAGTCATACGACGGAGCAGACGCGACCATCACTTGCGATCATATGCACCGCTACAAAGAAGATTTTGCACTCATGCGTCAGCTGGGGGTGAAGCATTATCGTTTTTCGATCAGTTGGGCAAGGCTGATGCCGGAGGGTATCGGACGAGTAAACGAGCAGGCGGTTGCCATGTACCGGGATATGATCACGGAAATGAAAAAGAATGGAATCACGCCGTATATCACACTGTTTCATTGGGAGTATCCGCAGGCATTGCAGGATCAGGGAGGCTGGCTGAATGAACATTCCCCTGAATGGTTTGCAGAATATGCTGCTGTTGTGGCAGAGAATTTTTCGGATCTGTGTGAGTATTTTTTCACTTTAAATGAGCCACAGTGTTTTACCGGATTGGGACATTTGAGCGGCGCGCATGCACCGGGCTACAAATTGCCTTTGCAATACACATTCCAGATCGTACATAATGTACTAAAGGCACATGGGATGGCAGTCCTTGCGTTGCGGGAGCACGCAAAGCATCCGATAAAGATTGGCTACGCGCCCACGTGCGGCGTGGCACTGCCGGCGACCGATGATCCGAGAGATGTTGAGGCAGCAAAAAAGGTGTACTTCGGTTTTTACAGCGATCTTGACAACTGGACATGGAATGTTTCCTGGTTTTCCGATCCGGTCTTTCTTGGCCATTACCCGGAGGAAGGATTGAAAAAATTTGCGCCGTATCTTCCTAAAATTACAGAGGCGGATATGGAGTTGATTGCCCAGCCGATTGATTTCATGGGTCAAAACGTCTACAACGGCTATCTTGTACGTGCAGGAGCGGACGGTGAACCGGAGTTTGTAAAGAGAGCTCCCGGCTATGCAAAGACAGCATGCGGCTGGCCGGTGACACCGGAATGTCTCTACTGGGGACCGAAATTTTTGTATGAGCGTTATGGTATGCCGTTGTTTATCACAGAGAACGGGATGTCCTGCCATGACATGGTATCAGCAGATGGATGTGTGCATGATCCGAACCGTATTGAATTTCTGGACCGGTATCTGGGTCAGGTGCAGCGGGCATTGGATGATGGAGTCGATCTGCGCGGCTACTTTGAATGGACGTTTCTTGATAATTTCGAGTGGGAGAAGGGCTACAATGAGCGGTTTGGTATGGTTTATGTAGACTTTCAGACACAAAAGCGTATCGTTAAGGACTCTGCATACTGGTATCAAAAGGTCATGGAGACAAACGGAGCAATTCTTTCCTGCAATCGGCCGTAGCACCTGATGATGTTTTTGCGGCTGTATGATGTAAAATGTGCACAAAATTGCCATATGAAAAATCGCCATATTAAACAAAAAAATTATAATTTGCAAAAATGAGTGATTAAACGCAATAATAATTGATGACTAAATTTAACAAAGAAATATAATTAATATCAAGTTAAATGATATATAAAATTTAACTGAACAAAAAAATACAGGGAGAACTCCGACAAGACGAATCAAATTTGGAGGAAATGATGGCTATGAGTATGGTAAATGAAATCAGAGAACATCTCACAGAAGTAATCATCCCCTTCTGGAAAAATCTGAG
>JALELN010000191.1 GCA_022771765.1 Lachnospiraceae bacterium | reverse complement strand
CCGACACCGGAGCTGTCTTATGCAGTCCGTAAGCTGGGATGCATTGCGGGTATCAATATTACTGCCAGTCACAACCCGCCGGAATACAACGGATACAAGGTATACTGGGAGGATGGTGCCCAGATCACACCGCCGCACGACAGCGGAATTATGGATGAGGTAAAGAAGGTAACAGATTATGCGACCGTAAAGACGATGGACAAGACTGCTGCGATTGCGGCAGGTATGTATCAGCAGATCGGTGCGGATATTGACGATCCTTACATTGCAGAGTTAAAGAGCCTCGTGCTGCATCAGGACTGCATCGACGCGGTCAAGGATGACCTGACGATCGTGTATACTCCGCTTCACGGCACGGGAAATATCCCGGTACGCCGTGTATTAAAGGAGCTTGGTTTTACGAAGGTTTACGTTGTGCCGGAGCAGGAACTGCCGGATGGCGATTTCCCGACCGTCAGCTACCCGAACCCGGAGACAGAAGAGGCATTCCAGCTTGGTCTGAAACTTGGAAAAGAAGTAAATGCAGATTTGATTCTTGCGACAGACCCTGATGCAGATCGACTTGGTGTTTATGTGAAGGATTCCAAGACCGGTGAGTACCACTCTCTGACCGGAAATATGTCCGGCTGCCTGATCGGTGATTACGTGATCAGCCAGCGCAAGGAGCGTGATGGACGGCTGCCTGAAGACGGTGCGTTTATCAAGTCTATCGTGTCAACCAATATGGCAGATGCGATTGCAAAGTATTATGGCATTCAGTTAATCGAAGTTCTGACCGGCTTCAAGTTTATCGGACAACAGATCTTAAAGTTTGAGACAGAGGGCAAGGGCACTTATCTGTTCGGTATGGAGGAGAGCTATGGCTGCCTGACCGGAACGTACGCAAGAGATAAGGATGCGGTTGTTGCCTCCATGACACTTTGCGAGGCAGCTGCTTATTATAAGACGAAAAATATGACGCTTTGGGATGCGATGATCGAGATGTATGAGCGCTACGGCTATTACAAGGATCATGTGGAGTCTATTACACTGAAGGGTATCGAGGGTCTGGCAAAGATTCAGGAGATCATGAATACGCTTCGTGCAGATGCTCCGAAGGAGATCGGAGGCTATGAAGTGACGGCTGTGCGTGATTATAAGACCGGTGTTATCACAGATACAAAGACCGGCGAGGAAAAACCGACCGGACTCCCCGGATCAAACGTACTATACTACGAACTGACAGATGATGCATGGGTATGTGTTCGTCCCTCCGGAACAGAGCCGAAGGTTAAATTCTACATTGGTGTCAAGGGGACTTCTCTGGATGATGCAGATGCAAAGTCAAAGGCACTTGGGGAAAATGTTCTTGCAATGATCCGAAAAATGATTTAAAAATAGTGTATTCTAAGGGAAAATAGGCAAATAACCTTGACAAGCCCCGAAAAACCAAGTATAAATATATGCGTAGGTAATTCGAATTGAACGAACATATCGGCGAATTATGAACAAGAATAAGAACAGAAATCCAATAGGAGGACACAAAACCATGAATAAGATGGAATTAGTATCAGCAATGGCTGATAAGACAGGATTATCAAAGAAGGATGCAGAGGCTGCACTCAAGGCTTTCACTGATGTAGTGGCAGAGGAGTTAAAGAAGGGTCAGAAGATCCAGTTAGTTGGTTTCGGTACTTTTGAGGTATCTGAGCGCGCAGCAAGAACCGGAAGAAACCCTCAGACCGGTAAGGAGATGACGATCGCAGCATCTAAGGCTCCCAAGTTCAAAGCTGGTAAGGCATTAAAGGATAGCGTAAACGCTTAATTTTCAGAGAAACATTTTGGGGCGGGCTTCTTCGCAGAGAGGCCCGCTTATTTTAATGAAAGGAAAAATAAGATGAGACTCGACAAATTTTTAAAGGTATCGCGCCTGATCAAGCGCCGCACCGTAGCCAATGAGGCCTGTGATGCAGGCCGCGTGCTCGTGAATGGCAAGGTAGCAAAGGCATCCCTGAATGTGAAAGAGGGAGATATCATAGAGATCCAGTTTGGAACAAAGACTGTGAAGGTGCGCGTGAAGGCGATTGCACAGACGACCAAAAAGGATGAGGCTGCCGAACTTTTCGAATACCTTTAAGTCTATTTAAGCCATGCCTTGCATAGAGTTTACTATGGAGGACGTGATATTATGGATGAAAAAATGGCAACACATACCCATCGGGTATTGATGAATAATCGTCAAAACGGGAGTTTCAGCGGAATCGTTGATGTACTTTCTTTCGATGTAAATGAAATTTTGCTGGAGACGGAGCAGGGGATGCTTTTAATCAAGGGAAAGGATCTTCACGTCAATCGGCTGTCATTGGAAAAAGGTGAGGTAGACATTGCGGGAAAAATAGACGCGCTGTCATACTCAGATGTTTCAAATTCGCACAAGGGCGAGTCGCTGCTCGGCCGTATTTTCCGCTGATGCAGATCCGGATGGTGAGTGCCGGTATCTACGGGGAACTGGCACTTGTATGCAGCTTCTTTCTTGTCGGTGTGTTTCTGGCGGCTAGTTATGATGTGCTGCGCATTCTCAGGGGGATTATTCCGCACAATGTCTTTTTTATTAATCTGGAGGATCTGATCTACTGGATGTATGTGGCGGTCATTGTGTTTGTGGAGTTGTATGACAAAAATGACGGACGGCTCAGAGCCTATGTGTTTGGCAGTATTCTGACCGGCATGGTGATCTATGCGGGAAGCTTTGGAAGAATCTGTGTGCCGCATATCATACGGCTTTTGCGGCGAGTACTGGGAATCCTGTTTGGGCCGGTGCGCCGCGCGGCAGCATATCTCGACGCAAAACAGAAAAAAGGACAGGAAATTTGTGGAAAAGTATGGATATGTCAGAAAAAACGGTTGAAAAAGCTCTGGAAGATGGTTAAAATGAGCTTATGTAAACTATAAATTACAGAGGATGTGAGTAGATGAGCAGAGGCAGAAAAAAGCAAAATCGGATGGCAAAGTTCAGCATCACCTGCATGGTATGCCTGCTGATCATTTTAATGTCAACCCAGATTGTAAAGTTGTACCACAAGAATCAAGAGTTAGCTGTCAGGGAAGCTTCTTATGAGGAACAGAAGCGTGAGGAGGAGGCCAGACAGCAGGAACTGGAAGAGCAGGAAAAGAGTATGGAATCTCAGGAGTATATTGAAAAGGAGGCCCACAGATACGGGTTGTTCTACGATGATGAGATTATTTACCGTGAAAAAGAGTGATTTTGAATCTGGGATACGGTGAAGAACCTCAAACGGATGAAGTACCTATAATCGATTCAAATCGGGATTTGAAGGAGCGTTTTGGCGAACGATTTTTCAAACCCCGTATTTTTTTTGACAAATTATGAGAGCATTCTTTTCTATAATGACCTTCGACGAAAATAGCGGAGGTAAGCAATCATGAAAAAAGAAAGCTACAGACAAATACTGATCGCTCTGATCGGGGCACTGATGTGCAGATTCAGCATCGGGGGCTATTATCCTTTTTTGCCGGCGTACTATGCGGCGGCTCTGCTGCGCGGAGAAGGGCGCGCGCTGCTTGGCGGTGTCATGTTTCTGGGAATGGCGTTTTCGCTGCCGGTCACGGACACCGTGCGCTATACATTAGGAATGGTCGTGATCTGGCTGGTGGTGAAAATCTGTGAGTGGATTGATCACAAATGCCTGGTCGTCACAGCGGCGGTCTCATCAGCGATTATCACGGTTTCCTTAAGTATTTGCGGGGATCTGTTGACCAACACCGTGCGGGAGGATTTGCCGCTCAAACTGATGGAGGGTGTGATCTGTTTTGCCAGTGTGTTTGTGTTTTCCAGACTGTTGTACTGGCTGCCGCTTCTGGTAGAGAGACTGCCTGAGCCGCAGCCGGACCGGGGAACAGATGAAAACCGGTTGATGGGCTATGCGGACTCTTTCGGCGAACTGGCGCAGATCTTTTCCGGGATGAATACGCAAAAAAAAGATTTTACACCGGAGGAAATGGGTAAGATACATAATGAGATTACCGGGCATATCTGCGCGGATTGCGCACAGTGCGCTCTGTGCTGGGACAAGCCGGATGCGCCGATGTATCAGGCGCTGGCGGACTATCTCACTTCCATGTATCAGGCGGGTAAAGCGGCGAGGGAGTCCGGGGAAGAGCTCCGGAGCCATTGCGTCCGTAGCGAAGCCCTGGCGATGGAGGCAACCCGTGTGTTTGAACGTGCGCGACTGAATCTCGCATGGTACAATCGTCTGCTGGAAAACCGCGCGGTGATCGCGGAGCAGATGGAGGCAATGGCGTATATCATGCAGGATTGTACAAAGGATGCCATCGATCTGACAAAGAAGGAAAAGCCGGCGCTTGCTTCACTGCGTTATCTGGCAAAGGAGCAGGGCATTCTGCTGCAGAACATCCGCCTGATGGAGAAGAAAAACGGGCGTGTCACGCTGTCTGTAGAGGCGCGCTCCAGACAGGGAAACTGTATTTCTGTCCGGGACCTGACAAAGGTGGTGGGGCGTGCGCTGGATCTGGATATGGTACTGCACCGGGATTCCAAATCCCTGATCGGCAAGCTTCCGGGACCGTTCGTCTATGAGGAGGATACGCTCTATCACAGCACTTACGGCGTGGCGCGGCTTGTGCGCGATGGGGCGGCGGTGTCCGGAGACAATTTTTCCTATGTTGAAAATCATGATGGACAGGCGGTGCTCATGCTCTCCGATGGTATGGGTTCCGGAAGCAGTGCTTGTAAGGAAAGCGAAATGGTGTTAGAGTTAATGGAGAGGTTTCTGGAGGCGGGATTTTCGGAGGAGACGGCGCTTAGGATGCTCAATGCAGCATGTGTGTTGCACGACCAGGAGGATTCCTATTCTACCATGGATATCTGTGAGGTAGATCTGTATCAGGGCGATGTGGCGTTTTATAAGATTGGCGCAGCGGCGGCTTTTATTAAGCGCGGTGAGGATGTTGAGTGTATTCCGTGTGCCAATCTGCCTGTGGGCGCTGATATGGAGCCGCAGATTGAGACTAAGAGTTCGCATGTATCGGGTGGAGATTATGTAATACTCATGACGGATGGTGTGCTGGAACATTTGCATGTGCCGTCACCGGAGCAGACCATGTGTGAGATTTTAGAGAGTATTCATGTGTCAAACCCGAATGAGATGGCAAAGAAAATACTGGATCGGGTGACGTTGTTTACCGGCGGACAGGTTAGAGATGACATGACGGTGCTGGTGGCGGGCATCTGGGAGAAATAGGAAAAACGATGACAGAGCAGTTTTTACAAAAGATATTTTCTGATATCAAAGAGCAGGATTTGATTGAAAAAGGGGATATTATCCTTGCGGGTGTGTCCGGTGGTGCGGATTCCATGTGTATGCTGGAGGTGTTGCGCGCCTATCGGCGGGAGGTGGATTTTGAACTGCGGGTGATCCATGTGGAGCACGGTATCCGCGGGGAAGCAAGCCTTTCTGATGCGGATTATGTGCAGGGTTTCTGTGAGGAACATGCAATTATGTGTAAGCTGGTACATGTCGATGCACGCGCTTACAGTCAGACGCACGCAGTCTCCGTTGAAGAGGCTGCGAGGGAGCTGCGATATGAGGCATTTGAACGTGCGGCGCGGGAGGCAGAGCGCGATAGAAAGAACGCGGGGAAGCCTGCGGACTGCGGTGCAACCCCGGTAGAGGCAAAAGTAAGGATTGCGGTGGCACATCATATGGAGGATCAGGCAGAGACCATGCTCTGGCAGATGATCCGCGGCAGCGATATTAAGGGGATGGGCGGTATGCGTCCGAAGCGGGAACGGATTATTCGCCCGCTGCTTTTCGTGGAGAGGGCACAGATCGAATCGTTTTTGCGAGAAACGGGAATATGCTGGCGGGAGGATGCCACAAACAAAGACAACGTGTACACAAGAAACCGGCTGCGCATGGATGTGCTGCCGGTGCTTGCGCAGCTGAACAGCCGGGCCATCGAACATCTCTGCGAAAGTGCTGACAGGCTGCAGGAGACAGAGGACTATCTGGCGGCGCAGACGGATCTGCTGTATGACCGCTATGTAGAGAAAACGAGCCGGGGAGGGCTACTGGTGCGCGCAGCGCTCATGAAGGAGCATTCGCTTATGCAGCGGCGCGTATTATACCGGGTGCTGGAGACTGTCAGCGGCAGGGCAAAGGATCTGGGGACAAAGCATGTGACGCTTTTGCGGGAATTGTTTTCACGTCAGGCCGGTCGGGAGCTTACGCTTATGTATGGTGTTGTGGCGGTGCGCATTTACGAGGGCGTGGAGCTTTTGCCGGAGAGCGCGCAGGAGGCACAGCTCCATGAGGAGCATATGATTCCGGATCAGATACGGATGGAGGTGCTGGATTGCAGCATGCTCACTGAAATTTCGAAAAAGAAGTATACGAAATGGTTTGATTATGATAAAATAGAATGTAATGTGCAGATTCGCAGACGCCGGAGCGGCGACTATCTGGTGATAGACAAAGATGGGCATCGCCAGAAGCTCAAGAACTATCTGGTGAATGAAAAGATTCCGAAGGCGGAGCGCGATGGATTATGGCTTCTGGCAGACGGATCGCATATTATGTGGGTCATCGGTCATCGGATCAGTGACTATTACAAGGTGGATGAACACACAAAACGTGTGTTAAAAGTACAGTTGAGCGGAGGAAAAGAAGATGAGTGAAAAAGTTCGTGAATTGATATCCGAGGCGGACGTGGAGGCAAAGATTGCAGAGCTCGGCGCGCAGATCAGCAAGGATTACGAGGGCGAGAGTGTGTTTCTTCTGTGCATCTTAAAGGGAGGCGTATTTTTTACGACCGAGCTTGCAAAACGTATCACTGTGCCGGTTTCGCTGGATTTTATGTCTGTGTCCAGTTATGGCGCAGAGACGGAATCGTCCGGTGTGGTCCGTATCATCAAGGATCTTGATACATCGATTGAGGGGAAGAACGTGCTGGTTGTGGAGGACATTATAGACACCGGACGCACGCTTGCCTATCTTTTGGAAAATCTGAAGCATAGAAATCCGAAGAGCCTGAAGCTGTGTGCACTGTTGGATAAGCCGGAGCGCCGTGTGAGCGATGTGGCTGTGGATTACAAGGGGTTCGAGATTCCGGATGAGTTTGTTGTGGGCTATGGCATGGATTATGACCAGAAATACAGGAATCTTCCCTACATTGGTGTCGTAGAGTTTTAACAGGCATTTGTCGGGAAGCGAAGGAGGTTTATTTTGAAACGAAATTATCGAGGAGCCGTGCTCTATATTGTGTTGATCCTTGCAGTGATCTTTCTGTGGTTTTTCTTCGGATCAAACAGCGGCAGCACCAGTGACTATAATATATCTATTTTTGAGCAGGATCTGGCGGCATCAAAGATTGCTGCCGTGGATGTGGCCCCGAGCCGGGATATTCCGACGGGAAATGTCACCGCTACCATGTCCGACTCTACACAGAAGAGCTTTTATGTCTTTGATACGCAGAGCGTCATTGATCTGATGGATGAGTATCACTTCACAAATTATTCCATGCGCAAGGTGCCTTCTGAGAGCTGGCTGACTTCGCTGCTTCCGCTTTTGCTGGTGTTTGCGGCGATGTTTATTCTCTTTACGATTATGAACAATCAGGCTGGCGGCGGTGGCAATGCGCAGATGATGAATTTTGGTAAGAGCCGCGCGAAGATGTCTACGGACAGTGACAAGAAGATTGGTTTTCACAGCGTTGCCGGTCTGAAGGAGGAAAAAGAGGAATTAGAGGAGATCGTCGATTTTCTGCGGGAGCCGGGGAAATATACGAAGCTGGGCGCGCGGATCCCGAAGGGTGTGTTGCTCGTGGGACCTCCCGGAACCGGAAAAACATTGCTTGCAAAGGCGGTGGCCGGAGAAGCAGGCGTTCCTTTCTTTAGCATTTCCGGTTCGGATTTTGTGGAAATGTTCGTGGGCGTGGGTGCGTCCCGTGTGAGAGATCTGTTTGAGGATGCCAAGCGCAATGCGCCTTGTATTGTGTTTATTGATGAGATTGACGCAGTGGCGAGACGCCGCGGAACGGGTATGGGCGGCGGACACGACGAGCGCGAACAGACGTTAAACCAGTTGCTTGTGGAGATGGATGGCTTTGGTGTCAATGAAGGAATTATCGTGATGGCGGCGACAAACCGTGTGGATATTCTCGATCCGGCGATCATGCGTCCCGGACGTTTTGACCGGAAGGTGACCGTGGGCAGACCGGATGTGGCAGGCAGAAGTGAGATTTTAAAGGTGCATGCCAAAAACAAACCGCTGGCAGAGGATGTGGATCTGGAACAGATTGCTCAGACGACGGCAGGCTTTACCGGTGCGGATCTGGAAAACCTGCTGAACGAGTCTGCGATTCTGGCGGCAAAGAAAAACCGTGCTTTTCTCGTGCAGGAGGATATCAAACAGGCATTTGTTAAGGTGGGTATCGGCGCGGAGAAAAAGAGCAAGATTATCTCCGAAAAGGAGAAGCGGATCACGGCGTTTCATGAGGCGGGGCATGCGATTCTGTTTCATGTGCTGCCCGATGTGGGGCCGGTGTATACGGTTTCTATCATTCCTACCGGAAGCGGAGCTGCGGGCTATACGATGCCGCTGCCGGAAAAGGATGAGATGTTTAACTCCAAAAAGAAAATGCTGCAGGAGATTATCGTGGATCTTGGCGGACGTGTGGCGGAGGAACTGGTGTTTGACGATATCACCACCGGCGCCTCACAGGATATCAAGCAGGCAACCGCAATGGCAAAGGCAATGGTTACCAAGTACGGTATGTCGGAGCGCGTCGGTCTGATCAACTATGACAATGACGAGGATGAGGTCTTCATCGGTCGTGACCTTGCGCATACAAGAGGTTACGGGGAGCAGGTGGCAAGCTCCATTGATGAGGAGATCAAGCGGATTATTGACGAGTGTTATCTGAAAGCGAAAGAAATTATCACGGAGCATCGTGATGTGCTGGATGCCTGTGCCCGGTTGCTGGTGCAGAAAGAAAAGATTACAAGAGAAGAGTTTGAAGCGCTGTTTCAGGCGTAGGTGACGGGGACTGTAACACAACACATATCCGGTTTGGGGGTATGTGTTGTGCAATCTGGAGAGAGATTTTGCTAAAGGAAGGCAAACGTTATTGTGATAATGCACAAAAACAGATGGTCGATTTTGTGAACTTTGTGCACACTTCATCTGTGGTTCATGCTATTATAATTAACGTAAAAACCCCCCAATACATTATATGGTTTTTGCTACACCCCATAGTAAAAATACCTTCTCCTAAAAAGGCAGTGACTTTACGTCCTGTCTTTTTTACTATACATTTTTAAGGAGTTTCAGTATGAGAGAATATTCAGCCTATGAAATGAACCGGAAGATGCAGTATATGATGGAAATGCGGCCGGTGTTAAAAAAGCGGGGACTGTTTTCGGACGGAACAGCGGATTATCGGATTCCGGCAGAGCCGGAGGCAGGTGAGACGGTAATTATCCGTTTCCGGGCTGCCATTAATAATGTGGATATTGTCTGGCTGTGGAGCGGAGAGCAACGTTATACCATGCGAAAGACGGAGACGGAGGATGGATTTGACTATTTCAGTGTTCAGATTCCGCTTGGGGAAGAAAAGTTTTGCTATTATTTTGAAGTTTGCACGGGACTGCTGCACTGCTACTATGACCGCTACGGAGTGACGACCGAACATCGTCCCCAGTATGAGTTTTGTATCCGGCCGGGCTTTCATACGCCGGACTGGGCAAAGGGCGCGGTCATGTACCAGATTCTTGTAGATCGTTTTTATAATGGAGATCCGACAAATGATGTGGAGGATGACGAATATTTTTATATCCGCCATGGGAGCCGGAAGATGAAGGACTGGAATCAGGTTCCCTCCGGTTTTTCCGTGGCAGAGTTTTACGGAGGAGATCTGGAGGGCGTGCGCCAGAAACTGGACTATTTAAAGGAACTGGGTGTAGAAGCGATCTATTTTAATCCCTTGTTCGTGTCTCCTTCCAATCATAAATATGATAGTCAGGATTATGACTATATCGATCCGCATTATGGAAAAATTGTCTCAGATGGGGGGGAATGTCTCCAACATGGTGACCGGGATAACCGCAAGGCGACAAAATATCAGAAGCGAGTTACCTCTCCGGAAAATCTGGAAGCCAGCAATCAATTATTCATTCAGCTTGTCGAGGAGGCACATGCGCGGGGAATCCGCGTGATACTGGACGGTGTGTTCAACCACTGCGGTTCTTTTCATAAGTGGATGGATCGCGAGGAGATCTATTGCCAAAATTCTGCATATGAAAAAGGTGCTTACATAGACAAAAACAGCAGCTACCGGGATTATTTCCGGTTTCAGGATCAGAATGCGTGGCCTTACAATACGACCTATGAGGGCTGGTGGGGACATGATACGCTGCCGAAGTTGAATTATGACGATTCGAAGGAACTGTATCAGTATATACTGGAGATCGGTAAAAAATGGGTATCTGCGCCATACAATGCGGATGGCTGGCGTCTGGATGTAGCTGCGGATCTTGGACACAGCGAGGAATTCAATCATAAGTTCTGGAAGGATTTCAGACAGGCGGTGAAAAGCGCGAATCCGGATGCCATCATACTGGCGGAGCACTACGGTGATGCCACCGGCTGGCTGCAGGGCGACCAGTGGGATACAATTATGAATTATAGCGCGTTTATGGAGCCTGTGACATGGTTTTTGACCGGAATGGAGAAGCATTCTGACAGCTTTGACCCGGCGCAGATCGGGAATGCCGCTAATTTTGAAGGAGCCATGAACCACTATATGACGAATTTTCTGACTCCTTCGCTGCAATGCGCCATGAATCAGCTCTCGAATCACGATCATTCGAGATTTTTAACGCGGACCAATCATCGTGTCGGCCGCGCGGAGCAGCTTGGCACACAAGCCGCGGAACTTGGCATCAGCAAGCCGGTCTTTCGTGAGGCGGTGGTCATGCTCATGACCTGGCCCGGTGCACCGACGCTGTATTACGGCGATGAGGCCGGTGTGTGCGGCTTTACCGACCCGGATAATCGCAGAACCTATCCGTGGGATAATCCGGACGAGGAGCTGATCCGTTTTCATAAGGAGATCATTGCCATCCACAAGGAACACCGGGCGCTTCGCACCGGTTCACTGAAGATGCTCGGTGCGGAATATCAGTATCTGGCGTATGGGCGGTTTGACAGGGAGGAACAGTTTATTGTACTGATCAATAATGATGACCGTGCACGGAGAGTAAAACAGTCTGTCTGGGCAGCCGGTCTGCCGCAAAACTGCGAATGCAGCCGATTGATGATTACTTCGGACGAGGGATTTTCTTCCGTGCCGATCCGATATCCGGTGAAGGAAGGCAAACTGGAGGTGCTTCTCCCTGCGCACTGCGCGGCGGTGTTCAAACGGCTGTAAATTGGATATACAAATCTGTACTTTGCGTTTAGCATGTGATTGTAAACGAAAACAATATAGAGGAGGAAATGAAGTGAGGAAAAGGAATTGTTTTACAAAAAGGTTGATACTGATGGTGATGCTTTGCCTGTCGATGGCAGTGTCCATGCCCTGTTCCGTAAGTGCTAAAACACAGCAGGTCACATCCGGTAATAAGAAGGTGGACAAAAAGGCGAAAGCCATCATAAAAAAGACGATCACATCGGATATGTCCGATGCACAAAAGGTGAAAGCCATTCATGATTATATCGTCTTAAACTGTGCGTATGACTATGACAATCTGCTGCGGGGAACGATCCCGTCGGTATCTTATACTGCGGAGGGCGTTCTGCTTAAGAAGACGGCTGTCTGTCAGGGCTATGCTGAAGCATTCAAGCTGCTCATGGATATGATGGGAATTCCGTGCAAAATGGTAACAGGTACTGCCAATAACGGGAGCGGTTATGCCGGACACGCATGGAATATCGTGAAGGTAAGCGGCAGATGGTATCACATTGATGTGACATGGGACGATCCGGTACCGGACAAGAAGGGTAACGTCCGGTATTCCTATTTTCTGATTCCGGATAAAAAAATTGATGATGACCATAAATGGAACCGTTCCTCATATAAAAAATGTACGACAGACAATTCGGCCAAATTCATTCGACTGATTGGAGAAGTTTCCGAAACGATGGATGAAGCGGTAGATGCACTTTATGATGATTACATGCTTCACAAAGGCAGTCAGAGTACGATCATTATCAATAAGAAGCTATATAAAGAGGGATTCCAATATGATCTCTTTGACGGTCTGGCAGAGCGATATGGTCTCCGCTTTTACGGATGGAGATATACCGAACCGGTGGAATACGGCAATTATTATATGATCCAGTTTCAGGACTTCAGCTGTTAGATATGGTTTTGTGGCTGGAAAAGGGGTTGAATTTGCGCGAAAAAATCCTTGAAAGTCGCATGCTGATGTGATATGATGCATAAGTAAGCGGTTTGCGTGTCAGACCGCGACATGGATGGATTCCCGAGTGGCCAAAGGGGACAGACTGTAAATCTGCTGCAAATTGCTTCGGTGGTTCGAATCCACCTCCATCCATTTTTAAAGCGTGGTATTTTGGCGATGAGCCTGAATTGCTGCGCTTTTTGTATTTTGAAAGGAGAACGGATATGAAACAGACAATCAGGAAAAATGTCACGGATATCCCCTACAGCCTGCATGACGCAGAGGTGAATGGGATTGATGTGAAGGGCAAGACACTGACACTGCGCTTTAAAAACGGCTATGTACAGAATGAAGAGCCTTATGATGACGTGACGGGAACTGTGGAGTTCGCGGGAGTCGACTGGGACTGTAGCTTTGCCTGTGTGTATAAATGCAAGGAATTTACGCTGGAAAACACCGGTGCCATCGAGGGCGAGAAGCAGATGTTAAAGGACTTTGCAGAGAGCTTTGGCAGTGCGGTATTTGAGATCGTGGACGAGACCTTTGGCTATAATGAGACAAAGCTGGAAGGGTATCTGTATCGCGGGGATGATACCTTTGAGTGCAGCATCGGGATCTATCATATGGGAGATATGAGTTATCTGGTGGAAGAATAGCATTGAAGAGAAAAAAGCTCCGGTTTTCAGCCGGAGCTTTTTTGTGAGAACATATTTAGTAGTCGCGCACTGCTGAGATGATCTGCTGCACGCCGAACAGCAGCAGGCAGACACCGATAAAGATGCCAAGCATCGCGGTGACGATCGAAGGGCGGATGAAGATGAGTATGGCGATCAGTAGGAGCAACACGCCGCCGATCATCTGGGCGTTGTAATTGTTGATGAACACCGATGTATCTGCTTCGAGGCGTCGCAGATTGGACGCGACGAGCAGGCGGAAAATGCCGAGCATTGCGATCCATGCCGCCAGAATGTAGATGATAACGGTGCTGACCATGAATTGGAAAAAGTTGCTCACGATGAGCGCAGCGCCGAACAACAGTGAGAGAATCGCGCTCACCAGTTCATAATTTTCCGCAAATCCCAGCGCCTTGCGTTCCTGCCACACCCCGATACGGCTTAAGGCCATAACGACCATAAAAATGCCGACAATCCATGCGAGGATGGAAACTGTGACACCGGGAGATATGATGCAGTAGATACCGGCGCATGCCAGCGAGATACCTATGACTAATTTAATGATTTTTTGTGGACTCATAAAAATGCCTCCGTTTGAATGTTTTGTGTTATACTATACATATTCAGAGCCGGATCGGTCTCTGAATATGTATAGTATAACGCAAATGAGAGAAATTGAAAAGGATGGAACGATGAATGAATAATGATTTTTTACCGATTAATGAGGATCATACCGGAACCGCTGATAATCAGCTCCTGATGGTTCCGTTTGTGGATAATGGTATTTTTGATCAGGCAAAAAAGATGGCGGGAACAGTTGTAGAGTATCGGGAACTGCGCATGATGTACAGCTGTGCCATCAAGGAGGTACGGACAAAATTTGACGTATTGAACTCTGAATTTAATGTGCGTTACCAGCGCAATCCGATTGCCTCCATCACTTCACGTTTAAAGAGCAGTACCAGTATCATGGAAAAGCTGGCGCGGCTGGATGTGCCGTTTTCCGTAGATAATGTGAACGAGCATTTGCATGATGTGGCGGGCATCCGGGTCATCTGTTCCTATGTGGACGATATCTACCGGCTGGCGCATGCACTGGCAAAGCAGGATGATATCACGGTGCTGAACTTTAAGGATTACATTAAAAACCCGAAGCCTAACGGATATCGCAGCTATCATATGATCGTCAGCGTGCCGGTGTTTTTTTCCGATCAGACACGGGAGATGAAGGTGGAGGTGCAGATCCGCACGATTGCCATGGATTTCTGGGCAAGTCTGGAGCATCAGTTAAAGTACAAAAAGCAAGTGCCGGACCAGAAAGAAATTGTCGATCAGCTGACAAAATGCGCAACACAGATCGCAGAGGTGGACGCAACGATGTATGAGCTGCGAAAACGGATCGAACTGGCGGAGGACGAGCCTACTGAGGAGGATCTGCTGTTGGAGAAGCTCCGGAAAATCGATCTGGCGACAGAGTAGACCGGGCATTGAAAACAGACAGTAACGGAAGCACGACATACAGATAACACAGGAGGAACAGATGGATCGTCGGAAGGCAGTTGTTCAACAGGTGCAAAAGGAATTGTTTGCCATGCAGGATGAGGGGTATCGTGAGTTTCACAGTAAACTTATACCGAATGTTGACCCTGAGCGGATAATTGGTGTGCGCACACCGCAGCTTAGAAGCTACGCGAGGCAGTTTGCAAAGAGGCCGGAGGCGGCAGATTTTATACAACAGCTTCCGCATACATATTACGAAGAAAATAATCTGCACGCTTTTTTGATCGAGCAGATCAAAGACTATGATACCTGCGTGGCGCAGTGGAACCGTTTTTTGCCTTATGTGGACAACTGGGCGACTTGTGATATGCCTGTGCCGAAGGTGTTTAAAAAGCATCTGCCTGAGCTGCTCACGCAGATCCGGCAGTGGATGGACAGCGGGGAGACATACACGGTGCGCTTTGGCATCGGAATGCTGATGCGCCTGTATCTGGAGCCGGAGACTTTCTCAGAGGAATATCCCCGGTGGGTGGCTGCGGTGCATTCGGAGGAATACTACATCAATATGATGGTGGCGTGGTATTTTGCCACGGCGCTGGCAAAGCAGTGGGAGGCGGTTATCCCCTTTATCGAGGAGCGCAGGCTGTCCCGGTGGTGCCACAACAAGGCGATTCAGAAGGCGGTGGAGAGCAGCCGGATCAAACCGGAGCAGAAGGCTTATCTGCGTGGACTGCGATGGAATAAATGACGGATGTCGCGAATAGCAGGAACTATTATTAAAATGGTTTACAAGGGCATGCAGGAGTGATAAGATAAAAGGCAGTTTAAAAAGACAGTACAGGAGGATATCAGGCATGAAAGACACTACGATTTCAGAAAATATTATTTACATTGGCGCAGATGACAAGACACTGGATTTGTTTGAGAGTCAGTACATTGTTCCCAACGGTGTATCCTACAACTCTTATCTGATTCTGGATGAGAAGATTGCGATCATGGATACGGTGGATGCGAGAGCCACTGACGAGTGGTTCAAAAATCTGGAAAACGCGCTGGGCGGACGCACACCGGATTATCTGGTCGTTTCCCATATGGAGCCGGATCACGCGGCAAATATCGCAAAGGCGGCAGAGAAATACCCGGATATGAAGATTGTGGCAAATGCCAAGACCTTCCCGATGATGAAGCAGTTCTTCGGCACGGATTTCGCGGGACGCAATGTGACGGTGGCAGAGGGAGATACGCTCAGCCTCGGCAGCCATACACTGAACTTTGTAATGGCACCGATGGTTCACTGGCCGGAGGTTATGGTTACTTACGAATCCAGCGAGAAGATCCTGTTTTCCGCAGATGGTTTCGGCAAGTTTGGCGCGCTGGATACCGAGGAGGACTGGGCATGTGAGGCACGCCGTTATTACTTTAATATTGTCGGAAAATATGGTGTTCAGGTGCAGGCATTATTAAAGAAGGCAGCTGCCCTTGATATTCAGATGATCTGCCCGCTGCACGGACCGATCTTAAAGGAGAATCTGGGATATTATATCGACAAGTACAATACATGGAGCAGCTATGCGCCGGAGGATCAGGGAATTTTCGTTGCGTCTGCATCTATTCACGGCAACACAAAGGCAGCGGCTGAGAAGCTGGTAGAGAAGCTTCAGGCAAAGACCGATCTGAAGGTGGCATTTACCGATCTGACCAGAGAGGATCTGGCAGAGGCAGTGGAGGATGCATTCCGTTACGATCGTCTGGTTGTATGCTGCCCGACCTATGATGCGGGACTGTTTCCTGTGATGGAAGACTTCATCCATCATCTGAAGGCAAAGAATTATCAGAAGCGCACGGTGGGCTTTGTGGAGAACGGTACCTGGGCACCTACCGCAGGCAAGCAGATGCGCGCAGCCTTTGAGGGTATGAAGGAAATCAAGCTCTTAGACCCTACCGTTACCATCCGATCTATGCTGAATGCGGATTCCGAGGCACAGATGGACGCGCTGGTAGACGCTTTGCTGGCAGAATAATTTACTAATCAATATTTATTTGGAGTTCGATCGGGCAGTGGTCTGAGCCGTAAATATCGGTGTGGATCGCTGCCTTTTCTAATATTATAATTGTAGATGGGAAGTTGCACAATAGGACTGAAATTGTTTGAAAATTGTTAATTATTTTTAAAAAATTCCGATAAATATATTGACTGGAGAAGAGAAGTCTATTAAAATGGCTATATCAACAAGTTGTCGAATAGAGTCAGGGAACAACAAGATATTGTTGATAGGGGTATAAAATTTCTTGGAAAGAAGGTGGACATCGCAAAGTATGCAAGAGGTTTTGAGAGCATCATACCGGTTGGTGCGGTTACACAGATCCGGTACTTTCCGCAGCGCGAACAGCGCCAGCGGCAGGGTGAACAAAAAGAACATCCCTTCCAGGTGATGCTTCAGATGCAGTTAAAAGAAGCCCCGATGGAGGAGAACCAGAGTTTCCAGTTGTATTGCTGAAAGGAGTAACAAAGTTTTATGAACCAGACAACCGCATATGAGTAAAGGCGCCGTGTCGATACAGGTATGTACGATGCGGCGTTTTTCATGATTGCACATTTTAATCTGAGGTTGTATAATAAGCGGTGTATGCTGGTTGTGAGCGGTTTTGCCCCAATTAGCATTGATCTGTGTTAATACAAGAACAATGGAAGCTATAAAGGAGAGAGATCATGAGTAAAGTGAGAACAAGATTCGCCCCCAGTCCGACCGGAAGAATGCACGTTGGAAATTTGCGTACAGCGCTGTATACCTATCTGATCGCAAAGCATGAGGGCGGCGATTTTATCTTAAGAATAGAGGATACGGATCAGGAACGTTTTTTTGAGGAAGCGCTGGACATTATTTACCGCACCCTTGAGAAGACCGGTTTGAAGCACGATGAAGGTCCCGACAAGGACGGCGGTGTCGGCCCCTATGTGCAGAGCGAGCGCTGCAAGAGCGGACTTTACATGAAGTACGCAAAGGAGCTTATCGACAAGGGAGCTGCTTATTACTGCTTCTGCGACAAGGAGCGCATCGATTCCCTGCGCAAAGAGGTGGCAGGTAAAGAGATCATGATGTATGACAAGCACTGTCTGCATCTGTCAAAGGAGGAGATTGAGGCAAATCTGGCAGCCGGAAAGCCTTATGTCATCCGCGCGAACATGCCCACCGAGGGCACAACGACATTTCACGATGAGATCTACGGTGATATTTCCGCGCCCAATGAGGAGCTGGATGACATGATCCTCATTAAGTCGGACGGTTATCCGACCTATAATTTCGCAAATGTAGTGGACGACCATCTCATGGGAATCACGCATGTCATTCGTGGCTGTGAGTATCTGTCTTCCGCACCGAAATATACGATTCTATACAAGGCATTTGGATGGGAGGAGCCGAAGTACATCCACTGTCCGCTCATCGTGAACGAAGAGCACCAGAAGCTTTCTAAGCGAAGCGGTCACAGCTCTTATGAGGATCTGATCGAGCAGGGCTTTTTGTCTGAGGCAGTCGTGAACTTCGTGGCATTGCTGGGATGGAGCCCCAGTGATAACCGTGAGATTTTCACACTGGATGAGCTGGTGGAGGTATTTGACTATAAGCATATCAGCAAATCACCGGCTGTCTTTGACATGGTGAAACTAAAGTGGATGAATGGCGAGTACTTTAAGGCGATGGATGACGAGCGCTTTTATGAGATGGCTGAACCGGTGATCCGCGAGGTCATCACAAAGGATTATGACCTGAGAAAGATCGCGAAAATGGTAAAGACCCGTATCGAGATTCTGCCTGACATTAAGGATCACATTGATTTCTTCGAGGCGATGCCTGAATACGATGTGTCCATGTACACCCATAAGAAGATGAAGACAAATGCCGAGACTTCACTGGAAGTACTCACGGAGGTTCTTCCGAAGCTCAAGGAGCAGACCGACTACAGCAACGATGCGCTGTACGCGATGCTGAGCGCTTACGTTGAAGAGAAGGGCGTGAAAAACGGTTATGTGATGTGGCCGATCCGCACCGCTGTCTCCGGTAAGCAGATGACACCCGGGGGCGCGACGGAGCTCATGGAAGTGCTTGGTAAGGACGAGACGATTGCCCGTATTGAGGCAGCGATCGCAAAGCTGCAGAACGCGTAATATGCTAAAGACGAGGCCGAATAGTAATCGAAATGAATAAGACGTGTATAGCCGGAACTGTGAGGATATGCCTGCAGTTCCGGTTTTTTGTCCACTTTTCTTGACTCTGCTGCAGCAGTTTTCTCATATCTGCGCATGATATATAATTACGGGGGTATCGAACCTGCGTATTATATGCAAAAATGTTATATTGGTGATACGAGACTGTTTTTCTATGAAAAATACAGCGAAGATTTTTGTCGTTCTTATTGATACTTATAATAATATATGCTATATTTTATTCAAATACATTTTAATAAAAACAATTTGAATAAAACAAAAAGAGGATTCTTATGTTTGTTGGAAGAGAAAGCGAATTGAAATCTTTACAGGAGATTTACAATAAAGATGGATTTGGTATGTCTGTCATCTATGGAAGAAGACGTATTGGAAAATCCACATTGATCACAGAGTTCATAAAAAATAAAAAGACTATTTTTTATACAGCAACAAAGGTTGGCAGGGAAAGAAATCTGGAATTGTTTTCAAAACAGGTGGTATCTGTTCTTGATCCGGATTTTGAAGAGGTGGTATTTTCATCTACGGAAGCAGTTTTTGACTTCATCAGCAGAAAAATGTCAAAAGAAAAGCTGATCATAGTTATCGATGAATTGCCGTATTGGGCGGAAAAAGATGAGGCGCTCCTTTCTGTGTTGCAGAAATATATAGATACGGAATGGAAAGACAAAAATCTTATGATCATATTATGCGGATCGGCACTCAGCTTTATGGAAAATAAGGTGTTAAGCGAGAAAAGTCCGCTGTTTGGCAGACGAGATTCGCAGATCAAATTGGAGGCTTTTAATTACAGGGATTCTGCGCTTTTTGTTCCAAAGTATTCAGCGGAGGATAAGGCTGTCTGCTACGGCATAACAGGGGGTGTTGCAAAATATCTATCAATGATCGATGGGGATAAGAGTCTGGATGATAACATAAAACGACTGTTTTTTCATACAGACGGTTACCTCTATGATGAAACGAGAAACTTACTCACGCAGGAGTTTTCGGATATTACACTGGTGAACAATGTGATCGAGCAGATCGCGTCAGGAGAGAATACGGTAAATGTGATTGCCGGAAAAGTGGGTGAGAAGGAGCCGACGGTTCTGTATTCGCTTGAAAAACTCATTCGGGTGGGATTGGTTGAGAAGAGAAAGTGTATGACCGAGGAAAAAAACAAAAAGAAAACACAATATGTCTTAAAAGACCAGATGTTCAAATTCTGGTACGATTTTATTCCGAAGGCACATAGTGTCATAGAGATGGGACAGGGCGATGTCTATTATGAGAAAATTGTAAAACCGAGGCTTCATTCATTCATGGGAAGCGTTTTTGAAGAAATGTGCAGGTATTACACGCTTGAACAGGGGATACAGGGGCGTTTTGACAGCTTTATTACCGATGTTGGAACCTGGTGGGGCGTGGAAACGGTCAAAAATCAAAAAGGAGAAATGGTGCAGCAATCCGCAGATATAGATGTCGTGGCTATTTCAGAGATTGATAAGTGTGCGGTAGTAGGAGAATGCAAGTTTAAGAATGAAAAGATTGATAAGGGAATATATGATACCTTGCTGCGAAGATCAGGCCTGATTTCCGGGAAATACAAGGTGTCTAAATATATCTTCTTTTCTTTAAGCGGATATACAGACTGGTTTGATACGTTGCAGGACAATCAGGTGGTGTTGTTATCCCTAAATGATCTGTATGCCTGAATAAAACGTATATGGTGACGTGTTTGTAAAGACTTGACAATTTTCGAGTATGGTATTATATTTTTATTGTTGTGAGCATTCACAACATCTGCCCAGTTAGCTCAGTTGGTAGAGCAAAGGACTGAAAATCCTTGTGTCTTTGGTTCGATTCCGAAACTGGGCATGAGAAATGAAAGAATCCCTGAGTCCCATGCGGACTTGGGGATTTTTATGTTCGAGAACAAAAATTATCATTCAGAACAAAATTGTCTTGCGCAACTTGCTATCAGCGGTGCAGGATGGTAAAATCGTAAGTACACAGAGCGAGTGATGATTTTGGCATGAGAAAAGGGAAAAACATCACTCAACAGCGTAGCTTCGGAGGGGAGTGTGTGGGGTAGGATGAATAAAAGAATGATACATAAACAAGAGAAAATGAGACACTGGATGTGGCGCATGCTGACAGTCGTGTTGACGGCAGTATTGCTGCCTTTTACTCCGCTGCAGCAGACACAGGCTGCAGATACAGATGTCGAGAAAGTCAATATACAGGTGACCTACGGGCAGACCGAGGCGCGGAAAATGGTGGATGAGTTCAATGCATACCGGACGGCACATACCGTGACAGGTTCGGCGGTGTACGATTATGGCCTCGAAAAGTGCGCCATGCAGCGGGCGGCAGAGCTGGCGCTGACCTATAATTTGCATACAAGACCGGATGGCAGTCGCACGGATTCGATATACGGGGAAGTTCTTCCGGGCTTTACCGGTACAGACAAGGAAATGGTACTTTGCTATGAGGAGACGGCGAAGCAGGTTGCCGATGCGTGGGTTCAGGCAGGGCTGGACGATGTATTGACGAGCGAGGACCGGTATATCGGCGCATCGCGGGTGTCCTACAATAACCATTATTACTGGGTTGTCATCTGTTCTGACACACCGACCGGGACAATACTGACAGGCGCATATGATGGAGCGGAGATACGGAGTGTCTCTATTCTGTCCAGTCAGATCACGGAGCGCGTGATTCATAACTGTCCCACGGGAACGATCAACCTCTATGTAGGTGAATACTACGATCTGAGCAAGTGCAGCGCTTCCATCAAGGTGGCTGCGCATGATCGATTGGAAGATTGTCCGCTGGCCGGAGGGGTGAGTGCGGTGGCAACCGATTCATCGGTTGTCTCATTTAACGGCACCTCCCTGTATGCGGCAAAGGCAGGCAGCACAAATGTGAGTATCACCTGTGGCGGTCTTGCAGCATCGCCGGTTGCGGTTGTCGTTCAGCAGCCGACCTTTAGCCAGGCGACGATTGACACGATTCCCGATCAGAGCTATACCGGCTATGAGATTCGCCCGACGGTCAGGGTGCGCATTGGAAATAAAGTGTTGACGGAGAACGTGGACTATACATTAAAGTACGAGAATAATATCAATATCGGAACGGCATTTGTGACCGTGACCGGATATGGAACATATGTCAATACCGGAAGTAAGTCGATATTTTTCCGGATTATCGCGCCAACAGTGGCAAATGCGACGATCACGTCGATTTCCGACCAGTCCTACACGGGATACGCGATCTGCCCGGCTGTTACGGTTTTTGTAAATAATGTGCTGCTGCGTGAGGGTACGGACTACACGGTTTCCTACTCCAATAATGTCAATATCGGTACTGCCTCTGTTACCATTACCGGAATTGGCACATACAGCGGAACAAAGACAGTCACTTTCCGTATCACGGGCCCCAGTCTGTATTCGGCAACGATTGCGGCGATTCCTGATCAGCTCTATACAGGGTCAGATATCCGCCCGGAGCTTACGGTTACAGTGAATAATACCACTCTGCGTCAGAATACGGATTACTATGTGAGCTACAGCAATAACCGAAATGTCGGAACGGCGACAGTGACTGTAACCGGAAGAGGCAATTATACCGGGACAAAGACGTCGACTTTCCGGATCATTGGCAAGGATCTTAGCAATACGAAGGTGAGCAGCATTGATACGCAGCGCTATACCGGAGAGGAGATCCGCCCGGCAGTTACGGTAAAGATCGGTTCTGTGACGCTGCAGCGAAACGTAGATTACACGCTGACTTATCGCGATAACATTCGGCCCGGAACAGCGAGCATTCTGATCACCGGAGCAGGCAGCTACAGCGGCAGTAAAACCGTGACCTTCAAGATCGCGCAGGCGAGCCTTTCCTCTGCGATTGTAAAGGTGTCGGACCAGACCTATAACGGAACGGCAAAGACTCCACGTGTTCTGGTGAGGGTGGGAACGGATACACTGAAGGAGGATGTTGATTACGAGCTGGAGTATCGGAATAATAAAAATCCCGGTAAGGCCACGGTTGTGCTCACGGGAATCGGTGATTACAGCGGTACAAAAAAAGCATATTTTGTGATTGCTCCCAAAAAGATGACATGGATCAGTGTAAAAGCGGTCACCAATACAAGGGGAAAGGCGGTAGCGCTCTCGTGGCGGGGCGACCGGTATGCATCGGGATACGAGCTCCATTGCTCCGAAAAAAAATCTTCCGGCTACAAGCGAATCGGGACGATCTCAAAAAACATATATACGAGATGTACACATGAAAGACGTCCCAGAGGAAATTATTATTATAAGGTGCGCAGCTATATTCTGGTAGATGGAAAGAAATATTACAGCGCTTTTAGCAATGTGAAGGGTGTACGGGTGAAATAGCTTTCAAAAACAAAAATAAAACAAACCATTGACAACCGCATAAAATGATGGTAGAATAACTTTCGTTCGTGAGACGAGCGCAATCGAATATCGTTTTTTGCGGGTGTAGTTCAATGGTAGAACACCAGCCTTCCAAGCTGGATACGTGGGTTCGATTCCCATCACCCGCTTTTTTTCATACCTGGAATACGGTTGTTTCGAACTGACGCAAAGTGAAAGTTGGCTAATCAGGCATGTAAAAGAAAAAAGGAGCATATGATGAAAACAGCAATTGTAACTGATTCGAACTGCGCGATTTCTCAGGAAAAAGCGAAAAAGTACGGCGTTTATGTTTTGCCGATGCCGTTTTATGTGGATGACGAGCTCTATTATGAGGATCGAACCATGACACATGATGAGTTTTATATCCGGCAGCAGGCCGGCTCAAAGATCTATACCTCGCAGCCTTCTCCGGCAGATGTGACGGCATTGTGGGATGCGGTTCTGGAGGAAAATGATGAGCTTTTGTACATACCGATGTCCAGCGGGCTGAGCGGCTCTTGCGCGACGGCGCAGGCAATGGCGCAGGATTATGATGGAAGAGTGCTGGTAGCGGATATCGGACGGGTCAGTGTCACGCAGAAAGCGGCAGTTTTAGAGGCGCGCAAGCGGGCACTTGCGGGTGAGCATGCGGCACAGATTCTAAAGGAACTGGTCTATGCGAAAAATGACTGCACGATCTTTCTTACGGTGGAGGATTTAAAATATTTAAAACAGGGCGGACGGATCTCTGCGTCGTCTGCCGCACTGGGGAATTTACTGAATATCAAGCCGATTCTCACGGTGGGTGATGACAAGGTGGAGGTGGTCGGAAAAGTGCGTGGTGATAAGCTTGCGCGCAAAAAGATCATACAGTGTCTGGAAGAAACTTTGCAGAACAAATTCCATACGGACGATTTGAGCGAGTTTTATCTGGCAGCAGCAGCCAGTATGTCGAAGGAGGATGCGCTGGCGCTGAAAACGCAGATGGAGGATCACTTTGGCGTGCGCTGCAGCATGTCTCCGATCCCGCTGAGTCTGGGATGTCATCTGGGGCATGGTACTTACGGAGTGGCGCTGATCAGGCGTATGAAATGAATTTTTAATTAAAAGGAGGATTAGAATTATGGAATGGACGAGAAAAGGTCTCAAAGAAAAGGCAAAATTCAGCGTGAAGTCATTCTAATGGAAATCTGTGCTGGTTGCATTTGTTCTGGCTCTGGTGAGCGGCGGCTTCGGCAGTGGAAGCGGCGGAAGAGCAGGCAGCAGTGATACGACTGAGTTGACCGGAAATCAGTTTATTGACGGAATCGGAGGAAGATTTACGGGTATGGTGGCATTCATACTCGGTTTGGCGGCAGTTGTTCTTCTGGTGGTTGCGATTGTATCATTGGTATTGTCCATCTTTGTATTTAATCCGTTGCAGGTTGGATGCAAGAAGTATTTTCTGCATGCAAGTGACGGTAGTGCAGATCTGAACAACATGGGATATGCGTTTAAGAATAACTATATGAATACCGTATCTGTAATCTTTTTGCAGAATTTGTTTATTTTTTTGTGGTCACTGTTGTTTATTATCCCCGGTATTGTTAAGGCATATCAGTACCGCATGATTCCGTATCTGCTGGCAGAGGATCCGAACCTCAGTTTTGCTGAGGCGAAGCGTCTGTCTACCGAGATGATGAACGGTGAGAAGTGGGATGCATTCGTATTGGATCTGTCATTTATTTTATGGGAGATTTTAGCTGCCATCACATTCAATCTGGTAGGAATTTTCTGGGTAAATCCGTATTATCAGTATACTTGCGTGGAATTGTACAAGGTGCTGCGCACAAAGGTGCCCGGACCGTACTATGCCGGAAATAGTACTCTGTAGTAGGATATAAATTTCATATGAAGGAACGAGTGTTTATCAGGTAAAGCATTCGTTTACGGCTGTGAGCCCCGGATCTGCAATTTGTGTAGCATCCGGGGCTTTTTTCTTTTTTCACAGGCCGCAACCCCTTTGCAATCAGATGGTTTATCGTATATATTTAATATAATATATTTTCCATTTACGGAAAGAACCGGGAAAAATAAGCCGGTGGATGAAAGGAGCGAAAAATGAAGGAAGTATCAAACTGTGATTCCTGTGTGAATTTTGTGTATGATGAGGATGATGAGTGCTATGTCTGTGACATGAATCTTGATGAGGATGATATGGTGCGTTTTTTAACCGGTACGTTTGATAATTGTCCGTATTACCAGCTGGATAACGAATATCTGGTGGTACGGCATCAGATGTAGGCAGAAACAGGGCGTGCATTGATTTTCTGCGCGTTTTTTGATACACTTATTGCAAACTGAGAGTATATGGAAAAACGCTACAGTTGAAAGCACAAATGGATAAGAGGGTACAGGAGGATTTATGAACCGATATATACAGAAAATATTTGCAGCCGGTCTGGGTGTTATGGCAATTGCATTGTGCGCACCTGCGCAGACGGCTTTGGCGGCAGTGAACGAAACGGTTGAGACAGAAGCAGCGGGAGATTCGGCGGCAAAAGCAGATCCGGTGCTCGCGGCACCGATACCGGTGGTGGAAGCAACCGGATATGATTCCGTGACAGTCACATGGGAAATGACGGATCAGGCGGTGAAATATGTGCTGCAGCAGTCAACGGATAAGAAGCATTATAAGACGGTTGCCGCGCGAAAAGTAGGGCAGGAGATGTGCTATACGGCGAGCGGTCTGCACACGGCGCAAAATTATTATTATCGTCTGTATGTAAAAAGTGCGGACGGAGGAAAAGCGGTTTCCGGGCCGGTAAAGGTACGACCTGCACTTTCGGTGCCGGCATTTACAAAGCTGGAGGCAGCTTCGTGGAATCTGGTGTCGATGGAATGGAATGAAGTGGAAGGTGCTGATTTGTACCGTCTTTACCGGAGCACGACACAGACCGGCGGTTATAAAAAAGTGAGGACTGTGCGAGGGACATCTGCTACGAACAAAGTGCAGACCGGAGTGACATATTATTACAAGATTATACCTGTGCATGATAACCCGGATGGAAAGAAAGTGACGGGAAAGGCTTCAGCGCCGCAGAGCGTTGTGGCAAATTTGGGAACGCCGGTGATTTCCGGTGTAAAAAACAGCACCGGCAATCAGCTGACGGTCAGCTGGAGCAGCGTGCCGGAGATGGATGGATATGTGATCTACCGCAGCCTGAGCGAAGACGGCGGTTATGAACAGATGGCACAGACCGGTGCGGACAGTACAAGCTGGACAGATACAGCGGTGGAGGCAGGCACGCAGTATTACTATAAGGTCGGCGTTTATAAGACGATCAAGGGAACGAGGACAGACGGCGAATTGTCTGCAGCACAGGCACAGTGGACAGCGCCGCAGGCACCGGGTGATCTGGCACTCACGCAGGATGGTAAGGGCGCGGTATCCCTGAACTGGTCGCCGGTGAAATCCGCAGAGTATTATCGGCTGTACCGGGCAGAAGGAACGAGTGGCAAATACACAAAAATCGAATCAAAACTCACGACAAACTACTATACGGATCCCGGACGGATTATGGGAAAAACATATACGTATCGTGTTGAGGCGGTAAACGGATCCCATGTCAGCGAGAAGAGCGAAGCCCTGTCAATCACGATCGGTTCAGTGAAGGTCAATACCCGTACGCTGTATCTGGGACCCGGTGTGACGGGCAGCCTGAGTGCGACTACGGAGCTTCCGGGCACGATTATCTGGAGCAGCGAGGATCCCGGGATTGCGTCTGTTAGCGAGGATGGCACGGTTGTGGGTGTCGCGCAGGGCAAAACACAGATCTATGCCAGTCTGGACACAATCCGCGTCTGCGTCAATGTCACAGTGACTGATTGCCGGCTGAATGGCATGGATGTCTCCAAATGGCAGGGCGCAATTGACTGGAAGACAGTGAAAGCATCCGGCATCAAGTTTGCGATGCTGCGTCTCGCCCATGGAACAACGAAGGATGTACAGTTTGAGAACTATTATGAAGGTGCTGCGAAGCAGGAAATACCGGTTGGCGTATATTGCTATACGCTGGCAAAATCGGTCAAGGAGGGCACGAAAGAAGCAGCACAGCTGCTGAAGCTTCTGGATGGCAGAGAGCTGGCTTATCCGATCGCGCTGGATCTCGAGAGCGAGAACCAGCTCAAATATATGAGCAAAAAGGCGCGCACGCAGCTCATTTTGGAATACAAGCGGATCATTGAGGAAGCAGGATACCGTTTTGTCGTATATGCAAACCTCAACTGGCTGAACAATTACATTGATCAGAGTCAGCTGGAAGCGGAAAATGTTGATATCTGGATTGCGCGCTATCGCAGCCAGAGCCTTGGTCATGGCTATGCGGGTGGTGGCAATGTGTGTATGTGGCAGTATTCCAGCACCGGTCAGGTGGATGGCATTCTGGATGACTATGGAAAATATATTAATGTAGATTTGGATGTGTGCTATGACGACGAATGAGGAGAAAAAGAGGCAGCCGATCGGCGTATTTGACTCCGGAGTGGGCGGGATCAGCGTCCTCCGGGAGCTGATTCGGGTGATGCCCAATGAAAATTACATTTATCTGGGAGATTCGAAGCATGCGCCTTATGGTACAAAGCCGTTGGAGACCGTGCGGGAGCTGACGTTTGAAAATGCGAGGCTGCTGCTCGCGCAGGGCGCAAAGGGGCTGGTTGTCGCGTGCAATACGGCCACCAGTGCGGCGGTGCGTCTGATGCGCAGTACCTACCCGCAGCTTCCGATCGTTGGCATTGAGCCGGCATTAAAGCCGGCCGCATTGCAGAAGGAGCATCCGCGTGTGCTTGTTATGGCCACACCAATGACGGTGCAGCAGGAGAAATTCAGACAATTGATGGCGCGATATGAGGAAAAAGCGGAGATCTATCCCCTTCCCTGCCCGGGGCTGATGGAGTTTGTCGAGGCGGGAGATCTGGAAAGTGAAAAATTGCATGATTTTCTGCTGGAGCTGCTGGGTCCGTATCTGGATAAAAAGCTGGATTCTGTTGTGCTCGGATGCACGCACTATCCCTTTGCGAGAAAGATGATTCAGAACATCGTGGGTGATACAGTGACGATCTTTGACGGCGGAGCCGGGACTGCGCGCGAGATGCGAAGACGGATCGCGGTAGCCGATCTTCTGAATCCGTCAGAGGAGCACGGATGGGTAAAATTTGAGAACAGTGTGGCGACGGAAGAAGAACTGGCGCTTTGCCGGCGGTTATTGGAATGGGAGATTTGAGAGGGATGTTTAAGATGCATAATAACAATCGAAGAAGAAAGAGAAAAAAGTGCATGCGCTTTGCGGCAGGGGTGATAGCTGCCGCGCTGGCTGTTACTGCGCTGCCACAGGATGTGGTGTCCGCTGCCGGACGGGAGCCGGATCCGGCGTTGCCGACGGGCGGACTGATGGAATTTGTCACGGAACAGGCAGAGCATGTCAGCTCAGACGATACATTAGACCATACATATGAGACCAATACGCTGCGAAGCATCCGGCCGGAGCTACGCCAGTACGACTGGGACTGCTATAGTAATGACTATTATTACAGTAAGCTGTCTGCGAAGGAGCAGCTGCTGTATGAGAGACTGGACGCTGTCTGTGGGGAGTTTTTGACCTCGCCGGATGTGAACGCTGAAACCTATAAACCGAATGGGAATAAGCGTCGCGGGACAAAGGAAGTGAGCACGCTTGGTCTGAGCACCGAGCAGGTGAAGAAGGTACAGGCGCTGTTTGTCTATGCAAATCCACAGTATTATTTTCTGAATACGATTCTATTCACGACGAATAATAACACCTGTGCACTGGGGGTTTACGGTGCATTTGCGGACGGCAGCAGCCGCGCGGCGGTGACGCAGGATATTTTAACACGTCTGGAAGCATTGCAGGCACAGGTGAGTGATATGGGCATCACCTTTGAAACGGAAGCACAGATTCATGAGCTGCTTTGTGATGAACTGACCTATATGAGTGGCGATGATGTGCTGAAGGATAAGACGGATCCCTATTATACCCAGACGGTTTACGGGGCGCTGGTAAAGGGCGAGACCGTGTGTGCCGGCTATACGAAGTTGTATTCCATGCTGTGCAACTATTTCGGCATTGACTGTATTTCCGTATCAAGCACGGATCATGCATGGAATGAAGTGCGCTATGGGGATCACTGGTACATTGTGGATGTGACCTGGGATGATACGCGTGACCGGGCAAAATTTTTCCATATTACGGATCAGCGGATGACAGCAACGGATCAGAATCATTCGCATGTGCCCTACAGCTATTATGAAGGCATC